>JBGTBX010000448.1:0-6869 GCA_041749115.1 Gemmatimonadaceae bacterium
CCCCCCCCGCGCCCGTACTCTGATCGCGTCGAGATTCGCCGCACAACCTACGGTGTGCCACACATCCAGGCCGAAGACCTCGGCGCATTCGGGTACGCGATGGCCTGGGTTCAACTGGAGGACTACGGCGCACGCGTGGCGTACGGACTCGTGCGCGCGCGCGGGCACCTGGCGCGCTACTTCGGGCGCGATTCACTCGAAGGGGACTTCGATGCGCGTGTGACGCACGCTCGTGCCGTCGAGACGTGGCTGCAACTGCAGCAGGAGACGCGCTCGGTGTATGACGGGTTTGCCCAGGGCGTTAATGACTACGTTCGGATGAACGCGGGCGATGTGCCGGCGTGGGTGCCGCGTGACTTCACGGGCCCCGACGTCGCAGCTTTATGGATGGAGCAGGCCGTGCCGTCGGCAGCACTCAATTGGGCTGACCAGGCGCGGCGGCGACGGGAGCGCGCCCGCCAGGATTCGCTTGCGCGCGAGGGTGAAGGGTCAAACGCGTGGGCGTTCGGCCCTTCTCGCACCAAATCGGGGCGGGCGATCCTGCTGCGCAATCCACACCTGGATTGGAGCGCTGGTTACTACGAAGCGCACGTCACGATCCCGGGCGTCATGGACTTCTACGGCGACTTCCGTATCGGCAACCCTGCGTTGCTGGTCGGTGGCTTCAACCGGTATCTCGGTTTCGCCACCACGAACAACAACACCGACCTCGAGGCGCTTTATGCACTCGACGTGGACAGCCTGCGCGCAGACCACTACATGCTTGACGGCGAGAGCCATCCGCTGCAGCGCATCGATATTGTCGCCGAATATCGCAACGGTGCCGGATTTTCGTCGGAGGTGCGCACACGTTGGCGCACGCACGTAGGTCCGGTGGTTGAACGGGCCGACGGCAAGGTGTACATCGTGCGCTGGCCGGCTGAAGGTGAGTTCCGGAAGGGTGAGCAGTTCCTGCGTATGATGCGCGCGCGGAATCTGGAGGAGTGGAAGGATGCGATGCGCCTGCGCGCCCATACAACGTCGAACCTGACGTATGCCGACGCCGCCGGGAACATCTTTTACGTCTATAACGCCACCGTCCCGAACCTCCCGCATGCGTCCGGGGGAGATTCAGTGGCGATCCCGGTACGCACGAGCGCCGAGATGTGGCGTGACATGGTGCCCTTCGATTCGCTTCCGCAGCTGCTTAACCCACCCGGTGGTTACGTTCAGCAGTCGAACGACCCGTTTCACTACACCAACCTCAACGCGATCATCGACTCCACGCGCTTTCCGTCGAACTTCTCACGACCCGCGTTGGGCTTTCGCACGCAGCTGGGGCTGCGCCTCGCTACCGAGCTGCCCAAGATGACGCTTGAGGACGTGGTGCGTCTGAAGCATTCGTATCGTATGCTGGCCGGGGAGCGCTTGGCGGATGATCTGCTCACTGCGGTGCGCGCTTCGTCTCCGTCGCCCACCGTGGCCGCTGGTGCAGACGTGATCAATAAATGGGATCGCACGACCGGTCCCGACTCTCGCGGCGGCGTGCTGTTTGAGCTGTGGTACAACAGGCACCTGCAGGGTGGGGAAGCGATGCGCGGAACGCCCATGGGTGAACGCATGCGCCGGACCTTTGCCACTCCGTGGACGTCGGCGAGACCTAACGAGACACCAGACGGTCTGGCCGACCCCGCACGTGCGGCCGCAGACTTTGCCTGGGCCGTGGAGGAGGCGACCCGGCGGTATGGTCGCGCCGACGTGGCGTGGGGTGACGTGCATCGTGTGCGGAGAGGCACGGTTGATTCACCGGTTGGGGGGTGCACCGGCGCGTTAGGGTGCTTTCGAGTTCTGCAGTTCAATGACGCACCCGATGGCAAGCGGGTGGCACGCGGCGGAGACGGCTGGGTGCTCGCGGTCGAATTCACGCCTGTTCCCCGCGCGTATTCGGTGCTGGCGTACGGTGAGAGTTCGCGCCCCGACTCGCCGTTTTTTGATGATCAAGCCGCGATGTTTGCTCGTGGGGAGATGAAGCGTGTGGTGTTCGCACTGGAGGACGTGGAGCGTGCGACGATCCGGCGTTATCGGCCCGGTCGCTAGGTGCGACGCGGGCCGGCGTTCGGCGAGCTGACCCTTCAGCTTAGCCGCTGGCGGTAACGGGCGAAGCCAGATGTAAACGAACGGCCGGAGCGTGGGTTGGGGGTGAAGACTGGCCGAAGTGATGGGGTTCGCTTATCTGGCGCGTGTGGAATCAGAAGTGTCTGACGGCCACAATGTCCTTCGGTGGCTCTGGAAGCGAAGCCACGGGCGCCCAAACGATCACGCGTTCAGTGGAGGCGCGCAGGGACCACAGCGGCCGCGAAATCTGACGCCCCTCATGGGCCGAATCGGGCATTCTGGCGCAGGCGTTTGCGATTGCGCCACTCTCGCCGTAGAATCTACCATCCATGTGATGAACAGACCGGAACAACACCGAATCTGGAGGCCGAGATATGATGAGGATCAAGGCAAACCGTCTTCGCTGGCTTACCGTTGTTGCTGTCGCGGCTTGTGCTACTGATGGCCCGACCAGCTCCGAACTGGTGGATCAACGCTCTGAGTGGGTCACCCCACCTTCCGCTGCGATCATCAGCACTCCCTGTCCGTCGAGCGCCCCGACCGGGTTCGCGACCGTGTTCTGTTTCAACTACACGTCAATTCCAGGGACTTGGCACGGCTTTATCGTCGGCAGTTCAATTGCGCCAACACCGCCCGCTGTATTCGGGCAACTCAGGGACGAGTACGTTTTGGTATCGCCCACGGGGTTAACCAGAATTCCGCCTAACGGACCCGTCGATGTTACTCAACCGGAGTACACGTTCCAGTCGGAATTCAACGGTACGGTGTGGAACGATGTGTTCCGCTTCGTCACGCCTGCAGGGCAGCCCGCGCAGCTGCTGACGTTATACGTCGTCAAGCGAGTTATTACGAATACACCATGCCCTCTGAATGTCCCGACGGGTTATACGGCGGTGTTCTGTTTCAATTTCACTTCGGCCCCTGGCGTTTGGCACGGTTTTATTGTGGGCAACTCGATCCCTCCGGTTCCCCCGGCAACGCTGGGTCAGCTCGGCGCTGAATACGTTCTGGTCTCGCCCCAGGGATTGACGCGGATTCCGCCAAACTCGTCTGTTGACGTGACTCAGGGCCAATACACATTCCAACCCGAGTTCAACGGAACAAACTGGTTCAACGTGTTGCGTTTTGTTACGTCGGCGTACGCGGCACCTCAGCAGCTTACATTGGCCGTTCTCACACGCGCGCTTACTCCCGCGATGCAAGTTCAGACAATTGCATCACTGGTCTCGCAGTTAAACGTGCAAGGGACATTGAATGGCGGTCAAGCCAATGCGTTGTCCTCTCAACTGCAGACCGCCATTGCCAGGCTCAGCTCAGGAAACACCGGGCCCGCGGTGAATGCGCTTCAGGCGTTTGTGAATCACGTAAGCGCGCTCATGTCAGGCAACAATCCCGTCCTGTCGTTTGCGGAGGGTCAAAGGTTAATCGATGAAGCAAACGCTGTAATCGCGCGGGTGACCCCGTAGTGCGGCGGTTGTTGAGCGGGTAGCATAAATCTGCTACACGGCTGCGCTGAACGCGAGGCGCAGCCGTGCAGCGGGTTTGGGATTGCATTACGAAGTATTGATTCCCTGGTGCCCGCGTCGGCAACCGTAATCCGCCCCGACTCGAGCGACCTTCTCGGATTCACGCCTCAGGCCGTCCACGAGCTTTCGCAGGCTCCCTCCGAAGAGCCGCGGCATCAGCCCCTTAAGGGGCCGCGCCCATACGCGACGACCGTCTCAGCGTCCGTCATCCGACGGGCATCGGGATAACGTGCGCGGGGCGCCGTGCCGCGCACGAACATCATGCTGTAGAGTGACTCCGTGAAGATCAGGAGGCCACGCTGCCCGCCCTCCCCACCGGTGCGGAACTCCCAGGCACCGACGATGTTGTTTTGCTTCTGCGCGCGGACCGGTGTGGCGAACGTCATCAGTGCGAGAACCACCAGCGATACCGTGGAATGACTGCGTCATTGAGATTCGCGCTCCATGAGAGTAGAACCGGGTTGACCCAGCGTGCGGCTCGGGTCTCAAGGATGAAAACGGCCGCAGGTCAGCCTAACGATCGGGCTCAGAGGCGGCGTAGAAGTCCGCTGACGTGCCTTGTGGTGAAAGCATTCTACAGTGATGAGCTGTGCGTGAGACCGTTCCAGCCTGATTAATCCAATGCGGATTGTGCCTGTCGATCACGTTGCCCGTCACAACGGCCACGGTCTGAATAGTGAGGAGCGAGGCGGCCCAGGCACTATGTGCCATTGACGGGGACGAGTGATGCCGAGGGACACAGAACGACCAGAGCTTAAGCTGTGCGGATGCGGCCAATTCCCCTCTGTGCCTTGCCGAACACTCCATGCCGCGAAGTCACGCCACGCAGAGCTCGGCACGATCACGGTGAAGAACACCGTGAGCCAGGCGAACGCGCCAAGGGCAGGACGGTTCGTTGTCGCGACGCAAGCTCGTTAGGCCGAGTAGCGTAGAACGGCAACGAAGTGACACGAGGTACCCGCGAGCACGAACAGGTGCCACACGAAGTGCGCGTATCGCATCCGCCTGTTCGCGTAGAACGCTACCCCCGCCGTATACGCGATACCACCCGCCGCGAGCCAAAAAAGACCCCATCCCGGCATCGCGTGCCACAACGGCTTTGCCGCAACCACAATCAACCAACCCATCGCCAGGTAAAGCCCGATGGAAAGCCGACGGTGATGAACTCCCTTGACCGCCTTGAGCACGATCCCGGCCACGGCGAGGGCCCAGATTATCCCGAAGAGCGTCCACCCCCAGGGCCCGCGCAGAACGCCGAGTGTGAACGGCGTGTATGTGCCGGCGATCAGGAGGTAGATCGCTGCGTGGTCGAGAATCCGGAAAATGCGTTTGGTGCGATTGGGGGCCAGCGCGTGGTACAGCGTCGACGTGAAGTACAGGAGTACCATGCTCGCAGCAAAAACCGCCGCGCCGACAATGGCTGTCGCGCCGTGTGGGGCCGCGCCGATCAGCAGTACAGGTAGCGCGATCAGTGCGGCGAGGAATCCTGCTCCATGGCTGATGCTGTTAGCAATTTCCTCTCCGATCGATTGCGCCCGATGTCCGACTGCCGATGCTTCCACCACAATATCTCCCATGTAACGCGGCTCATGAGCCGCCATCGTTCACATGTGTATACGAACGCTGAATCCGTAAGGTGTCAGGGCCGGTCTCTACTCATCACTTCTGGGGCAATGCGGCGCGCGCGACTTCGGTGAGTACTTTCAGCACGCGTCCCATTCGCTCACTCGCGTCGTCCGCGACCGCTTTCAGCTCCGGTGCCAAACCACCCGGTGCTGACGCCAACATGGTCTGTGGGTCAACGAGCCTCACGATGGAGTGCTGCGCGTCCTTCGCCTCGACCGTCACGTTGCATGGCAGCAGCAGCCCAATCGCTGGGTCTGCAGTGACGGCCGCGAACGCGAGGGGCGGATTACAGGCACCGAGGATTGCGTACGACCGGAACTCGCGCCCCAGCTTCTCCTTGAACGCGGCTTGCAGGTCAATTTCCGTCAGAATACCGAAGCCTTCCGCCTTCAGGGCGTCGCGCGTCGCATCCTTCGCCGCCGCAAAGGCGAGCGGCAACTCAACCTCGAATCCCAGCGATTCCGTCATCCGTTCCTCCGAACTCATTTCCGTTTATCCAACGATCCATGTCCTGCTGCAAGCTAATCGGTACAGTGAGTGGGCAGCGCCCACTTCCGCAATTGTCAGCGTTTGACTGCAACAACGTGGTGCCCTCCGCCGCGTCAGGCTCGCCGCACCACAGGTACTCGTTAGGCGCGGTACCACCTGCGCGGATCAGGCCTTGTGGATGAGCTGTGTCAGAGCCTGACGCACCACTCCCCCGGAGGTGCCGAGATCGAGCACGATCTCGTAGTGGTTCAGTCCTTCGGCAACGAGAAGTCTTGAGTTCAACGCCGCCGACTCCAATGCCGCGTGAAACTCGCGCGACTGACGTTGAAACTCCGGGCTTTCTCGTGTGCCGACAGCGACGACTACCTCGGCGTTGATGCGATCGAGATGCCGAATGGGACTAAGTGCGCCAATGCTCTCTTCGTTGAAGGACGCGTACTCATTTCTTGAGGAGAGGCTCACTGGGTGGAGATCGAACATCCCGCTCACGCACAGGCCCCGTTTAACGACGTCGACCGGCAGCCCGTAGCTGGCCCAGTCGGTCGCAAGGACGACTCCAGCGAGGTGTCCGCCAGCTGAGTGACCGGACACAATGATCTCCTCAGGATTGGCGCCGAACCTTCTGGCGTTCGAATAGACCCACGCCACGGCACGGCGACATTGTTCAGCAAGCGGCATCAGGTCGCCACCCGTTTCCCCGACCTTCGCGTAGTCCGGGATCACGCAGTGAGCGCCCGCCTCGACACTTAATTCAGCAATGTACGCGTTGCCCGTGGCTTCACCGTTTCTCCAGCCGCCACCGTAAAAGTGGACATGGATAGCCTTTCCGTCGCCGTCGGGCTTGTACCAATCGAGCACCTCGATCGCTGAGGACCCGTAGGATAGCCGAGCAGGGGGGGCAAGTGTTTGCTTTGCTGCGGCGTTTCGTGCCTCAATCCGCGCGACGACGTCATCGATGTTGTCGGCCCAAACGCTCTGATCGTACGCTGCGTCCAGAGCAGCCTCGTCATAATTCAGGAAGACCAAAGGCGGCTCGCTGGACTTTCGCTCATCAGGCTGACATCCCCAAAAGAGCCCGGCCGCTGCGCTTGTTGAGACACCGACGAACTGCCGACGTGACAACTCTCGCTTCAT
>JBGTBX010000449.1:0-16788 GCA_041749115.1 Gemmatimonadaceae bacterium
TGCCGGAGACGTTCATGAGCCGGTCGAGATCAACACACGTGGGTCAATACGTGGCCATTGTCGGATGGCTAGTGTTGGGCGCCTATGTCGGCGTAGCCGCGTGGATGGGCATGAGAACGCTTCAAGCGACTTCCGTCCGCGACGACCCCGCTACGGCCGGAGGGCGACAGTATGAATATGACGGGCTCGTTTTCCGCGACGAGCGAAGCGTCCGCGAGTTCCTTCAGGAGCGACGGTCTACACGCATGGCCCCGTGGATATTCGAATTGCCGGAAGAACTGATTCCGCTGGTGGCATGTTTGGGATTTGGCATCCTGGGTGGCGCCGCGAAGTTGTTGAAGACGGCGAAGTCGACAAATGTGTCGTTACCGGGCCGACTCCTGTTCGCCGAACCGATTTTGGGCGCAGTAATTGGTCTTATGGTGGTGTTACTAGCGTGGGCTATCCCTGCATTGCTTACAACGGCGAACGTGCCGTTGCGTCTTGAATCGGTCATAGCGCTGGCGCTTTGCGGGGGTGCATTCTCGGACCGCGCCTGGGCATGGCTTGAGCAGCTTGGAAATAGCGTGTTCCCTCGGAGAGTTAAGGAGTAGCTCATGGTTACCGGCGTCTCTATTTTCGCCCTCGCTCTAATTGTTCAATCCGGCTCGGTGCTGCAGACACAGACGAAGGGCGATGTCTGGGAGATTAAGAACGTTTCCGGCGATGTAATTCCCGCATCAAAATACGTCCTGATCTCCGAAGGTCCGACGGGCGTCACATTAAAGGATTTGGAGACGTCGACCCAAGTTCGGGCGGACAAGCGGCCAGACGGCTCAGTGAAATTTCCAACGACGGCCATGTCGACAAAGGGGTGGGGCGCGACGGACATCACTTTGAATCGAGTCTCGGGTGACAGCGCGTCCGGCACATTAACGATGGTCGGCGGAACGACGATAGCGGTCTTGGCAAGGAGACTTGTCTCCGTTTGGGCGTGCGCACACGACCCTACGGCGCATGTCGCAAAAACTGAGGATGAGATGCGGAATGCGACGGCAAAAAACGGATGCGTCGGGTGGCACAAAGTCGAATCTCAGAAGTGACAAACGCGTCCGGCGACCGGCTGACGGCTGGCGCGGTGAGGGCGTTGGCAATTCTCGATAACTAAGAACAATTCAGGACGAACGTCAATCCTGACGGAGGAGGGGGCCGATGCCCAGGAAATCCAGAACCTCGCGGACACAGCCGACACGGGGTCGGGTATCCGACCGTGAGCTACATCCAAAAACTACTCGGCCTGAAGCCGAGCGACGCCGAGCTCCAGAACTCTCCGTCAGCACCGGCGACCGAATCGGCCGAACCCTCGACGCAATGCCCGATCGCGTCGACGTGCGCGATTGGCTTTATCGTCCGGCGCTGAATCCTCTACCCTCGACCGTGATCAATTGCTCGCTCGTTCCTGAGATTCTGGATCAAGGATCGGAAGGAGCCTGCACTGGATTCGCTCTTGCCGCGCTGATCCAATTTCTGCGCCGCCAACGAAAGATCCGCTCCCCGGAAGTCAGTCCTCGCATGTTGTATGAAATGGCGCGGCGATATGACGAGTGGCCAGGCGAATCGTATGAGGGCTCGTCAGCTCGAGGTGCGATGAAGGGATGGGTCGCGCACGGCGTCTGCTCTCGCGCGGCATGGCCGGACGCTCTGCGAGGATACGGTCACTTCACGCAGGACCGCGCTAATGAAGCCCGCGACGTGCCCGGTGGCGCTTATTTCCGGGTGGACCACAGAAACGTCAGAGACATGCACGCGGCGCTGGCTGACGTTGGGATTTTATACGTGACACTGATGGTTCATGCCGGCTGGAACGATCCCAAGTCAGAGCGCAAGCGAATCAACCGCGAATGGACCCTTCCGACGATTCTCCGCGAAGGGCGGGCGACTGATGGACATGCTGTGGCCTTAGTGGGGTATACGCGTGATGGATTCATCGTTCAGAACTCTTGGGGAACAGATTGGGGCGCGGACGGATTCGCGCTGCTGCCGTACGAGGACTACCTGCTGCATTCCACGGACGTGTGGGTCGCGCAGGTCGGTGTTCCGATAGGAATCGACTTGTGGTCAACACAGGCAGACCCAGACGCGACGGCGGGCCGTCAACGCGCGGCAACGGCGATTCCGCTCGCGGAGATTCGCCCATACACCATCAACGTCGGCAACAACGGTCTTCTTTCCGACTCAGGTATGTACTGGACCACTGAGGCCGACGTCAAGCGCCTCTTTACTGAATCAATTCCCGAAGCGGCCAAGTCGTGGAAGAAGCGGCGGGTCATGCTATACCTACACGGCGGCCTGAACGCGGAAGCGGCCGTGGCGGAACGAGTGGTCGCGTTTCGCGATGTCTGCCTGGCGAATGAAATCTATCCGATTCATATTATGTGGGAGACAGGCAGCAAAGAGACGCTGCGTAGCATTCTGAACGACTACGTCACAGGAGCCGATGAGCGGGCGAGCGGATGGATGAGCAAGTTTCGGGATCACTTGATTGAAGCGAAAGACCGAACCTTTGAGCTCACTGTCAGCCGGCCCGGAACGGCGATGTGGAATGAGATGAAGGAGAACGCGCGGCTTGCATCAGAGCGGTCGGACGAGCGCGGGGCGATCCAAATCGTGGTGGCGCAAGCCCGTCAGGCTCTCGCCAAGCTGAGCGCAGCCGATAGACACAACTGGGAACTTCATGTCGTCGCCCACAGTGCAGGGAGCATTTTCGCCGCCTACGCGTTAGAGCAGTTGATCCGCTTGGGTGTTTCGTTCAAGTCGCTGTCCTTGATGGCACCTGCGATCACCGTCCAGTTATTCCGTGAGCGGATGCTCTCGCATGTGCGCAGCCGACGCTGTCCGCACCCGTCGCTATTTGTCCTCAGTGATGACGGCGAGCGCGACGACGACGTCGGACCTTATGGAAAGTCGTTGTTATATCTCGTGAGCAACGCATTTGAGGGTCGTCGTGACACTCCGTTGTTAGGAATGCAGAGGTTCGTCCAGCAGTTACCTAGACAGGCGACTCCGGACCCTGTGATCGAGCGACTCTTCAAACAGGCGACTGGTCCGTGGCAATCGCTGGTGATAGCCGGTGCGGAATTGGGGCCTACCAGCGAGTCGAAGAGCGATAGTCACGGCGGATTTGACAACGATGAGTGGACGATGAATGCGGTCTTGAAGCGTATTTTGGGCGGCACGCCGACCCGCCCGTTCACTACGCAGGATCTACAGTACTAGCGCCTGATGTCTGACGCGTGGTCGGTGATTGTCCAAATCGGCGACCTCAGCGAACCAGACTTATGGCGCGCTATCGAGTCTCTCGTTGCGGCGTACCGAGGACACCGCGTCAGTGACGCGAGCGCCGGCGCCCTTTGGCTTGAGATTCAAGTTCCGGATCGCGAGAGTGCCGAGAATCTCGTGTCACAAGTGAAGGGGCGTGTGCCAGGCGTGGATTCCTACGCTAAACCACCGACCGAACTGCCCTGAAGACAGGAGTTTGAAGTCCATGGCGAAAAAGAAGAGTCCGAGTCGGTCACGTAAGCCACGTTCGATGGCGCTACAGTCCAACACACGCGCAGACCGCGAGTTGATAGTAATAGCGGAAGATACGGTCCCTGCAGCACGCGTGAGTGCGGGACGTGCGGGTGCAGCCCGCTCAGGGGTTGCCAGAATCCTCGCTCGAGCTGGCGCGCGAATGAAGCCGCTGTTCGGTTTATCGCCCGAGCGATTGGACAGCGATCGGGAAGACATGCGCGCCGGGAGTGTCCGGCCCAGACTTGAGTTGTTCTATAAGGTTGAGGCTCCCGCTTCGCAACTCGACGCGCTTGCGGCGGAGCTCGCGGGACAGCCTCGGATTCTCGGCGCGTACGTCAAGCCGGCCGTCGAATTGCCGCGTGCCCTGAACCGCATGACCGCGGCGCCGGGGCCACCGCCGCCCGCTACGGCATCGTTTACGAATAGGCAAGGGTACTTGGGCCCCTCGCCCGCCGGAGTTGATGCTTGGTTCGCGTGGACCCACGCTGGAGGGCGCGGAGAGGGTGTCCGAGTGATCGACATCGAAGGGGGTTGGCGCTTCAGCCATGAAGATCTCGCGCAGAACCAAGGCGGTCTAGTCGGTGGAACGGTATACGACGACGTCAGCTGGCGAAATCACGGGACCGCCGTGATGGGAGAGATTGGCGGAGATGAGAACCCATTCGGTATTACCGGTATTGCACCTGCTGCGAACCTTAAGGCGATTTCGCATGGCGGTCTCGGGTCAGCCGGCGCGATACGTCTTGCTGCGTCAATACTGCAACCAGGAGATCTGTTGCTCCTTGAAATGCACCGCCCGGGACCGCGTTTCAACTATGCCTCGCGTCCGGACCAGCGAGGGTTTATTGCGGTTGAGTGGTGGCCAGATGACTACGCGGCGATCCGCTATGCCTCTGGGCGAGGCATTCTCGTCGTCGAGGCCGCGGGCAACGGGTTTGAGTCACTGGATGATCCGCTTTACGATGTTGCGGCACCGGGCTTTCCTGCGAGTTGGACCAATCCCTTCCGTCGAGTGACGGCTGACAGTGGTGCCATTATCGTGGGCGCTGGCGCTCCACCGCCAGGAACCCACGGAAACAATTGGGGTCCTGACCGGTCGAGGCTGGATTTTTCTAATCATGGCGAGTGTGTTGATTGCCAAGGCTGGGGCCGTGGAGTCACAACAGCGGGATATGGCGATCTGCAGGGTGGTCCTAACGAAGACCTGTGGTACACCGATCAATTCTCGGGCACGTCGAGTGCGTCGCCGATCGTGACGGGCGCACTGGCATGTGTGCAGGGAGTGCGTCGCGCCCAGGGATTGCCGCTGTTGACACCGGGAAGCGCACGCCACGCCCTTCGTGCGAGTGGCGCCCCACAGCAGGCAGGTCCCAATGGTTCCGGCCGCATTGGCAATCGTCCAGATTTGCGACTTCTTCTTTCAGACCTGGTCACGAAAGACTCAAAAGACGCACTGAATAAGCCGGTCGTGAATATCGTCAGCTATGACCCCGTTCTCCGGCACGACGGTTCATGGCGTGCGGTGGTGGACGACGCCGCGAATCCCGGTCAGCGAGTGATTGTGGAGTTTGTCAACAATTCGCTGCACGTGACGTGGAGAAACACTGCTGGCGAAGACCGAAGCGCGATGCTACGGCATGTCGAGATCGACTGAGCAACAAAGGCGATTGTGAGCAGACGGCCCAGGCCGGCTCACGCTGGGATACGAAAGGAGCAGTCAGTTTCACTGGAGTCGTCTCAGAACACGCAGAAATAAGCGCCCTGCAGGTGGCCCACCTTCTGAGCGGCGTACTGGCCTACTTTCCGAGCGGCGCGCGCACATTGTTCCTCCATGCTGCTCGCGAGTCGCCGACAACGTCACCGAGGGAGGAGGAAAACGCGCACCTCCGGTAAGAACCGCGATTGCGGACCCCGGTGACGTTGTCAGCGCCGTGTTAGACCCCGCGATGGAGCGTTTGGTGGCACTGTCTCATTTTCAGTCCACCCACTTTCCGGTGAACGCCTCACGGAGGAACCTTGTCGCGAGCGCAGTGGGGTGCGGATATACGTCACCATCCGGATCTGAGCGCAATGAGACTTGCGCCGTCTCTGTGTCGATGGCTATCCAGAAATCCCGCTCCTTCTGCTGCGCTATCGAGCCTGCGCGCTTCGCCACGCTCGTAATCTTCCGCCCCTTGTAGTTCGCGGTAACGGTGAGCGAAACGGACCCATTACCGGCTGATACGAGGATTGACGCGGGGTTTCTATCGTCGCTGGCCGTCCCGCCCTTTGCCCCGCCCAGCTTCCCTCGCGCCACGGCCTTGGCGTCCTTACCAGCGTCCGGATCAGAGTCCGTCGCGGTGCGCGTCGTCAGGTCCGCGATCACCTTGGCAAGCTGATTCGGATCGCGTGGCCGTTTCGGTCGGGTCATTATCGACCATCCCCATGGACGGTGCGGACAACCCATTCCGTTACCCAGAGGGCAATATTTACGGCCAACTCGGTCAGAAACGTCATAGGGCCAGCTTGTACTTTTCTCGGGGATCCGTCAAACTGAGACAGTGCCCGTTTGGTTTGCTGCGGTTACGGCCCGCACTCGGAACGCTGGCGATGGCCCCCAGCCTTCTCCTCGAGTGCCTTGCGCCAGGTCTCTTGCCGTCTCGATCAGCAGCTCCTGCGTGCGACAGACCTGCGTACGGGACACCGCCTCGCCTGTCATGATGAGGCGCAACTCGAACCCGAACTGATGGGGACCATACGGTGCAGTCCGCTACGGCGACGCCCTTCTTTAGCGTCTGCGCCGGCGATAGTAGCTCGCCGCCGGTGAAGCGTACCCGCGCCGAGAGAACCGTCTTGATCCCAGTGTCATCGTCGTTGGATTGCCGATGGTGAATGGCCTCGATTTGCAACGCAGACGTCCAAGTCTCACGCTTCTCGGAGCGCGCCGATTCAGAAAACGTCAACCTATAGCCCACGACTGACATTCATTGTTTGGCTGGTGGCACGCCGAACACGCGCTCGTCAAAGAGTCGAACTATCGGCTCAGGAAGATACTTCCGCGCTCCCGGATCGAGGATCAGGTGAGAACCGATTTCCGCGAATGCCTCGGATGGACTTTTCCTTGCCTGCATCGTGGGCAAGCCCACAGGCCGCATATCCAAGGCGAACTGCCTGTTGATGCGCAACTCCGCAACGTGGCTGCCAAGGCTCCGCACTCTCGCCAGTTCTTTATCGAATTGGGCCATTGCGATAGCATTTTCCAAACCTGTGACAACATACCCCCAGCGTCCTTCACTGTTGACAAAGCCCATAGTTCTAGCAAAGTCTGGCCGCCACGACCAAATGTCTATGGCGTGAAGGCATTCGTGCAACAACGTGCCTGCCAGAAAGGAATAGCCCGGCTTTCCGCTTTGAAGATCTCGCGCGTCGGCGTCAAGCAATACCTTGTCGTATATTTCAATCGTCGGAGGGCCTGGAACTCTTCGAAAGGCTGCACTGATAAACGGGATAGCCGTGCCATCGACCACGCCTGCGCGGTAGCGACGAATCGACGTAGCTCGCACGCGCTGCACGCGCTGCAGAATCTCGGCTCCGCGAGTCGCTGCGTGGATCTCATCGATAGCTCGCTTGATTACTCGAGCTTCATCCGGCGTCCATGCTTTGGGGCCTCTTAACTCACATTCAGTGTCGCCCGAAGTGCACTCGCCAGCCGCAAGGACGAAGCCCTTGTGCTCCTGCAAAGAGGACGATGCTGCAGTGCCGGCTGGTGAAGCGGAGACGATCAGAAAGGCGACAAGCAGCATAGCCGCGACGACATGCACCGTGTTCAAAACAGCTGGACGCATTGGCTACACCTCAGAAGCTGAGAACCTGAAGCTAATCGTCTCGACCGGACAAAAACCGCCAGACCCATTGAAGGATGGCGTCCGCGATGGCGCTCAGCAGACACTCCAAGACTGTCCACATGCGTTGGCATTATTATCCCACAATAGGAGTGTTGTTCAGTCGAAACAATCGAGGGAGCAGAACCACTCAGCTTATTAGATTAGATTAGTTGTTCGCTCTTAAATCGGAGTGCTGCAACAGAAGTCGGTGCCGCGCTTTTCTCTCCGAATGCGGACGAACCGTCAGAGGTTCGCGGATGTGTGGAGAGAGGCGGTTCAGGCTGGCTCCGGTATTCTTTGAAATCCAGTAAATCAAGCCCTCCGCTTAGCTTATCGCGGACGCACGGCCGCCAAGCGTAGGGTCAGAGACGCAGACCCACCGTCCTTCACCACGAACGAAGAGGCTTGCGATGTCATGCTCTCCAAGAACGTTGGATCGGCCCAGTCTGAGGCGTCCGATGGATTGAGTGCTACGGCGTAGAAAGGCCCGGGGGGCAGGGTCTGAATCGCGAAAGCGCCGTTCTGGTCGGGCCGGCCGATCGCCAGAAATCGACCGCTGGGCAGACTCCACCGGTCGCGATCCTGCGAAAAGACAACGACGATGTAACTTGCGACCGCGTTACCCGCGCGGTCAGTGACCGAACCTTCGAGCGTTGACATGCGATCGGTCAACTCGACTTCAATCCCGTAAAGATCTCGACCTTGGACGAAATCTAGGCCGACGTCTGTTACGTCGCGTCCCTCATACCGCACTGCCTTGACATGCAGCCTTCCCCCACCCCCAACTCGAACAAGCGCAGTGCCGGGCCAAGACTGAAACGTAAACGTCCAATCCCGCCTCGCTCGTCCTGGTCGCTGGCCCCCGAGATTGGTGCCATCGCCAGTGAGCGTTGCCCCAACGGTCATCGACTCTGGATTCAGCCGCTGTGCCAAACTGTCGTTTACGACGATCCGCCCAGTCGCTGACACCATCGCCTTGGGTTCGAGAACGACGTTTGGAATGTCGGTTCCGTCGACAACAACGGCAGCCGTAGCTATAAACGGCACGCCGTCTGGCCCCGTGTTCGCTCTGCAGGTTATTGAATAATTCCCCGGTGGAAGGCCGCCGAGTCGAAATGATCCATCGGCTCTTACGCTCGTACCCTTACCGGGAATCAAGTTTCCAGAATTCCGGAGGGACGCCGTTGCCAGCCCGCAAGGTCGCGGCACGCCGATTTCGTCGACTACCACACCGTCAATGTCCGCCAATCGCGCCCGCTGCAGCGTGATCCGGAATTGCCGCGTCCCGCCAACCGGGACCACCAATAGCTGAGCCTGTGAGAGCGCGGTGGCGGTGGGATGGTACGTCGGAGCGTACCCGATGGCTCGACCGTCAGCGTCACGAGCTGCGCGCGCCCGGTTAAAGGCAATCGCAACCACATAGTAGCGTCCGGGCGCGAGCCCGAACAACCGCGCCTCGCCGCGGTCGTCGGTCATTGTGCCGCTGTTGACTGGAGTTAAACGGCGCCGTCCCTGTACAAACTCTACACGTACGGCATTTACGACGACTCTTGGTATCGGATTGCCACGGTCGTCAGTAACCGCTCCCTCGAGGACGCCCGCTTTCGGAAGCGTTAGATCCACACTCGCAGACATCGAATTGGCCGTCAGTGTTACGGCCTTGTCGGCGCCTTCCCCTCCGACGTGCGGCGCGCCCAGAAAGCCCTCCTTCGCGGCCGTTACGACATAACGGCCTTCATGCAAGCCCTTGATATTGAACTTGCCGTCCGTGTCTGTAAAGGCGGTCTGCAAGGGTCGGGCAGATGAGGCATCGACCGCCGTTACCCTGACTTCAGCCTGCCACAAGGGCGCGCCTGTGTCCTTCGCGAAAACTCGACCCCCGATAATTCCCGCGCCCTCGCTTCTCGCCCCGGTTCCAGTCTTGTGCTCGCCGCCCGCGCCAGGACGAGACTGGGCCGTGGCTGCCGAATTCGGAACGGCGAGCAGGAACACAAACAGGGCCGCGGCAGGTCGCAGTGATGAAGCTAGCATAGTGTTGTAGCTCCAATCACATGCAAACGGCTTTCCATCGCCACGAGTTAGTCCCCATATCCCGCTTCGCTGCTTCTGAAACGTTTTACCGGCAAAAGCCGCCATATAAGTCCGACATTCCCACATGGCGTTATAGCCAATTGGCCAATCTATCGCCCACCCAGGCCAATAGGTTGACCAGCGTGGCGGATAGGCGCTGAGTAAATAGCAATTCTTTGCTGTCATATTCATTCGGCGTACCTATTGCGTGCGACATTCTGTTCCCGCAGCTACAACCCACAACATATCGTGGACATTCTGATTATTGCATCGACTGGCCAGCCGTTGTACGAACATGCGCCGAGTGTAAGTGCCGGCTACAACGTTGTAGTGTCAAGCCTCGGTGTGTCGCCCACAGCGGAACACGCTGAACCGCCTGCGCTAGTCATCATTGACCTATCCGACCATGACAAAATAGTTTCGTGTGTAGAGCAGTCGAGAACAATGTTCCCGCTGGCACCTATTGTGGTGATCAGTACCGGAGCGTCAGTTCGCGCCGCCGTAGAGATCGTCAAGGCAGGCGCATCGGACATTATCGAGAGTCTAAGTTCAGATTCGGAATTTTCCTTGTTGATAAATGAGTGGACGCAGGCCCAGACTGGGGGTCAGCTCCATGTGACCAAAGCCTTAGAGATCATTTCACGCTGCTTCCGAGAAGATCGTGTGCGTCTTTGCACCGTCGCCCAGAAGCTACAGATTACGCCAGCATACTTGTGTCGACTTCTGAAGCAACATACCGGTCATGGGTTTCGATGGCATTTAGCGCGTCGTCGAGCGGCGGTAGCGGCGGCGCTTTTGGGAGATAAGACTCTGCGCATCAAGGAGATAGCCGGGCGATCTGGCTTCCGGTCGACCGCCTCCCTGGATCGAGTATTTCGCCGCGAGCATCGCTGCTCACCTTCAGCCTATCGTCGACGTTCGACAGACGGTCGCACCACTCGCAAGCCTCGCTGAATTCCGGCCGCTGCGTCGCGATGACGGCGAGTTGGGTGACATGTCAAATGTCGCCAACGAATTGCAATTCTCGCCAACACAATCCGGTTGCTTGTTTGTCTACCAGCATTGATACTGTCGCACAAAGTGGAAGCCCAAGCGGTCACGAAACATAAAGGAGTGAATAAGTGGCTCACATAAGGTACCGATTGAGGGTCTGGTCCGCAGTGTTGGCCTTTCTTATGGCCTTCCCCGGGCCGCTGCGGGCTGAGGTGACTCCGACCAACGCCACGCTTCTGACTTCGAGCATCGTTGACCTCACCGAAAATGAGATGGACTATGTGGTGGGTGGTCAAAGCAAACTCGCGGATTTCATGTGTACTGATCTGCAGATAGCAACCGGTCTGATGTTCGGTGCCGTCACCGCGAACTATACCGCCATCGTTGCACAATGTGCGATCTTAGCTGAAATTGAGCTAATTGATGCGATGGTGTACCAGCCCGTTTACAACGCGGTTTACGCCTGGCTTGCCGGAATGCACGGGTATACTCATTTCTACAACTTCGGATTCACCGAATATGTTGAGGTCTTTGGACGCATTGAAAATGTCGATCTACCAGAGATGAGCATGATCGAGGTGATGGACTTTTCGGGCGTCCTTTGGTCGGAGTACTGCCAGGACCAAGGCTGCTTTTGCGACGGCAACGAGGATTGTTGGTCGATGTGGTGTGACGACAACGTCTGCATGGGCTCGTAACACGCTCCTGAAGAGAACGTCGTCAGTCAAATGAGGTGGGTCCGCGGCGCGGATGGAAACATCCGCGCCAGGAGTTGCTCGTGACGGGTCCTAAACTGGAGCAATAGATGAGCACGACAGACAGCCGCTGGCGCAATGGACTCGCGGTCATAGCAGATATGGCGTCGATCGCGACAGCGATCATGATGGCCGTGCTGATGGTGCTTGCCGTGTCAACGGCGCTGGTACGGCTTGGGCAACGCGGTGCGCCGTCGGGTGTCGACGGTCGTTTACCGGCAGGATCCATGAACCGGCCTGCACGGCCACCGTTGATTGCGGCGGTCGAAGGTTTGGAAACAAGCATGGGCGACGCCAGCATAGTGCCTGATGGCGCTCGTGTAGCGTTAATCGAATTCAGTGACTTCGAATGTCCGTTTTGCAAAAAATTCGCGCGGGATGTTTACCCAAGACTAAAACAGGAATTTGTCGACACCGCGAAAGTCGCTTATATCGCGCGCAACTTTCCGTTGGAGGCTATTCATCCGCTCGCGTTGAAGGCCAGCGAGGCGGCTGAGTGCGCCAGAGAACAGGGGAAATTCTGGCAGATGCGCGACGAGTTATATGCGCAAGACCGACCTCTATCAGAGTCGGATTTTCTTGTTCACGCCCGAACGTTGGGTCTCGACAAATCAGCGTTCGCGGGATGTTTGAGCGCGGGACGCGTGAGCGTGGCCAAGGCTGACCACGCGGAAGGGGTCCGTTTAGGGGTTAAATCCACGCCCACGTTTCTTATCAGCATTATTCAGTCTGACGGTCGAATCATCCCTCGACGCAGATTGATGGGCGCCTTACCTTATCAAGTGTTCAAGTCCGCAATCGAGCAGGTCCTTGCTGAATCGAAGTCGGCGCCGTAGAGCGGTGTTTAGCAGCCCGCTGTCCACGTCGGTTTGTAGCTGAGCGGATGCGCTGATGCACCGGCTATCACTTGCAATAGTAATCACCATGGTGGCGTCCGCTTGCAACGACGCGCCGCGACGTTGGATCACATGGGCAGGCTCAGAGCGAGTCGAGTATATCGGCGAGAGCGGCGTCGTACTGCAGCGCCACATGAACGATTGTGGTCCTGCCGCGATATATACCCTCGCGGCGGCACTCGGGTTATCCGCCGTGTCCTCTCCGAACGACGATGGACCAGCGCAGGAGTCTGCAGTCCTCTCGATGGCGACGCTGCGTCAGCTGGCAGCTGGGCATGGGATTGTTCTCCGCGGGGTCTACGACTCTCAGCGTACTGGGGAATCGCCGGTCCCATGGATCGCCCACCTGAATATCGGCGAGGGACACTTCGTCGTTGTGGAGCAGGCAGGCGGGCTGGAGTGGACCATCTCCGATCCCGCGTGGGGCCGATTGAGAGTCAGGGAGGACGCGTTCAGGCGACACTGGTCGGGGCACGCTCTCATAGTTGCCGAAGTACGCCAGATCGTTCTGCAGCGATAGCCAGTAGGGTAGTGGTTGCTTGTTCTCGATCCGTGGTTGCCTTCGCCTTTCTCAATTCTCAATCTCCTGTCGCTTAATCATAGCGTCCCTCACGGCGCCACACGCTCGACGATCATCACGACCCACTCCGCGCGATGCGTGGCACAGGGTATCTGGGCGGCGCGACGATCGCCGAACGGCCGTCCTCGATTCGGCTCGTCCACGACGCGTATCCGGTCATGCTGAAAGGCCGATCGCGACGCAAAAGAGAAGCCCTGATTGACGTGGCACGCGGGCCGCTTAGTGTCGTACTCGTAACCAGGCTGATGCTCACAGGGATCTGGTATGGACGGAGTCTGAGGAATGAGGGCTTGGCGAGGACGGTAGTTCACCTACAGCGTCAAGCCCGCAGGAAACGGTGCGAGTACCCGGCCCCAGTACTCCACGGATCTGGACGCAATTCCCGCGTCTACATGACGGCCCTGTATTCGGAGACCTATATGAACCTGAAGGCCCGCCGGCGCAGCCCGGCAGAGTGCGTATCTGTTACGGGCTTATAGCAGCATGGCTGAGGATAACGATCCCTACTGCGCGCTTGAGTTCGAGGACTTCACTCTTAACGACGAAAAGCACCTTCTCTACTCGCGCTTCGCTTGCACCTGGGCGGCGTTGCCAGCCAACGCAGCGCGAGTCCTGCGCACATGCGGATCCTCGATCGCGCCGCTTCAGGCACATGTAGAGCACTGCGTCAAAAAGCTGCTCATTCCTGAAGCGCAGCGCGTCGCGCTCACGGACCTCATTCGCACACTCTGCGGCAGTCGGTCTGTTGGTCTCTGAGCGCGCCGTGATCCAGAGAGCTCGAAACAGCGGGCCAACGAGCGAGTCGTTCGCACCGCTACGCACAGTTGGCATCATCACGCGGCACAGGCCTGATCTGTTGGAGAGGGGCCTGGTCAACCTGGCCGCCAACGCACGACGTTTCGGACGGGATATCACTGTCATCGTCGTAAGCGACGGCGGCGAAGAGCATGATGCCGCGGCTAGGGCGGTGCTCGCTCGGGCGCGTGACGCGTACGGCATCGAGCCAGTTCTCATAGGAACGTCAGAACGTCGGGAGCTTGTGCGCTCGCTCGGTGAGCGGATAACCGAGGATGTCGTACGTTTCGCTATCGGTCGGGACGACCCCAATCGCTTTGCTCCGGGCGCGGCAAGGAACCTGCTCCTTCTGCGGTCGAGCGGCGAGCGTGTGGTGTTCGTCGATGACGACACGATGGGGCGCTTCGCGTCATTCGGTGCGACGACAGAGCTGGTGCTCAGCAATCGCAGAGATCCCACTCATTTCCGATTCTTCGCCGATCGGCAGAGTTCGCTGCGTGAGGCGCCGATCTCGGACGATCTCGACTTCCTCGGGGTGCACGAACGCTGGCTCGGGAAGACCCGCTCGACATGGATGGACCTGGCGATTTGCCTTGCGGAGCCGCCGGCGGCCCTCGCCCGATTTCTCGACGGCGAGCGCACCGCGCGCGTGATGTTGACGGCCTTCGGTGTGGTGGGAAACTCCGGGATGCAGAGTCCGCATTACATCTATACGCTCCAGGGTCCGACCCAGGCCGCGCTGCACAGCCTCGGAGCTGATTACCGCCGCTGCCTTCTGTCTCGCGACGTCCACCGTTTCGTCCAGCGGCCGACGATTAGTCCAATGGGTCTCTGCATGACGGGCTGCCTCGGGATGGATGCGCGCGGGCTCCTTCCGCCGTTTGCGCCACACTTCTACAATGAGGACGGTACCTTCGGCTCGGCGCTCCGCGCAACCCGCCCAGATGCGTTCACTGCGTTTCTTCCTTTGAGCATTGTGCATGATCCGGCCGGTGATCGGACGGTGCCGAGCTTCGATGACGTGTTGAGGCGAGCTGGGAGCATTCGTTGCAACGACGCGCTGATGTTGCTCCTCGGGCGTTGCTCAGCCGCGCCGGCTGGGGTCGACCCGACCGTCGGGATGCGCTCCATTGGGGCCCAGATGGTCGCAATGTCCGACTCGGAGTCATGGTTTCGCGAGGTGCTGCTGCTCGCGGTTTGCCGTCAACGTGAGAGCTTTCTCGGGGCGTTGCGACGCGCGGCCACGGCGACGCAGAAAGAGGCGAGCGGGCTACAGGCGGATCGAGAGGCGCTCATCCTCGCGTACGAAGCGGCGCTTCGCAATCCAGGCGAAGGGGTCGCCGTTGACATCGGAGGGATGCCGGACACGTCTGTGAGTCGCCTTCGGGAGTATGTACGCGCTTACGGCCGCCTGCTCCAAGTTTGGCCAGACATCGTGGCGGGATATATCAGCGGACGATAGGGACATGAGGCGTAGCATTACGCTCGTTCTCGGCACAACTCTGGTTCTCGGACGATCCTCGGCCTTTCCCCTCAGCCAGCCTCTTCCCTTCAGACAGCCGGCGAGCGCAGGAGCAAGCCGCACAGCATCAAGAGGCTTTTGATACCGAAGTCCTCAGTCTCCCGTGGTCAACCCTGACAGCCGGCGATCCCCCAGAGCGCGAAGAACTGTTCGATCCAGCTCTGGACAACCTGGATACCGCAGCACTGCGGGACTGGTATTCACCGGCGCTCGGACAGTTGCCCTTGCCGATCGCCAGGATCAGATCGCGTCGCGCAACCGGAAAACAATGAAACGATGAGGACGAGCCAGGCTCGCGGCCTCAGGGAGGGCATTACGGGCACATAGTGAGCGTGAACAAGTCTCATGTCAACGGTCGATGATAGCCCCACGCATCTTCTGCCATGTCGGTTTTTGTCTGACATGACAGAGAAGCCGTTCGAATATAATCGGCTGCCTACGACGGACTGAATGTCCGCGGAGGGCCGAGCCGTGGTTGCGCCGCTCAAGCCGACAGAATGGCATCCATTCGCCTTCAAAAACCCGACGCAGTTGCGTCGGGTGGGTCAACCGCACAGCTGAGTCAACGTCCAACGCGAACGGCGATTGAGTCGTGCACTCCGAACGTACTGTCCAAAAAAACGAACATCCTGGACGTTAGAACTGGTACTGCCCCTTGGGAGTGGGTCAGATGTAGGATGCATGGAATCCCGGCCGAGATTTCGATCGGATTCATTACGAGCGAGAACTCTTCGTTGCCCACCAGCGTTCTTACAGCGCACCGTAGCACGAGGCCATCCTGAGGCTCGCACGGGTAGTATCCGCAGTCTACTATTCTGCGCAGGACTGCTGTCACCGATTCTCTTCCCGAAAAGCCTAACTGTTCGAGCGTCGTTATCGCATAGTGGCCGGCGGCGACAAAGCGCCGTAGCGTCGGCCTGAGCACGATGTTACGGGCACAATCGAGTACGCGCATGTTTCGAATTTCGATCTCGTGGAACAATGCCATCAACGACATATGCCCGCATTCCCCGACTGCGATGATGGTGGGCGCGCCGCCGCTTACTGTCGATGAATGTATCATGTTCTTCTCCCACCGAGCGTCTGAGCCAGAGGGCCAGCGGCACGACTGATCAGTCGTGCGCCGAAGGCATGGAAGTCACACGCACTCGGCGCACGACTGATTGCTCAGTATGACGAGTCTGTGAACTACATTCTTACTGCACAGTCGCCGTTACCGCGCCGGACGATATACGACGTGATACATCCGACCGAACATAGGTCGCTGGACGTGAAGGTCCACCGTCCACTTGCCGAATCTCCGTTCTGCGTGCAAGCAGTCTCTATTCTGGAGGCGGGTAATCTCTTCGGTGTCGGGAACGTCGCTGTGCATGTCGTTGACCCGAACTCCAATATCCTTTACCTCATAGCCGTCCGGCCATTCCCCGTGGTATTGCAATTCATCCGTCGGTACGACGGTCTGCCACGAGAAAGCGGTACAAACCGTCTCACGTCGTCCCAATCGTAAACGCCGCTCAAGTTCGGCGAGATCAAACGGCTCGGGGTGTCTCCGGCGCATTTCGTAGACGTACGCGAGGTGCTCGCCGATCCGAAGAGGCCTCGGACTTATATCGATTCGCCAATGTAATCGCGCGGGTGTATTTTGGAGAATCGTTTGCCACGCATGGGTGTCCGGCGGTCGGCTTGTAACATCGAAGCCGATCGGTAACTCTGCCTCAATCGAAACACCAGGCGTGCTGTCTGTCAGGAAACTGAGATGATG
>JBGTBX010000450.1:0-3100 GCA_041749115.1 Gemmatimonadaceae bacterium
CATCTCCGACTACGGGGTGCGAGCGGCCGGCCTGTTTACGATCGGCACGCCGCATACCGGCAGCTATGGGGCGGATCTAGCGCTCAACATCATCGAAGCGCCGTGCTCGCTGTTCGATGTCGTGTGCCACGGCGTGCAGGCCGCGGTTGCCCTATTCGTCCATGACAAGGGGACCGACGCGGTGTTGGATCTGACGAGCCGCACCAGGCGCGCCGAGAACCTCTCGCTCAAGCCGCCTGGCATCCCGACCTGGGCCTTCGCCGGAACCCCCTGTGCGTACGGGTTCACATCCGATCCGTATTGGACGCCCAACGACGGGATCGTCGGGCTGGCGAGCGCTCACGGGCGGGGCGCGAGCCTCGGCCAGACCACGTCCTACACCGCTGATCTCTGGCACACGATCGATGGCAAACTGCTAACGCCAGCAAACGGGGTATCGGGATCATGCGACCCGCGTGGCTTTGGGGGCGAGCGCCCCAACCAGTTCACGGGATCCAGGATTCTGACGCTCGTCAGAGACGCCGCGGAGGTGTCGAACCCGTCCGTCCGACGCGCTGCGACAAGGTCGAGTTATCAGGCTCGTCAGGACGTTCGCGCTCGCGCAACGACGGCGAATGCTGCGTCCACAGCATCAACCCCACGGACCGTTCGCGCCACGTTTGCACTGTCAGCCGGACGAGGCCGCAAGCTGCGAGCAGGGGCCGCCGTGCCGGCTGGCCAGCAGACCACGCTTGCAGCGAAGGGACCTTTCTCCCTTGCATGTGGCGGAGGCAAGGTGGCTACCGCGGTGCGCTTGTTCGAATCGAGCGTTTACGCGCTCGCGCCGGGGGCTGGGAAGTGCTCACGAGCACGGCTGATCGCACCCAAACCGCTCAGCCTCATGATCGCCCAGAACAGCGCTCGTGTCCGCGCAGCGCTTGAGATCCGCGGACAGAATTTGCGGCTGTCCGTGTCGGGCCGGTCGCGGATTCGTAGCGCCATGCTGCGGGCGGGCAAGAAGCGCGTAAAGGTCCGAACGCGTCGGGGATCGACGAACCGCCTGACCCTGACGGCGCGTATTCCGGCCCGTGCTCGCGGACCGATGACGATTGAGGTCGTTGTCGGAAAGGTCCGCTACTCCGCGTACCTGCCAAATCGCTAGTCGGTCGCGCTCGGTTGCGCCGTGCCCCGCAAGGCAGACGCTCCGATTCGAAGTCGGAGTGAGATCATCGCTCGCCGATCCTGGTCCTTGCCGCCGCGTGTCGTTGGTCGGTGCCTGCGTCCTCGGCGCGAACGTGCTGCTTGTGCAACGTGTGTTGCCACATAGTGAGCTTGCGATATTGGTGGTAAGCGTTAGCGGCGTCTTGACAGGACGGTGTGCACTAGCGCACAATTGTGTGCATCATGGCAGTCGCAAGCACAGCATCATCACCAACGAATCCCACTAAGGCACTGTGGCAGCAATGGCTGCTGATGTTGATCATTTCCGCATTGGCGTGGGTCGTCATAGCGACTCTTCTCGGGACTAATACCATACCTCCGAGCGACTATCAGCTGCGTGGCCTGATGGGAGCTGCTCAGTTCATGCTGTTGCTGCTTCCAGTACAAGGACTCATCTATACGCTTGTAGCGGCCTGGCGGCTGCGCGCTCGTAAAGGAAACGTCGGCAACGACGAAGTAGTGAGAGTCCTCGTGTCGACACTAGCGTTAGCTGCTCTGAACCTTGTCGCAGCAGTGATGATAATAGTAGTGCTGCAAGGAAAGCCCGGAGCGTGGTCCGGGCTTGCTGTTGTGTACTTCCTTGGCTTCTGGTGCATTGCAAGCGCCATCTTGATGCCTATCGTTGGCCTGGCGACCCGCATGACAAGCCTGGCCCGACGATGAGTGCACGGCCGATTCGACACCTCAGCTAAGGTATCCGGAACGTCGTCGTGACGGTCTTGTTGTACTCGCGCATGCCGTCCTGTAGTGCCCGTACCTTCACCTTGACTATGAGCTGGTACTTGCCGCCGGTACCATGTACGAGGTTGAAGGGCGATTCGAACGAATGGTGGATCGTGCTCGCTGACGAGAGATAATCGATGTACCGGTATACGTCCTCGGCGGTTCCCTCGCGTACCTCGCCGGTCTCGGCTCGCCAGCGAAAGCGTGGCAACGCGGTCATCTGACAGTACCCGCGACCTGCGAGCGTGCAGCCAAGCCTTATTGTGTTGCCGTCCAGGTCCACCTCAATCTGCGGCTCGGTGCGTTGCGCTGGCTGTCCGAGAAGCTGGTTTGCGACGAGGGCCGCTGCCCACCCCGATTCAATGTCATGGTAATGCGTGTGCTCATACCAATCCTCGGCAATGAGTTTCGAGGGATCCCGTTGACACACTGGATCACCGAACCGGCAGAAGCTGCGCGCGTGGTACCCGACGAAGAGATCGGGATTGCCGCGGCCGCCTAGCGCTCCTTGCGCCGGGTAGTTGTTGAAGGTGCTTCGGAACGCAACGCCGTTCATGCTGTTGTCGAACTTGGGGTCTCCGAACAGTACAGTCGCGGCGATCCGCTTCTTGACCGAGTTGAGCCCGCCCGATTCGATGGCGTCGCCGATGACCTGCGCGCCCTGGGAATAGCCCGCCAGAACATATTTGCTCTTGGTGCGGCACGGATCATGTGTGACCACCGATACAAGTTGATCGACGCCTTGGGTCACGCTCTCGCTGTACCCGCCGTCAAGGAAGGGAGTAGCGGGGTATGGGATCGCGATCGTGCCAAACGCTCCGATGACGTGCCGCCGTCGCAGTTCGTCATTCAAGGCGCGGATGGGCACGCCGAGCCCAGCGGGTTCGCCCGATCCTCTGAGTCCGATGAGCTTGACCGGTGCGCAGGTATTGGCGGGCGGCGGCGTCCCGAACCTCGCCGCGTACACCTGGTAGGTCGCGTCAGAGTTCTGCGCTGGCGGGGCAGTCCAGTCGTTCCAGGCAGCCCAGACCGGCACACCGCCGGCCGGACTCTGCACAGGTGCGGTGGCCCGAAGATCGGGCTCGGGCGTGGCGTTCCCGTCGATCCAGAAGAGCGCTTGATCCCCGATCTGTCCGGATGCACCGAGCTGCGCTGAGTGCAGCGCCGGCAGGCCGGT
>JBGTBX010000451.1:0-6351 GCA_041749115.1 Gemmatimonadaceae bacterium
CGGCTCGATCGCTACCTCACGGATATTCGCGAGGTGGAACGTCGCATTCAGCGCATCGAGGCGCGCAACTCCAGCGGTGAAATTCGTGCTCTGCCAGAGGCGCCCGCCGGTGTACCCGATGATTTCAGGGAACACGTCGAGCTGATGTTCGATTTGCAGGCCCTCGCGTTCGCAGCGGATCTGACGCGTGTGTTTTCCTTCAAGATGGGACGCGATGGTTCCAGCCGAACCTATCCTGAGTCAGGGATGGACAAGCCGTTCCATCCGGCGTCGCACCACGGCGGAAGCGAGCGCGGCGTGAAGGACTTCCACATGATCAACAAGTATCACGTCAGCTTGCTCCCGTACTTCCTCGAAAAGCTCAAGAGCATTCAGGAGGGAGACGCCAACATGTTGGATAAAACGCTGGTGATATACGGATCCCCGATGGGCGATTCCAATCTCCACAACCATCGCCGCTGCCCGCTCTTCTTTGCCGGACACGCGAACGGCGCATTAACAGGCAACAACCACATCAAGGCACCGGATGGAACGCCAATGGCCAATGCCATGCTGGCGGCCATGCATGCACTCGGCCTGAACGATGTGAAGAACTTCGGCGACAGCACCGATATCATGTCGTTAAACGACGCCACCGCCACGCGCACTGCCCCAGGGCAGTAGACCCACCATGAAGATTCGCGCTTTTTCCGTCCTCACGTCGCTCGCGGCCGCCGCGCTCTTCTCGGCCGCGACGGTTGCTCCTGAAGCGCCTGTCGCTGACGCCGCGATGCGTGGCGACACCAGCGCCGTTCGCGAGTTGATTCAGCAGGGTGCCGATGTCAACGCTGCACAGGGTGATGGAATGACGGCCCTGCACTGGGCGGCCTCACGCGGCAATTCACGCCTCACGAGCATGCTGCTATTTGCCGGAGCACGTTTTAACGCAAAAACCCGCAACGGCGGCTATACACCCCTCCATGTGGCGGCGAAGGCCGGTCGGTCGGGACCCATTGAAGTAATCGTCAAGGCCGGGGCCGACCCGAATGCCACGACGACATCAGGTGGTGCTACCCCGCTGCATCTGGCCGTTGGTTCGGGCGACGATTCGAGTGTCGCGGTGCTGATTCGCGGAGGAGCCACAGTTGACCTCCGTGAGGGTGCCTGGGAACAGACTCCATTGATGTGGGCCGCTGCCTACAACCGTCTCGGTTCAATCAGCTTACTGCTTGCCGCTGGTGCGGATATCAAGGCGATGTCGAAGATTGAGGATACGCCGGCTCGCGAGAAGGCCGATCGTGCGGCCAACATACAGCGCAACCGCCGCGTCGCAGCACTCAAGGCTGCGAGCCAGCCGCTGCCAACACCTGGTGCTGCGCGTCCTGCGGCACCAACACCTCGAGCAGACAGTGCGGCACGGCCGGATTCAGCGGCAGTGAAGAAGGACAGCACCAAACCAGCAACACCTCCGGCCCAGAAGAAGGACAGCACCAAACCAGCAACAGCTCCGGCCCAAGCGAAAACGGCGGTAGACTCCGCCAGCGTACGCCGCGGCGCCACGCCCGCTGGACGCCCCGTCGCCGGTGGCGACTCCGCATCGCGCGCCACACCGAAAGACAGCGCGGCGAGCACGCCCGTTACCGCTGCCGATGATTCGGCACGGCGTGCGGCGACTCGTGTGCTTTCGTACGCAGAAATGGTCGGGAACCGCGGTGGGCTCACCCCACTCCTTTACGCGGTCCGTGAGGGCAACAGTGAGGCGGCGCTTGCGTTGCTCGACGCCGGAGCCGAGGTCAATACGGTGAGCGGGGGCGATTCAACCTCCGCCCTTCTTATGGCGACGATTAACGGACACTTCGATCTCGCGAAGGAGCTGCTCGCCAGGGGTGCGAACCCGAAATTGGCCAGCAAGGCTGGCGCCACGCCGCTGTACACCACGCTCAACATTCAGTGGGCCGCAAAGTCCCTGTATCCACAGCCCACCGCGCAGCGGCAACAGAAGACGGATTATATGGAGCTGATGGAACTCCTGCTTGCGGCGGGTGCTGACGTCAATGCTCGCCTCAAGAGCCACCTGTGGTACATGTCGTACAACTTCGATTTGCTGGGCGTGAATACGCAGGGCGCGACACCGTTCTGGCGGGCGGCATACGCGCTCGATGTACCGGCCATGAAAATGCTGCTCAAGCATGGCGCTGATCACACGCTACCCACCACGAAGCCTGCCGGACGACTTATCGGTGACGATGGTCCGGGTGAACAGGCCGAAGTCAAAGATCCCTCAGGCTTGAAACCTATCCCGAATGGGGGGCCGGGCGTTTACCCGTTGCAGGCCGCTTCCGGAGTCGGGTACGGTGAGGGCTTCGCTGCAAATTCTCACGTGCATGCTCCGGACGCCTGGATGTCGGCAGTGCGGTTCCTCATCGAGGAACTCAAGGTTGACGTGAACTCGCGCGATCACAACGGGTTCAGCGCATTGCATCACGCCGCCGCCCGCGGTGACAACGAAATGATCGAGTACCTCGTGTCCAAGGGTGGCGACATTACAGCCGTGAGTCGCCGAGCTCAGACCGTCACCGACATGGCCAACGGACCAGTGCAGCGCGTGGTCCCGTTTCTTTCGACGGTGGAGCTCACGATGAAGCTGGGTTCAAAGAACAGCAACAAGTGCAAATCGTGCTGACCTGACCCACCACGCTCCATGTGTACGAGAGGGTCACTGCTCAATGAGCGGTGGCCCTCTTCCGTTGCGCGGGTGCATGCGTCGGCGCAGAACCTAGTCGTCGTGATTGAGTTCGTAGAGACGCTGTTCTTCTGTGCGCTCCCGACCTTGTCGCTGGTCACGTTTCTTTGCAGCGCGCATTGCCAAGCCACGCGTGGTATCGGATTTCACCGACGGCAGCGAGAGTAGTTTTTTCAACTTTTCGGCGCCGCATTTTTCACACGTTTGCGGCTCCTTGTTCCGAAGGACAAGGGCTTCGAATTCGTGACCACATGCGTCACACGCGTACTCATAGATGGGCATTGTGTCACACTCGTGGAAGGACGTTTTAACCGTGGATCCTCTGAACTGTCAACGCACCAGAAACATGCAATGTTCAGCGCTAGAGCTTCAGTGTTTTCTCGTATGTGGCAGCATCGAATCCCACCAGAAGGGTGCGACCCACGCGAACGGTCGGTGCCCGCAGGTTGCCTGTTGGTCCGAGTAGCATTGACCGGACCTCGTCGCGATCCACCGTGGTCGTATTCACGCGCATATGGCGAACGGATTTGCCTTTGGATGAATAAATCTCATCGATTTGCTTGATAAGATCCATGGCCGCTGATTCCCCCATGCGATTCTTTCTCGCATCGGTTGTGGAAAGCTGAACAACCTCATGTCGGCTCAGGAACTCCTGAGTACGGGCGCAGGTGGTTCAGCCAGGGCGCAGATAACTCCAGTCGATCTTTTTCACCAATATCTCCTCTGATAGATTTGCTTATCTGTGTGCCGGAGTTGCGTCCGATGCATGACCGACGAGCATCTGACGCTCAAGTGCGTCGAACCGGCGTTGCGCCTCCGGCTCGGGAGCCAGCAATGATACAACGATCGCCGCCACGAACGACAGCGGAATTGTTACCAGCGCCGGATTCTTCAATGCGAACCACGCACTTTCGCGCCCGAGAATATCCATTTGAATCGTGGGGGACAGATAAATCAATGCCAGTGTCGCTACGGTGCCAACCAGCATGGCAGCGACAATGCCATTGGTCGTGGCTCGGCGCCAGAAAATAGCGAGCAGCAGAGCCGGGAACGTTGAGCTGGCAGCGATGGCAAACGCGAGCGATACCATAAATGCGACGTTTTGCCCTTTGAACGAAATGCCCAGAACCACCGCGATGACGCCAAGCACCACCGTCGCGATGCGAGCCACACGAAGCTGCTCCACCGCGGTCGCTTCACCTTTGCGTACCACGCTCACCCACAGGTCGTGCGAGAGTGCAGCGGCGCCCGACAAGGTGAGCCCGGCCACAACAGCCAGGATAGTGGCAAACGCAACAGCCGCAATAAACCCGAGAAACGGCGTGCCACCCAACATTTCTGCCAACAGCGGAGCGGCCATATTTCCGCCGGCGTCGACTCCACGAATGGCGTCCGGACCCACCAGCACCATCGCCCCGAAACCAAGGATGAACGTCATCAGGTAGAAGAACCCGATGAGACCAGTGGCATAAAACACTGAGGTTCGAGCGGCGCGTGCATCCGGGACGGTATAAAATCGCATCAGGATATGCGGGAGGCCCGCCGTACCGAACATGAGGGCCATGCCCAACGACACCGCATCCCACGGATTCTCCACCAGTTTACCCGGCGCGAGCACGCCTCGGCCATATTGCTCAGCCGCAGCATTGAACAGCTCAATGGGGCTGTAGTGAAATCTCGACAGCACCATGCCCGCGAGCAGTGTGGCGCCACCCAGCAACAGGACGGCCTTGACGATCTGCACCCAGGTTGTGGCGATCATGCCGCCAAACAACACGTAGGCGATCATGGCCGCACCGACGATGGCCAATGCGAGTTCGTACTCCAGCCCGAACATGAGTTTTATTAATCCACCGGCGCCCACCATCTGTGCTATCAGGTAGAAGATTACCGTGGCCAGGGTGCCGACCGCCGCCGCAATGCGGACCGGCGTTTGCCGCATTCGTGCAGCGACGACATCCGTGAACGTGTACTTGCCCAGGTTGCGCAGTGGTTCAGCGATCAGGAACAGAACCACGGGCCAACCGACCAGCCAGCCGGTGGAATAGATCAATCCGTCGAACCCGGTCGTGGACACAAGACCGGCGATGCCAAGAAAGGACGCCGCACTCATGTAATCTCCTGCCAACGCGAATCCGTTCTGACCGGCGGTGATACTGCGTGAGGCAGCGTAGAAATCTTCCGTTGTTTTCGTTCGTTTTGCTGCCCACGCCGTGATCCCCAACGTTATGCCGATAAACACGAAAAAGAACGCCATGGCCGTCGAGTTCGGTTGGCCGATGGTCGTTTCCCGAGCCGTAGCAGTAATCTGCATGAACACAAATGGACTCATTGTGTGAGGTCCTTCAACGCCTGATCATAGTGCACATTGGTCCAGCGCACGTAGTAGAGCGTGAGCAGCCAGGAGGCGACGATCACGAGGGCCCCGGCAAGTATCCCGACGGTTAGTCCCGGAACCACCTCCCAGGCCATCAACGTCTTGTCGAACGCGATGAGCAGGACGAAACCGAAGTACACAGCGATCATCGTCGCAGTCAGGGTCAATGACAGGCGAAATCGTCGCCGCGCGAGCGCGCGGAGCTTCACTTCGTGTGATTCCATGGAGGGGATGGAGATGCAGCCGTAGGTGGAGGTGGTGACGCGATCGGAATGGAACGTGTGGTCACCCGCCGTGGGGGGCAAGGCTCAGCCGTCCCCTACGTGGTGGGCGGGTGTCTGATTGCAGATACGCGTTCGGCGGGAGAAGTTGCACCGCTCCCCGACGCGTTGATTCACCAGCATCCACGTGATCGGAACTCGGGTATTCCTCACACTATCGCGCGTGACCCATGGCGCACGGATCCTTCGCGGGCGATCGCAAAGTTGGCAAGTCCATCCTGCATGCACCCGAGCAGGCGTTGCAGCGTTGGGGTACTCCTCGTGTACCGCGTTGGATCGAGACGTACCACCTGACGCTGCTCACAATCCCCTTCAGCCTGTTGAACCTTGCCTTCGGCGTGCTCGCCCGGCAGGACCTCCGCTGGCTGTGGGCGGTCTCCGTCATGATCATCCTGCAGTACGTGACCGATCTGTTCGACGGGGCCGTTGGACGTGCGCGTGATACCGGTTTGGTTAAATGGGGATTCTACATGGACCACCTGCTCGACTATGTCTTTCTCGGATCGCTGGTCTTCGTCGGGTATTGTATCGCCCCACCCGGCGCAGCTCCGTGGTTCGTAATCCTGCTCGTGCTGCTGGGCACCTTCATGGTCAGCTCATTTCTGAGCTTTTCGGCCACGAACTCCTTTGAAATCTATATCTTTGGGATGGGGCCTACCGAATTCCGTATTGGCGTCATACTGCTGAATACTATTCTCGTGTTCACAGGCACGGATCACTTCCGAATCACCGTACCACTGTTGTGCGGTATCTGCTTAATGGCGCTCGCGGTGGTCGTCAGGCGCACAAGTGCCACGCTGTGGGCGTTGGACATGAACGCTAAATCAACCCGCAACAGCTAGCTGGCCGCAACAAAACTGCAGCCCGCCTCCTGAGCACGGATGACCGCAAATATTCCATTCGGCTGAATGATGACACCTGGAATCAGGTCTGAGAGTGCCGCCGCGCGCGCGGTAGCCTGATCACTCTTG
>JBGTBX010000452.1:0-12918 GCA_041749115.1 Gemmatimonadaceae bacterium
GCACTGCGGACGCGCCTGGAACTGGACCGCGCCCGCATTGCGTCAACGACGGCACGTGGCGAGCGGTCGCGGGCCCGCGGCGCACTGGCGGCCGCGTTAGGCATCCCTCTGTCGGAGCTCGGCGCGTTAACCCGTCCGTCGCTAAGCACGGATCCGGCGCTTCTCGCGGTCGACACATCCTGGTCCACGGTAAGCACGAGACGCGCTGACCTGCTCTCTGCGCGGCTGGGCAGCGAAGAGTCGGAGCGCCGCTGGCGCGCCGAATCACGCGGCGTGCTCAGCGACGTACAGGTGGTTGGCGGCTACAAGGGCACCGGTGGACTGGCAACAGGCGTGTTGGGATTTCTGGTACCGCTGCCATTGTTCAACAGAAACGATGGGCCGCGTCTCCGGTCACGCGGAGAGTACTTGCTCGCGCGCGCGGCGATGCAGAATCTGGAGAACCGGGTGAAGGCCGAGGTGGCTGCGGCCAGCGAGGCATGGTCGGCTATCCTCGAGGCGCGATCGGCTGGCGTGGCGTCTCTCGGAGATCGGGCCGACGACATCGCAGAGATTGCCGAGGCAACGTATCGCGAAGGGGCCTCGTCGCTGCTGGACCTGATCGAAGCACAGCGTACTCGGAGTGAGTCGCGCGCCACGGCGGCGCGTTGGGCGGCCGAAGTTCGCTTGACCCTTATTGAACTGAAGCGGGCTGTTGGAGCACCGCTACTGGAGGACATGTGATGCGCGGGACGATGATTGTATTGATTCTGGTGCTGCTCGGCTGTGGAGGGCAAAGCGAAACGGCCGAACCGGCCGCCGCTCTTCCGGACAATTCTGCCTTTCTTTCGGAAGCCTCGGTTAAGCTGGCAGACTTCGGTCTTCACGCAGTGACCTCCGCACCGTGGTCTACCACGGTATCCGGCCCCGCGCGCGTCGCGCTGGACCCGGCGTTTACCGAATCCATCGGTTCCATCGTGGAAGGGCGGATCATGAAAGCCTACGTGATGCCCGGAGACCGGGTGTCCGGCGGTCAGGTATTGTTCGCCATTCATTCGCACGAATTAATGGATGCGCGGGCAGACGTCGGAAAGGCAACCGCGGGGGTGTCATCGGCAGAGGCGCAGCGTCGCCTGGCGGTGAGTTCAGCCGAGCGCGCGCAACGCCTGTTCGACATCAAGGCGTTGTCTGCTGCCGACCTGGAGCGTGCGCAGGCTGCAAGAGCAGACGCCGAGGCCATGGCTGCGACGGCTCAGGCCGAAATGGTTCGCAGCGAGGCAATGATCGAACATCTCGTGGGGCACGATGCACTCCCTGCGGATTACGACGAACACTGGGTGCTGATCCGGGCCCCCTTTGCCGCGCAGGTCGTGTCGCGAAGCGCCGAACCAGGCAATGTGGTCCTCGCCGGTGCTTCTCTGATGACGCTGAGTCGCGCCTCCGCACTCATTCTTATCGTGCATCTCCCGGACAATGCGTTCAACAGCGTCGCGCCGGGTTCATCGGTGCAGTTCACGACCGGCGCCGTGCCCGGCGAAGTGTTCAGTGCGCGGGTATCGCGTGTGCTGCCGTCTGTCGATTCCATCAGCCGGACCATCGAAGTGCACGCGACCATCCCCGAAGCTGCGCGCCGCCGGCTGCGCGCAGAGCTGTTCGCACAGGCCGATATTCTGACAGCGACGACGGACATGACGATTGCGGTGCCAGGCAGCGCAATACAATCCTTTGAAGGTGATACGGTCGTGCTTGTTGCGAAGAGTCGGGATGGAGGGCTTGGCCTTGAGGCAAGATCTGTTCGCATTGGTCGGAGCACTCGTGCCCAGACCGAGGTGGTATCGGGGCTGAGCATCGGTGATACCGTGGTCACGAGAGGCGCCGCGATCGCCAAGGCAGAGATCCTCAAGCGCCGTGGCGGCGGCACGGAGGGGGGGCACTGATGCGTCGGTTGTTTGTTGCGGCAATCACGCACAGGCTTGTTGTCCTGGGCACAGTCGCGCTGCTCGTCGCACTTGGCATCTACGGCGTTATGCGGGTTCCTTTCGATGCGTTCCCCGATCTGACAGGAACACGCGTTGAGGTTATTACCACCGTGCCCGGCATGGCACCCGAAGACGTCGAACGCCTGGTCACGTTTCCCATTGAATCATCGTTGATGGGCATTCCCGGAGCGACACAGGTGCGCTCCGTCTCCAAGTTCGGCCTGTCGCTCATCACTGTTCCGTTTCCCGACGATGCGGATGTCTACTTCGCGCGCACACTCGTCGCTCAACGACTGAACGATGCCAAGGATCGGTTACCTGCAGGGGTTGAACCCACCCTCGGTCCTGTGTCCACACCGATGGGTGAACTGTATCAGTACGTTGTCACGTCTGATTCTCTTTCCCTCATGCAGCTTACAACGCTGCACGACTACGTCATTCGCCCCCGCCTGCGCACGCTTCCCGGCGTTTCGGAGGTCAATTCCTGGGGCGGATTAACGGAGCAGGTGCACGTCGTCGTCGATCCAATCCGGCTTGCGGCGCGCCGGTTGACCATCGCGGATGTCGACCGTGCTCTGGCTGCCAATAATCGCTCGTTCGGCGGGTCCTACCTGGAACGAGCCGGTGAACGCTTTACGGTGCGCGGACTCGGCCGGGTGGAGGCCCGCAGCGAACTGTCTCAGATCGTCATCGGCTCCAACGCCGGAGCGCCTGTTCTGGTGCGTGATGTGGCGACGATTGAGGAAGGGGCGCTTCCTCGCGCTGGCGCCGTCACACGGGATGGTGTCGGCGAGGTGGTGAGCGGCATGATTCTTAAGCTGCAGGGCGCAGATTCGCGGTCCGTCATCCGCGACGTGCGAACCCGCATCGCCGAGCTGTCAGCAAGCCTGCCCGGGCACGTGCAGATCGTGCCTTTTTACGATCAGACCGAACTCATCGGGCGAACCACAACGACGATTGTGCGGAATTTGATCGAAGGTGGGCTGCTGGTTGTGGCCGTTCTGTTTCTCTTTCTCAGGAACATCCGGGCCTCCCTCATCGTCGCGTCAGTCATCCCACTGTCGATGCTCATCGCCTTCTTCGCGATGTATCGCTTCGGGTATACGGCGAACCTGATGAGTTTGGGCGCCCTCGACTTCGGGCTCATCGTCGACGCGTCCGTTGTGATGGTGGAGAATTTTATTCGGCGCCTGGAACAGGGTCGACCCGCCGCCAGTGAACGACGTGCGTTGTTTATCGACGCGGCCACCGAAGTCGGTCGGCCCATTCTGTTTGGCATCGCAATTATCGTGGCCGTGTACATCCCCGTCTTTACGCTGACGGGAATGGAAGGTCGCATGTTCAAGCCGATGGCCTTCACTGTGGTCGCCGCGGTGCTCGTATCGCTATTCCTGGCGCTCACGCTGGTGCCAAGCCTCAGTGCCTGGTTGCTGGATCACGCTGAGGAGAAGCCGTCGACTTTCTTCACGGCTATCCGCACGCAATACGAACGATCTCTGGAGTGGTCGCTGGCCCATGGACGAATGCTCGTCGGGCTGTCGGTCGTGGCTGTGGTTACCGCGGTGGTCAGTCTGTCGATCATCGGCAGTGAATTCATGCCGCGATTGGATGAGGGTTCGATTCTGATCAACACACGCCGGCTCCCCTCGGTGTCTCTGGAGGATGCTACGCGCATTTCACTGCAGACTGAGCGAATTATTAAGCAGTTCCCTGAAGTGCTGACCGTCGTGACCAAGGAAGGACGCCCCGATCTGGCAACCGAAGCGATGGGACTGTTCGAGGGAGACCTGTACGTAATCCTCAAGGATCGCGACGAGTGGACCACCGCCCGTGACTCCGAGGGGCTGGTGAGTGCATTTGATTCAGCTTTGGCAGTCGTCCCCGGTGTCGAGATTGCGTTCACACAACCGCTCGCCATGCGCCTGGATGAGGCGGAGAGCGGCATCCGCACCGATCTCGGCGTCAAGGTGGTGAGCGAAGATGTCGACCGCAACACGGCAATCGCCGAACGTATCCTGCGCATCATTGAACAGGTACCCGGAAATGCTGACGCCTCTGTTGAAGTATCAGAAGGGTCCGGCCAGATCGCCATCCGGATCAAGCGCGACGTGATGGCCATTTACGGACTTTCGGTCGCCGACGTGCAGGAAACCCTTGAACTGGCCATGGGAACGCGAGTCGCCACTGAATTGGTGGAGGGACCGCGACGGATCGGTGTGGCTGTGCGCTACCCCGAGGCTGACCGGAACGATCTGGCTGCCCTGGGCAGATTAACAATTCGGACGCCGTCCGGTGGCCAGATCCCGCTCGGTACCGTCGCCGAACTGGTTGCCACCACCGGCCCTGAACTCATCGGACATGAGGATGGACAACGCCGAGCTCTGGTGTTGAGTAACGTGCGCGGACGGGATCTGGGAAGCTTCGTGAGGGAAGTGCGCGACCGGGTAAGTCGGGAGATTGTGTTGCCGCCGGGAACCTTTCTGGAGTGGGGCGGTCAGTACGAGAATCAGCAACGTGCGATGGCACGGCTTCGGATCGTGGTGCCCTTGGCACTCCTGCTCATCCTTTTGCTGCTGTTCGCCACATTCGGCTCGCTCCCACACGCATTGCTCGTACTTTCGAACGTGCCGTTCGCTTTTGTCGGAGGCGTCGCCGTGCTATGGCTGCGCGGCATCAATCTGAACTTGTCAGCCAGTATCGGCTTCATTGCGCTGTTTGGTGTCGCCGTTCTCAACGGAGTTGTTCTGGTGACGTATATGAACACGCTACGCGCAAAAGGGACGCCACTGGATAAAGCTGTGCGTCAGGGAGCGCTGGACCGCCTGCGCCCGGTGCTGATGACGGCGCTCGTCGCGTCGCTGGGATTTGTGCCGATGGCCTTGTCTACGAGCCCTGGCAGCGAAGTACAACGTCCACTGGCGTCTGTGGTGATTGGCGGACTCGTCACGTCCACGGTACTCACGCTGTTCGTGTTGCCGGCGCTGTATCTGATGCTGACTCGCTGGCTTGAGCGTCGCGCCACTGAACGAAAGATCTCCATGGAGGCGACGACTGCAGTGGCAGGAGCCTGACGCGCGGTGCGCGCCGCGATCGCACTCGCGCTTACTGCCACGGGCCTGGTCATCTGGGCGGCAGATACGGCGCCGCGCGCGGCGCAGCATGCAGTCGCGTTGTCCGCTGTACTGATGCCGCTTAACGATGTCGCTGCTCTGCGGGCCCCACAGCAACGTCGACAGCGCATTCGATTGGAGCCGAACGTTCCTTACGACGGCAGATTCACCTTTGCACGGATTCGGTACATCGAATATCGCGGGAGTGGCTGGGCATTCGACTATCCGGCCATGGAACGGAACCTCATGACGATGATGCAGGAGGTCACCGCGCTTGATGCACACGACAAGGGCAGCAACATCCACACGCTTGATGACCCGGAACTGCTGAAGTATCCGGTGTCGTATCTGTCTGAGCCGGGTTACTGGCATCCAAGCGACGCCGAAGCGGAGGGACTGCGCGCCTACCTCGCCAAGGGTGGCTTTCTCATCGTTGATGATTTTATGCGCAACGAGTGGTACACCTTTGAAGAGAGCATGCTGAAGGTCGTGCCTAACGCGAAAATCCACCGACTCGATGTTTCGCACCCGATCTTCGATTCGTTTTTCCGGATCACCTCGCTGGATATGCCGTATCCCAATAATCCACGCCTGCGCGCCGAGTTTCTGGGCATTTACGAGGACAACGATCCGACTAAACGGCTGATGGTTATCATCAACTACAACAACGACATCGGCGACTATATGGAATGGTCGGCCGATGGCTTCTGGCCGGTCAACGTGACAAATGACGCCTACAAGCTGGCGATCAACTACATCATCTACGGACTGACGCATTGAGCTGATAGCACTCGATCCGATGTCATCTATCTGTCGGGGCAGAGTCAGTGGAGAGCGGCCTGATTGCCCCGACTCGCCATCGGACGTGTCGTGACAACGACTGGGGTGGTCCGTACGTTGTCTTCACACGTCGTCGACACATCGCGATGCACACGCACCTGAACGCCCACCCGATCGCGATCCTCGATCGAGGGGCGTGCATCACCCTCAGCCTCTGTTCCTATGCGCTTCATCTCGCTCATTCTCGTCTCCGGCACCCTCGGACTGCACACCGCTCCGGCCTCGGCTCAGACCGAAGCCCCTGACCCCGTGGCTGAGCTCGTGGGGCGCCTGGAACTCGAGCGATACAAGGCGACCATCAAGGGTCTCACCAAATTCGGTGACAGGCGACAGGGCACCGATCGGAACCGCGCGGCCATTGATTGGATCGAGTCGCAACTGAAGTCTTACGGCTGCTCCGACGTGCAGCGCGTCGTATACGACTTCAGGCCCACGCCGAGGCCGCAGGCCGCCACTCCGCCACGTCCGGCGGGGGCACGTCCCCCCGTCACAGCAGCATCCGGTGGCGGAAGGCTGCGAGGCACCCGCGCACGCACCGGCGTGAACAGCGATTCGCTCAAGCAGCCGGACGTCGCACTTCGTCGGCTTAATGCGCAAGAGAGTGAGCCGGGCCGCCGCGAAGAGGTGTTCTGCACAAAAATCGGGTCCACCCGGCCGGACGAGATGTACATCGTGGGTGCTCACATGGACGGCATCGGCTGGGGTGAAGCGGCGAATGACGACGGCTCGGGCACGGCTCTCGTTATGGAACTGGCGCGCATCCTCAACGCACCGGACGTGAAGACGGAACGATCCATTCGTTTCGCTCTGTGGAACAATGAAGAAACGGGTCTCAATGGAGCGCGTGCGTACGTGGAGCAGCGCGCAGCCTTGCAGGGCAAGGAGTCACCAGCGGGATCAGGTCGCTATCCGGAACCCAAATGGCTGGGAATGATTCAGCACGACATGATGCTTTTTGACCATGGTATGCCACGGGCCGACGGGACACTGAGCCCGGAGCAGCGCCCCGAGGCCGACGTGAACGTGGAGTTTCAGTCCGCCTCCAAGATGGCCGATGGTTCAATGAAGCTTGCCTGGTTCTTTCATCAGGCGAACAACAAATATGCGACCGACTACCCCGTCACCGTCGGTCCGCATATGACCAACACTGACAGCACCCCGTTCATGGATCTCGTACCGTCCATCAGTTTGCGAGAGAATGAGCGCGGTCGCGACATCGGCGCTGGATGGGACCCGCACTGGCATCAGCCGACCGATCGCTACGACACTTTCAGCGACAAGGATTTTCTGCTCGGCCTTAACGCTGCGCAGACCACGCTGGGCGCCATCGGCATGCTGACCGGAGCGACGACCACGCGCTAAGAGAAGTTCGATCTTTGCTCTCCCGCCTCAGCAATAGAAGGGCGGGGCGGCAGTGGCGGTCGTTTTCAACCGGCTGACCACTCGAGCCCCGGATTGCGACGAGGCCCGGGTTGACGTACGCTCCCCGGATCCCTTTCGCGGAGCAGCGTCATGATGACCGTACTGCTTGTCCTCGCCGTGTTGATCGGAGGTGTTCTGGTAGCAGCCTCGATGCGGCCGAGTACGTTCTCAGTCCGTCGAAGCGCGACCATGTCAGCGACGCCCCAGGAGGTTTTCGCGCACCTTGAAGACTTCCGCCGCTGGAGCTCCTGGTCACCCTGGGAGGCTCTGGATCCCGCCATGAAACGCACGCACAGCGGGTCAGAGAGTGGCGTGGGCGCAATCTACGAATGGTCCGGCAACAAGAAGGTCGGTCGCGGCCGGATGGAAATCGTCGAGTCGAAACCATCAAATCTCATCCGCCTGAAGCTCGACTTTTACGAGCCTTTTGAATCGCACAACACAACAGATTTCACGCTTGAACCCACCGAGCAGGGCACTCGAATCACGTGGGACATGCGGGGGCCGGCAAACTATATCTCCAAGCTGATGGGTCTGTTTGTGAGTATGGACAAAATGATCGGAAAGGATTTTGACAAAGGTCTCAGCAATCTCAAGTCACTCGTGGAGTCCTAAAGTCCGACCGGGCATTGTGATCCCCGACACAATGCAAGACCAGTGGCGGAACGCCATAGTCGGTACGTGTGCGCGAGTATGATGGACGATGTTGTGTGCTGTGTCACACGTCATTCTGGCCACTTTTCCGACGCGCCGATTGGTAATTGCGACTGAACCCGGCGAGTGTTGCCAGTTCACGCTCGGCAGCTCCTGCCAGATTCCGGTGAGTGACTCCGGTTTTTTGTGATCTGGCCCACGCGTTGCTTTGCAGAAGGTCGTGAAAGACTCACCTCACCTGCAACGGCCGATCAACATGAATCGCATTCTGAAACGTTTGCCCACCCTCGCATCACTCGGCGCACTGATCGTTATCGCTGCTCGCAGCGGCGACACCACGGCACGTTCGCCATGGCCTATCCTTCCAATGCGGTGACATATCGGTTCACGCATGACCCAAGTTTTTGATGGCGCGTACATCCTTGGTGTGCCCATGGTAACGTTCCCGCGTTATTCGATATGCGACCCGGCACGGAGCTCCTACGGCGCGGCCTTCTGGAAGACTGAATGCGACAGGCTTGAGTCGCACATTACCATCACCGCGGTTACGTGGAGGGATTCACAGAGTCGCCCGCAGATTGATTTTCAGAACTCGATTCGGTTCGTCGCGGGGTCCAACGGACTTGTGCCGGCGATCTACCTTCGTGACCCTGCTACCTCGCTCTGCTGGTACAGCCGCATTTATTACTGCGGTGGCGACGGCGGCTGCGTCAACGAAGCGGCGACCGACGCTGTCCTGAAGACGCAGCGCGAGTTTGTCACGGGATACCTGTTCCGTTTCATCCGCCACTTCTCCGGCTACAACGTGTGGGCATAAGCCTGGTGGGAACCCCCTCCCGATCGGGCTGAAGCCCAGGGCGGGCACCGTAAAGGTGCTCGCCCTTTCGCGTTGCCCGTGATGCTCCGTCACACAACGTGTCGGGACCGGCATTGCAATCTCTGCGGTGTGCTGAGTCCGCGCCGCTGGTCCGGTTACGTCGCTGTCGACACCTTCTCGCGTGTTTTGTAGGCGCGCCCGAGCCACACGGTGAGGCCCAGCCACGCAGCGGCCAGCGGCACCATGCTGAAGGCGAGTCCGGAGAGGCCGAGTCCGAGCGCACCCATCGCCGTATACGACCACGCGCCGACCTGATCCCCCAGTCGATATACAAACGTGTCGGCGAAATTTTTCGCTTTGTACTTATCTGTACGTGGCAACACGGTGAACAATGCCTCGCGCGCGGGGCGCTGAATGGCAAAGTTACCGGCACGGCGGGCCACTTGAAACACAAGCAGAACGGCGAGCACGGGAGCGAAGCCCATCACCGCAAAACCAACCAGCGTCACGATCGGCAGGAACGCCAACGCTGCGCCAACGCCGAGCCACTTCATAAAGCGTCCCGTCACAAACAACTGCGCAATGAGGGTCAGAGCATTCACCGTGAGATCCATGGCACCAAACACACGCGTACGGCCGACGGGATCGTCCTTGAACACTCTCGCCACCACGTCGATCTGCTGGAAATAGAGGAACGTAGACGAAATAGTGTAAAACAGGATCAGCGAAGCAATGCCGAGCAGATAAGGCGATGACAACACATGTCGGATGCCTTCCATAACGCCACCGCCGATGACCTCCCTGGATGCTCCCGAGCCCTTCTCTGCACCGGCTGCGTCGGTTCTTTCGCTGGCCGGCAGCTGAGCAAACGACGTCGCCTCGGCCCGATCAAGATATTGCGAGGCCTGCACGGCGAGTTCCAGAATTAATCCGGACACGAGCATGAGATTGAGCGGTCCCACGATACCAACCAGCGCTGTCGTGATCGTTGAACCGAACATGGCTCCAATCGTGCCCCCTACCGCGACGACGCCAAACAATCGCTTGCCCTGACCCGGCTTGAAGACATCCGTTATCAGAGACCAGAACACGCTGACGACGAACAGATTGAATATGCTTGTCCAGATGAAAAACACGCGGCCCACCCAAATGGCCTGTGACGGATCGACCATTCTGAACACCACGTAGAAGGCAACGAGGTTCAGAATGAAGAAGCGGTAGGTCCATGTAATGAACGAACGCCGGCGCAACCTCGAGACCAGTGCCGTATAAAACGGATGCACCAGCAACATGCCGATCATGGTCCCGGTGAACAACCACGCCAGATTCTCGGCGCCACTCGCGGCCCCCATGTCATCGCGAATCGGACGAATGACATAGTACGCACACAGTACCATGAAATAGTAGGCGCTGGCCCAGAGAACTACCGCACCTTCGCCAGGCTGCGCGCCGACACTCGCGCGCAGCTTACCCAACAATCCTGTGTTGTCGCTCATGTGCTCCCGGGGAGGTATGACGCAGTTGAAAGACGGAGGTGCTAGGCGCCTGGCAGCGCGTCCACGAAAGCAGCCATACGTCTGCGCATGGCCTGATCCGGCATGGGACCTATGCCTCCACCGATGTTGTCGATCATGTTCTGCGCCTTGCTGGTCGCCGGTGTGGCGGCGGTGATGGCAGGATGCGATACAATAAACTTCAGAAACACCTGCGCCCACGTGGTCGCGCCGATCTCGGCGCCCCAGTCCGGCACGGATTTGCCCGCGGCTCGCCTGAACAAGCTGGTCCGGCCGAACGGTGCATAGGCAAGCACACCGATCTTGCGTTCGATCGCGAGGGGTAGAATCCGTTCTTCCACACCACGATTGTCCACAGCGTAATCAATGCCGATGAAATCCAACGGCTCATTCCGGATGATCTGCTCAAGATCCGAGTAGCGATTGTCGCTTGTTGTGGTCACACCGATGTATTGCACTCGACCCTTCTGTTTGTACTCTTTCAGTATCGCAAGCTGCGTGGGCACGTCGCCAAGGTTGTGCACCTGGATCAGATTTATCTTTGGTTGCTTGAACATCGCAAGTGAACGATCAATCTGTGCGCGCGCTGCCGCGGGATCGGCGTTCGACCCGCCGCGACCAGCCACGTTGACCTTGGTTGCCCAGAACATTTTAGGGGCGATGCCCAGTTCATTCACCAGCGCGCTGGCCACCTCTTCGGACGCGCCATAACCAGGTGCCGTGTCGAACACCGTCGCGCCACGATTTGCCATGGCCTGAAACACCTCCTTCAGCGCGGAAACCTCATCACTGCGCGCTACCTGCGAGAAGGTCGCCGAACTGCCCAGGCCGATAACCGGTACCATTTCGCCGGTGGCAGGAATGGCACGGCGAACGAGTTGCCCTTGTTCAATTGCACGCAGCAGCCTCGGGGATATGGCCAACGCGGCACTGGTTTGTATACCCACTGAGAGCCATTCACGACGATTCATCGCGGCGTTATCCTTTTTAGGAGAGTCCGACGGAAAGCAATCTATCCGCTTTCGGTAACGGTAATTGTACGCGCTCCGTGTCTATCCCGCTGCGCGTGGAAGGTTGGCGGCGGGCTTTGGTTCTCCGCAAATCCTCCTACGGAAGTCGGGAGACCGGTGTCCGCGCTGTCGGACCTGAAGCGGTACAGGTGGATTTCTCGCGAGCACGTCGCGCTGAGCCCCCTTTGCTGCAGTTGGAGACTTCACAGCTTGCCTGCAGGGTGCGTAACGATGGTTCGGAGAGCTTTTGCGTTGCTGATTCTTACTGCCTGGTGCGCGTCGTTAGGTTCCTGCCGCGACGTCGCCGCAGGTGAAGCCGTGACACTGGTTGAGGTGTTGCCCGCGCAGCTTTCTCTCCTGGTGGGGCGTGACTCCGCGATTACGGCACGTGCGAGACTCGCCTCCGGCGCCTTTGTGGATGGCAGCCACATATTCTGGTCCGCGGAAAATCCTGAGATCGCATCGGTCGATGCGGCAGGACGCATATCCGGGATCACCCCGGGTAAGGCGAGGGTAGCCGCGAGCGCAGGGGGGCGATCAGCTGTCGTGCAGGTAAGTGTCGCGCCGTTGGCGGTAGCCGCGGTGCTTGTGAGTCCGACAAGCGCAGGGATGGCCGTCGGTGGGACTCAACCGCTCAGTGCAGCGGTAGTGCTTGTAAGTGGTGACACGGCGATCGGTCGCAGAATCACTTGGCGGAGCAGCCAACCGTCGGTTGCAACTGTTGACAGCGTTGGACGCGTGCTCGCGATTGCCGCCGGGGGCGCGAGTATCAGCGCCACAGTTGATGGAATCGTTGGAACCGCCACTGTCTCTGTGACAGCGGTTCCAGTCGCTTTTATCGTGGTGAGTCCCGCCTCTGCCACGTTACTCGTCGGTGGCAGCCTTGACATGAATGTGGTCACCCTTGCGGCAGACTCGTCGCAGCTCAGCGGACGCAATGTCAGTTGGACGACCAGCGACCCGTCAATCGCGAGCGTGTCCGCGAACGGAGTGGTGACCGCGCTCGCACCGGGGGCGACCATCTTAACGGCGACGAGTGAGGGACGGCGAGGCTCGGCACTTCTGACGGTCGTTCGCGTACCCGTTCGCCTAGTGACGGTTTTGCCGGCGACCGCATCACTGATGGTTGGAGGATCGATCCGACTCGTGGCCACCGCATTCGACTCGGTCGGTGGTGTGTTGGGTGGACGGACGATCGTCTGGCGCAGCTTAACACAATCGTTGGCGACCGTCGATGACGCCGGATTGGTGACCGCGACCGCGGCGGGAACCGCCCGGATAACAGCGACGGTTGATGGGGTAGTGGGCACCGCCGTTGCAACCGTGGCGGTGGTTCCAGTGGCGTTTACCGTGGTGAGTCCTTCCTCTCAGACGCTCACCGTCGGTGGGAGCCTTCAACTGAGTGCTGTCACGCTCGCTGCTGATTCGTCGCAGCTCACCGGGCGCAGCGTCAGCTGGACGTCCAGCGCGCCTGCGGTCGCGAGCGTGTCGGCGAACGGAGTGGTGACCGCGCTCGCGCCAGGGGCGGCGACAATAACGGCGACGAGTGAGGGACGGCGAGGCTCGGCACTTCTGACGGTCGTTCGCGTACCC
>JBGTBX010000453.1:0-3142 GCA_041749115.1 Gemmatimonadaceae bacterium
GAACGCGTCCGTATGCTCATCCTCTATATTGATGATCCAGCGCCGCTTCTCGCCGATTGGCACGCATAGTTTGGAACGGGTGGACATCTCGGGCCTATTCTTGTGCATGGCCCCGAACTCCGCGGAGTTCGTCAAGTCTGGGATGTTTACGGATTCACCGGTGCGATGCACGTACCCGAGCACGCTGTCCTCGATGGGAATTGAGTGGTCGGGACGCGCTTCCATTTTCGTCTCGCGAGCGCATTGCGCCACGAGTCGAATTTCCTTCGGATACACCTGGAAGATCGAGACGTATCCCCACTCGTATTGCTTAAAGATTTTGTCCACAATCGAGCGGGCGACCTCATTGGCGCTTTCGTACGCCGACACTATCTTCTTAATTAGGTCGATCACGAACTGCAGGTTGTTCTCTGTTTCGTGGCGGATCGTGAGGCTTATCGCATCGGACAGCGGCAGGGACTTTATAACCTGTTCTTCCTTGTCAGTGAATTGCCAGTCCGCGCGTTGTTGCTTGCGATAGAGGCCGACCGTGGCGACGCGCTTTTTGTTCTGAACGATCGGGTAGCTGAGGGCGGACACGTAGCCTTCGGCGAGAAAGGCTTTAACGGCCCCATCCTCGAGCATCTCGCGTCGCTCGGGGTCCTGTTGATACCACTCGAGCATTCCATTAATGACCAACGTTTCCCGGCTCTGCAGCAGTGGCCGCACCGACCGTGGGATGCGCCACCAGCGATACTCCCGCTTCGGCTCGACGCCGTCGACCGTGTACGTGAAGAACGACCGCAGGTGAGTCTCTGCCTTGTTAAGCACGATCACCGCCATCATGTCGAACGGCACTAGCTTCTGTATCTCCTTGGCGAGGTCCCCGAGCAGCGTCTTGCAGTCAGTCTCCTGCTGTACGATCTCGAACATGCGACGCGACGCGCGATCGATCGTGAGATCGCGAACGATGCCCAAAGCGCCGATCACTTGTCCAGAGGCATCCGTTTCAGGAAACCCAGTAATCGAGATCAGCATCGACGATCCGTTCTTACGCGTCAGATGCACTGAGTATTCGCTCCCCGTTTTAAGCTCAAAGCGGCTGCTGATGGCGTCCATCACTTGCTCGAGGTCCTTGCCGCGGAAGAAGTCAGAGATGCGATAACCGATCCAGTGGTCGACGCCGGCCATCTGGAGCAAGGCGGCGTTCGCATAGGTGAACACTCCCTCGGCGTCCACCTTGACGATGCCGAGCGGCACCATGTCAAGTGCGGACACCGCAAGATCGATGGCAAGCGCGGGTGCGGCATTATTCGACTCGGGCATGTCGTTCACCATGGCGGTTGGGCAGCGTGGATTCCAGCTTGCGACTTATCGGGACGGCAGTTATGCCAGCGTTGCGCTTGGGTCGGCGTACACCGTGTAGGCGAGCCACGTGGGATCCTGCAGGGTCCGAATGGAAAGGCGCGCTTCTTTTGCGGCTTGGCCGATCGGCATCCGACGCAACAATCGCCCGTATAGCTCCTGGGCAAACTTGAGCGCTGCGGAATCGTCGACCGACCAATACGATCCGACGAAGGCGGAAGCTGCGAGGCTGTTCGCTGCGGGCTTCAGCAATCGCTGCGCCCAGCCGCCAACCCCCGTCAACGATAGACCTGCTTGCCCGCTTTGACAGCCGTTGAGGAACACGAACGGACGCGTCAGCAACATATTGGTAGTGCTGCCTGTTATGTCCTCCGGCTTCAGTGACTCGTCATTGGCAAGTTGGATGGCGGCGAGATCCGCGCTCCCACCCGTGGCAGCGCGCGCGTGGCCGGTGAAGTGCCACGTGTCGTAATCGCCCGATGTCATCGCCTCAATGATGCGCAGATAGCTAGCCTCCAGGCGTTCGACGCTGCGTCCGCTATCGTGCAGTGACTCGATGTAGTCACGCTCAGCAGCCGCGTTCGGCAGACCTGAATCCTCTGGTGCGATCAGCGCCCACTTGCGAAGTTGAAGGTGGGGCGCGGCCGACACGCCGTACAACCAACGTGTGACGTGAAACGCCTCGGCGAAGAAAGGTCCCTCCTGTACCCGACCGCTCGGCAATTGGCTCTGCAGCCGGCACATTTCCCACGGGATCCAAGGCTCGTCGGATGTGATCTGGACCGTCTTGATGCGATCACGCAAGGTCCAGAGCGTTTCCTTCAGCTCGGCAGGAAAGAGAGCGTTGAAGAGCAGCAGCCCTTTCTTCTCAAGCCTGATCTGCGCCGTGCTGCGCTGGTTCGCTGTATCAAGTGGCAGTTCTTCGATGTCGGCGAAGAACTCGCGGAAGTAGTCGCGTGGGCTCCTAGCGACGACCGGTCCGTACTTCTTCATTTGCAGCGCGCCGTCGGACGATTGCAGCATGAACATGAGCTCGTCGGCGCGCTCAAATATGTACATTGCGAGGTCGGGTCGGTCGCTGAACGCGACCTGCACATCGATGCTGCTCCGTCCGGAGGCCGCCGTCGCGCTAGCCGGCGCCTGTACGATGCTCATCCGCAGATCCAGCCTTGCGATCGAGACCCCGTTGCAAAACGCATAGACGCGCACTTCGCCCTCGCCGACTTCCGTGGCGGTGATCGGAAATGCCAGGGTTTGCTCGCGCTGGGGCTCTTCCACCTCGAAAGCGCCCTCGCCCGTGCCTTCTAGCGCGAGCCTTGCAACGGGCCGAACCACCACGGAGACCTTGGTACCGACCGGAAGTTCGAACGGTGCCGCGGCGGCGCCGCGGGCGGCGTTCGCGGTAACACTCACCAACAGAGATACACGCGCCCCCACCGCCATCATCGGCGGCAAATCTGCCACGACAGTACGTGTGACCAGGGGCGGCCCAGTTGTCCCGCTCACAGATTTGGCCTCCACCGCTAGCGGCTTGCCGCCTCGCGTGTGCGCAGAAGGAAAAATGAGACCGAGCATGACATCGCGCGAGATCACAACTGAAGGAACCACCTTCACGCCCAACTCAACGTCGGGGTCCAGGACCGATAGGGCATCCCTCAACATTAGTGCGAGCGCTCCGTCGGTCGTGCTGCGAGTCGACCGGCTGAGCTTCTCGAGTACTTCCTGGTACTCGAAGGCAAAGAACTGATTCGTAGCCCCCGCGCTTACCTTGCGCCGAACTACTACGAACGCAGCATTG
>JBGTBX010000454.1:0-29626 GCA_041749115.1 Gemmatimonadaceae bacterium
TGTGCTGCGTGCGCTGAATGACCCGGCCGGGGCTCGAACCCGGGACCTACGGATTAAAAGTCCGTTGCTCTACCAACTGAGCTACCGAGTCCACTCCGAGGCGTAATGTAGTAGCCCTCGCGCCGGGAGCAAACCTTGGACAGAGCGACCGAGCGACGGCACTTACAAAAAGAGAGCGGGCCCCGGATTTCCGGGGCCCGCTGAACTTCGTTAGGCGCGCTGGCGCGCCCGACACAACATGTTATCGAGCCGAGATCGAGCTGGCGGCGTTCTTGGTTTCGACAACAAAGACTACGCGGCGGTTCGCCTGTGCACCGGGCATGTCTGCTTCGGCGCCCTGAACGACCTGACGGGCTTCGCCAAGACCAACGCTGCGCAGCGAGACGCCGGTGATGCCGGCCTGCGCGAGGTACGAAGAAACCGACTCGGCGCGGCGCTGTGAAAGCTCGAGGTTATAGCGGGCCGAACCAGCCGGATCAGCAAATCCTTCGACGGTCACAAGGGCGCCGCCGTAATACTTGTTGACAACCTGTACGAAACGGTCGAGCGAAGGACGGTCCTCATCGCGAACGGTCGCGTCGTCGTATCCGAACGTTACAGGAAATGCGAACTTCATGCCGTCTTCCATAGCGGTGATCTTCGCGCCGAACTCGGTGCGGAGGCCGGTCAGGTCGCGGCGGAGCGAAGCGACGTCGGTCTTGAGCGTCGACAGTTCACTCTTTACTCCATTCAATTCCGTGTTCATCTCTGACTTAATGGTGCTGTCTGCGTTGATGCGCGCGACGCGTTCAGTGGTGAGCCCGGTATCGAGCTCGCGTCGGACAAACCCCTTCGTTGCGCAGGCGCTTAATGCAAACATCGCCACAATAGTCGCCGAGTGCTTCATCATTCGTGTCATTTGCAAACTCCTCTCAGAGTATCGAGCCGTCATGGTCGTTGCCGGACGTGCCGCGGGCCAATCCCACGCGCGTTCCGACATGGAGAAGTATAGAAGCGGTCAGGATTTCCGCGTGTGACCGTCATCACACACTAATCGTCATCTAATCAATCCGTCCTGTTTCGCTGCGGGAACTTCGCGAGAGCAGACAACTGTTTTGCTTGACCGCAATGTGTAAAAACGCGTAATGTGAAACAGGTCCCCTGCGTAACGTGACCGGGGTCACTAATCGGCCACGGCTGCGAAAGTTCGCCATGCGAGCCGCACGTTACCCACATGGCGCCGCAAAACAGGCCTCTCTTGAATTGAGCAGCGAAGGCGCGAATCCCGTCAGCCGCGATCGCTGTTATCGAATGTCGAGAGAGTATTGCTTATTGCAAAAGCTTCGGCGGTGATGTGGCGTTAGGCCGAGGGTGTCCACCGCCTCAAGATGAAACTCCGTGGCATACCCGGAATTGCGATCCCAGGCGTACTGAGGATATCGGGACGCCAGACGCTGCATGAGACGGTCCCTCACAACCTTTGCCACAATCGACGCACACGCGATCGTATAACTTTTGCCGTCGCCGCCCACCACCGCGGTGTGAGGCATCCCCAGAGAGGCTACGGGACGACCATCAACAACAACGTGATCGGGACGTGCACCTAACGCGGCGACGGCGCGTTGCATGGCGCGCACGGTTGCCTGATAGATGTTGATGCGATCGATCTCCCGCGGAGAGGAGGCGCCAAGTCCCACCGCCACCGCGCGCCCGCGAATCTTCACTGCGAGTGCTTCCCGGACTGCCGCCGTGAGCTGCTTCGAGTCATCGACACCGGCGATGGCGCGCATGTCTACGGGCATGACGATGGCGCATGCGACAACGGGACCCGCGAGGGGGCCCCGTCCGACTTCATCTATACCACAGAGCAGTGGGCCGTGCTCCGCCCGCAACACCTTGTCGATGACCGCCCAGCGCCCCGTGCGGCGTTTAGCCGACCGCGACGCTCCGGCCATGCGAATCAGCTCGGTGTCGGTGCCTTGCGATCTCCCGGGCGCACTTTGCGCTCGCGGATGCGTGTGGCTTTACCAACAAGATCGCGCAGATAGTACAGCTTCGCGCGCCGTACACGGCCGCGGCGTACCACCTTGATCTCGGCGAGCATTGGCGAATGCAGCGGGAAAATGCGCTCAACGCCAACACCGTTCGACAACTTACGAACTGTAAACGTCGCGCTCACGCCGGCACCGCGCCGGGCGATGCATACGCCTTCGAACGCCTGAAGGCGTTCCTTGTCCCCTTCCTTTACACGGACATCCACACGGAGCGTGTCACCCGCTCGGAAGGGCGGCACCTCGCGCATCCACTCTTTCTGAGTCTCAATAAATACATGCATATAGAACCGAGGCCGAGCCCCTTTTCAGGTTGAAATAGACAGACTCTCAAGATACCGCAGGCACGCCCGCAGTGGAAGCTCCACATGTCGCGCGTTGGCGTAATCCCTGAACCCGGCCGTTAGTCCTTCCGGAGCCGTCCCAGCAGTGGCACCCCGGACCCACTTGGGACAAGCACCACAAAGAAGTCGTCGGGATGCGACGTGAGCCGCACCGCCATCTCCATACGATCGACCGACGCGGCATACGACGCCGTTCCCCGGAGGTCCTCATGAAAGGAGCTGAGCCCGGCGTCAGAAAAGAGAGTCGCTACAAGGTCCCCGGATTCGGTATCCGCCCCCGAGTACAGGTGCGCCGAACCGAAACGGCTGCCCCCTGGATTCGCCAACGCGAACCGATATTCCAAGCGCTCCTCCCGCAGAAGAAGCTTCACTTCAGCCTGTGCCGGTCCCCTCGCCCGGACCGTAGTTGAAGCCGCGGAAGACGCGGGCGCCACCGCGCGCAAGTCGGCCAACAGCTCGCCTCGGACAATGTTGTGGCGAACCGCCGAAGCGTCCGGCGATCCGATGAGGCTGGGCGTGCGCGGTGCTGCGCATGAGGACATGAGCAGCAGCGCCGCAACAAGTCCTCCCTTCCTGCCCAGCAGCCCACAGATGCCCGCGGGAACGCGAACCTGATTCACGCCGACTCCCCGCCGTCATCGTTCCGATCCCGGGCGAGTCGCAATCCCTCGGTCCGACGCCACTCGGCAATTCGCTCGTGGTGTCCGGACAGCAGAACGTCCGGGACGACGTGACCACGGAAGTCCGCGGGGCGGGTGTAGCTTGGCGCACCGAGCACATCGGGCGAGGCCCAGAATGAGTCCGTGCGATAGCTCTCAGGGTCCGACATCGCACCCGGCAGCAACCGTGCGACAGCGTCCACGATCGCCAATGCGGCAGGTTCACCGCCGCTTAACACAAAGTCGCCGAGTGACAGCTCCTCGGACGCCAGATGATCAGCCACGCGTTGATCCACGTCCTTGTAGTGGCCACACAGCAGCGTGAATTCCGGCAGCGCTGACAGCCGCAGAGCATCTGCCTGATTGAACCTGCGACCCCGCGGCGAGAGCAGAATGATCGGTGGAACGGCACCGAGGGCCTCAACGGCCTCAAAAAATGGCTCCGGTTTCATGACCATGCCCGCACCTCCACCATACGGGTAGTCGTCCACCGTGCGGTGCCGATCATGCGTATAGCTGCGCAGATCAACAACGTGGTACTCCACGCTCCCGGCTGCGGCGGCCTGCGCCGGAATGGAGAGTGCCAGCGGCTGCGCAAAGTACTCCGGAAAAATCGTGACGATGTTGATGCGCAGCATCAGCTTAGTCAAAAAGCCCGACTGGCGGATCGATCACGATGCGACGCGTCGTCATGTCCACCTCGACCACAAATTCAGCTCGCATCGGGAAGAGACGACTGCCGCGCGCCGTGGCAATGTCCAGTAGCAGGCCCGCGGGTGAATCCAGAGTCTCGGTCACCGAACCGATCCGCTCGCCACCGACAGTCAGGACGTCGAGTCCCGGCAAGTCATGCACGAAGACTTCGTCGGGCCCTGGCGGTTCAATCTCGTCTGCATCAACGAGGAGAAAGCGATCCCGCCACTGTTCAGCAACCGTACGGTCGGCCACCTCCTGGAACGTGACAAGGAGTGTGCGGCCGTGCGGGCGGGCCGCGGTCACGGTCAGCGTCGGAGCACCAGGGGACAGGTCTCCCTGATTATTTCCAGCAAAAACACGCGCGCCGGACGCGAAAATCACGTCCGGCGACTCGGTCATTACTTCGACAGCCAGCTCACCGCGGAGCCCGTGCGCCTTGCGCACCCTGCCTACGATGATATGAGGAGAAGCCACAGAGAGCTCCGTTCCGGCGTCAGCCCTCAGCTGGCTCGACTTCTTCGTCGGACGTCTCCGAGAGCTGCACAGCGGAGGCCTGCAGCTTCTTTGCGAGCCGCGCCTCGTGCCGGGCTTTCAGAACTCCCGCACGACGCAGGATCGACCGGACGGTATCGGACGGCTGAGCACCCACGTCCAACCAGTAGTTCGCCCTATCGGTCTTCACCACAGACGCATTCTCTGCCCGCCGAGGCTGATATGTGCCGATGATCTCGATGAAACGGCCATCGCGAGGCATGGTCGACTCGGCCACCACTATGCGGTACATGGGATTCTTCTTGTTGCCTTCTCGGCGCAATCTGATTCGTACGGCCATGCTGATTTCCTGGATAATGAGCTGTGAACTACTGCCCGGCTTCTCGCGGACTCGGCATTTCCGAGCGCACCGGGGTGAGGATCGAACAAACTAATCGAGTCGACGGCTATCTGCCCATACGGCCGAAGGGCAATTGAGGCCGCCCCCCCGAGGCGGCCTTCTTCATCATCTTCTGCATATCACGAAACTGCTCTAAAAGGCGGTTGACCTCACTAACCGGCCGTCCGCTGCCCTTCGCCACACGGGCGCGGCGCGACCCATTCAGGAGCGTGGGATCCTTCCGCTCCTTTTTGGTCATGGACAGCACGATCGCTTCGGCGTGTTTGATACGCTTGGGATCGACGTTCGCCTGCTTCAGCATCTTGCTGTTCACGCCGGGCAGCATCTTCAGAATGCCCTCGAGCGGCCCGAGGCGCTGCATTTGTTTCATGGCAGTGAGGAAATCCTCAAGGTCGAGCCCCTCTTTACGTACTTTCTTCTCAAGCTTTTTCGCTTCGTCCACGTCGAGCGCATCCTGCGCTTTTTCGACAAGGGACACCACATCGCCCATCTGGAGAATGCGTCCCGCCATGCGGTCGGGATGGAACTCCTCAAGCGCATCCGACTTCTCGCCGACGCCGATGTATTTAATCGGGCGTTTGGTCACGCCATACACAGACAGCGCAGCTCCACCGCGCGCGTCACCGTCGAGCTTCGTCAGAATTATGCCGGTGATCCCTAACGCGTTGTTGAATCCTTCCGCACTTTTGACGGCGTCCTGGCCGGTCATGCCGTCTGCCACCAGCAGAATCTCGTCCGGATGGATCGCGTCCTTCAGGCGGATCAACTCCTGCATCATGTCTTCGTCGATCTGGAGCCGGCCGGCAGTATCAACCAGCACCACCCGCTCGCGCGCCCGAGTCGCTTCTTCGATTCCGGCACGCGCAATGCGTACGACATCCTTGGTCGACCGATCGGCGTACACCGGAACATTCAGCTGTTTGCCAAGCGTCTCCAGCTGATCAATCGCGGCGGGCCGATACACGTCCGCGGCGACGAGGCGTGTCGATCGCCCTTCTCCGGTGAGGCGTTTGGCCAGTTTGCCTGCGGTGGTCGTCTTTCCCGAGCCCTGCAGCCCTACCATCATGACAATAGTGGGGGGCACGGTGCTGAACTTGATGCCTTCACGCTGTTCGCCCAGCATAGCCGTCAGCTCGTCGTGCACAATCTTCACGAGCTGCTGACCGGGCGAGACACTTTTGATCTGGGTGACGCCGACGGCGCGTTTTTCGACGCGTTCGAGGAACTCCCGGGTCAGCTGAAAGCTGACGTCGGCTTCCAGAAGGACGCGGCGAATTTCACGCAGCCCTTCCTTGACGTCGGAGTCGCTGAGTACGGCTTTGCCGCGCAGGCGCGCGAGGACGCCAGTGAGTTTATCGGAAAGGTCGCCAAACATAGGTAGCCGTGAAACATAGGGGCTGCGCGCCTCGATCACAATTTGGCCTTGGCGTCTGTTCCGGTACAGTTTGTGTTCGAGTACCCCTGCGTACCGATGGCGAGCGCAGTGGCTTGCGGGCCGACACACGTTCCGCGACACCCCTGTATTCGGGTGCCGGCCCAGGGTGATTGGCTCCCTGTGGTCGTTCTGACCGATCTCCGCCTAACGTGATCGGGCGCCTATTTCTCGGCCCGCCGAAGGTATACCTTCCTTCGTTCAGCCGCGCCGTTAGGTTCTCCTCAGGAATCCTCATCCCGCGTCATGTCACGTCCACAACGTCGAGACGAAATCCTTGGTTCCGAGCTGCCGCCGACCCTGCCGCTCATGGCACTGCGGTCGACGATGGTTTATCCCCTCGGCACTATCGCCGTTCAAATGGGGTCTCCCGACAACCTCGCGCTTCTGAGGGCTCACGAAGATCCCGGACTGATCGTTGCTCTGATGGTCGCGTCTGGCGATTACGATGAGGTCGTTGATAACGAGCATTTCGTCGGACGGGTGGGTGTTGCGGCCCGGGTACACGAGCGGATCAATCTGCCAGGCGACACGGTGCAGATTACCCTGCAGGGGCTTCGCCGCATCACGATCGAGTCCATCGATCGCGTCGAACCATTCGTCATCGCGAGCGTGCGCGCAGCCCGGGAACTCCCGGCCGAGCAGGAGGAACTCGATGATCTGGTGGCCCGGATTGCCTCGGCGGCCGAGACACTCGCGGATCTGGTGGATCGTATTCCCGATGAGGTCCCGCAGATTCTGAAGATGAATGTGTCAGACCCAGGTCGTTTTGCTGATCTGGCCGCCACGAACATGAACTTCAGAATTGCGGACAAGGACGAGGTGTTACAGCACCTCGACGTCGGCCGCCGGCTTCGCTTTATTCTGGCGCGTCTCGAACGGGAAGTCGCCCGCGCCCGGGTGATGGAGGATGTGAAGAAGCAGACCGAAGTAAAAATCGAGCAGCACCAGCGCGAGTTTTATCTGCGGCAACAGTTGCGCGCGATTCAAGCGGAACTCGGCGAAACGGATCCGGGCGAAAAGGAGGCCGTTGAGCTGCTTAAGAAGATCGATGATGCGAAACTGCCCGAGCGTGTGGGTCAGGAAGCTCGACGCGAGACGGAACGCCTCCGTCAACTGTCACCGGCGTCCAGCGAGTACCAGGTCATCCGCAATTATCTGGACTGGATCCTCGGGCTTCCGTGGAACAAGCGCTCCGGCGATGAAGAGATTGAACTGGTGAAGGTGGAGGAGGCGCTTGAGGATCGGCACTATGGACTCAACGAAGCAAAAGAGCGCATCATTGAGTTCCTCGCGGTTCGTAAGCTGCGTGGCGGAGATCCGCAGGGGCCGATTCTCTGCTTTGTCGGTCCTCCGGGAACGGGGAAAACCTCGTTAGGTGAGGCGATCGCGTCGGCCATCGGTCGCGCCTTTTATCGCATCGCGGTCGGTGGGGTGCGGGATGAAGCCGAGGTCCGTGGCCATCGCCGCACGTATGTCGGTGCGATGCCGGGGCTGCTTCTGCAGGGGCTGCGGCGCGTAGGGGTGCGCGATCCCGTGCTCATGATCGACGAAATCGACAAGATGTCGGGAGGCGGTTCGGCCGGCGATCCCACGGCCGCCATGCTCGAAGTACTCGATCCGGCCCAGAACAAGGATTTTGTCGATCACTATCTGAATCTGCCGTTCGACCTGTCGTCGGCATTGTTTATCTGCACCGCCAACAATCTCTTTGACATTCCGGCCCCGCTCCGGGACCGCATGGAAGTCATTCGGATCGCCGGGTACACCATCGAAGAGAAGGTCGAGATCGCCTGGCGCTACCTGCTGCCGAGACTGCTCGAAGAACACGGCATCACCGACCGCGACATTCAGTTTACCGATGAGGTGCTCGGCTTCGTATCGAACCGGTATTCGCGCGAGGCAGGGTTACGAACCTTCGAGCGCAACATCGCCGCAATCATGCGAAAGCGGGCTCGCAAAAAGGCCGAAGGGGTGGAGGGTGCATGGATCGTCGACAACGCGCTGGTTGAAGAGCTGCTCGGCGTTCCGCGTCACCCGGTCGCGGATGCGGATCAGGAGCCGGAGATTGGCACAGTGACCGGACTGGCGTGGACCTCGTTGGGCGGAGACCTGATGACCATCGAAGCATTGCGAATGCCGGGATCGGGCAAGTTGACGGTGACGGGCCAGCTGGGCGACGTGATGCGCGAATCTGTGGACGCGGCGCTGTCGTTCGTCCGCTCGCGCGCTGCGTTGCTCGACGTGACAGAGAAGGAGTTCAAGGAATCCGATCTCCACATTCATTTCCCTGCCGGCGCGGTGCCAAAAGACGGACCGAGCGCCGGTGCGGCCGTGACGCTGGCGCTCGCTTCTGTGGTTAGCCGCAGGCCCGTCCGCCGCGACGTCGCGCTGACCGGCGAGGTCACGCTGCGTGGTAAAATCCTTGAAATCGGCGGAGTCAAGGAAAAGATCCTCGCCGCTTATCGCGCCGGATTGCGCGAGGTCATTTTGCCGATCGGCAATCAGAAGGATCTCCGCGAGGTGCCCGACGAAGTGCGCAAGAGTATGGCGTTCACCTTTGTTGGGACGATGGACGAGGTCCTTCGACTGGCGCTCCTGCCGTCGGGACCGGCTCCGATCGCGGATGTGCACAAGAACGAAGCAGTTATGGAGCGACCCGTGGTCCGACCCGACGCAGCGCTCCATGATGCTCCCGTGGTCCGACCGGAGACGGCGCAACCGGAGCGCCATGCGTCCCCTGCCCTGCAATCAGAACGCGCGCTGTAACAGGTAGAGGAGCATCCCGGCCAAACCGCCGACCAGCGTCCCGTTGATTCTGATAAACTGCAAGTCACGTCCGATCGCCAGCTCAATGCGTCGCGACGTGGCATTGGGGTCCCACCGACGGACCGTCGCGGCGATCAACTCGCCCACCTCATCCTGATACTTGTCAATCGCTGCCGAGACACCGTCGATCAGCCAGCCGTCAACTTTTTCCATGAGGACCGGGTCGTTCAACAACGCATCACCAAGCGCAGTCAGGGTGCGCTGGACCGCTTCGGGCTTGAATCCTTCGGGATCTTCGGCGTGCTGCATCATGCTCGCCTTGAGGTCCTGCCACACAGCGGCGCTGAAGCCGCGCACCGCCTCGGCGTTCAGCACATCATCCTTGATCTGCTCTGCGCGCAGAATGACCTCAGGTGAGGCCTGCAGCTTAACGATAAACTCGTCGATCGCGGCGTCGAATCGCAGGCGCAGCGGATGCTCCGGATCGTCCTTGATCGCCTGCATCGTACGGTCCAGCGCGGTCACGATGCGCTTGGCGATCTTGTCATCGATGACGCCCGGGATCCACCAGGGCGATTCACTTTCCACGCGATCACGAATCAGATCCTGATTCTCGGAGATTCCGCGGGCGAGCATGCGAATGGCGTCGTCCAGCAATGCCTGATGTTTATTGCCGGCGGTGAGCACCGAGAGGAACCGGCCAAGCATCGGCGCAGCCTGCAGGCGCTCGATACGGTTGCGTGCAGCGCGGGTCAGCATGTTCTCCACGTCTTCGTCGCGCAGCACATTGCCGGCGGCGGTGAGCAGCCGCCCGATCTGGCGCGCCAGCATGCGCGCGTTCTCCGGTTCAACCATCCAGCGCGCGATGCGTTCTGCTGCATGCAGTGAATGAAGCTTCGCCGCGACCACATCGCGATTCAGAAAGTTGCGCTGAACAAACGCACCGAGCGTGGCACCGACGCGGTCTTTGCGTTTGGGAATAATCGCGGTGTGCGGGATCGGGATGCCTAACGGGTGCCGAAAGAGCGCGGTCACCGCGAACCAATCGGCCAGGCCACCAATCATGGACGCTTCGGCGGTCGCCCGCACGATGCCCAACCATGGGTACCGTGATTCCAGAGCGCTGGCCACGGCAAAGATCACAGCGGCCAAAATCAGGAGGGCCACCGCCCAGCGCTTCATTTTGTTCAGCCGCGCGAGGCGAAAGGCTTCGTCGGACGCACCCAGAGGTTGCGGTGCACCCAGGGCCGTCTCATCAAACTGTGCGCGCCGACGACCTTCGGATCGGGGGGGCGCGGCCACCTTCCGCGCAACCGCTGACTCCTCGGACGATCGCTGGCTGGTACCGGCGTGTGCAATCGCCGCGGTGTCGCTCAACAGCTTACTGTCAGCTACCTGCGGCGACTCACTCTGTTGAGAGGGCGCAGGGTCATTCGCCGCGTTGGGGTCGGCTGAAGGGTCAGTCACCAGCTCGACTCAGCTACTCGTCCAGCACGACCTTCTTCAGGTCGATCACGTCTGTACTCATGCCAGCCGGAACATCCACGTACATCACCACGGGCCGGCCGCCCACGTCCGCCACGGAAACGGCAATGGTGCGCGAACCTGTGGAGTAGACGCGCCTGCCACTCGCGGCTTCTACCGGCTTTACTGAATCAAAACGTTTCAGGATTGCGGTGTCGAGCAGATCATAGAACTCCGCTCCGTCGACAGATGTGTCCCACACGGTAAGCCAGGCGAGGGCATCTCCACGGGGCGTCGCCCATGAAACGAAACGATCGCCGTCCCATCCGGCTGCTCCCCTGAACGCGGCATCCCGGTCACGCAGATGCTGGAACAGAAAGAGCCGCGTTTCGAATTCGCCGAGATCGTTCTCGTGCACATCCGATATGCCTGCGCCGCGGATCGGTGGCAGGGTGACCGTGGTGGGGTCGTCACGCGACAGAAAATAGCGATCCTCGTGCAGAATTTGCTCAGTGGAAACCGGCATGTCATTAAACGGCACGGCGCCCGGGCGCTTTTCCTTGAAATTGCGGATAAATTCGGCGCCGCTCAGATACGGAAAGAGGAGCGTTTCCTGAATCAGCATCGGCGCGGATGCGAAGATCGGCATCGACCCCTGACTTGATCGAATCAGATCGCGCACGCGCTCCCAGCCACCGGGAAGATTCGCGACACTGTTGCTGCCCCCGATCATTCCCGCGATCTGCTCAATCATGGCCTGCCCTTCCATCACCGACTGCGCGGCGACCTGCCGATCGTTGCGATGACGCACCGTCTGCAACGAGTCGAGATCGATGTACTGGTCCTGCAAGGCGTGCACCAACTCGTGCGCCACCGTGATACCAACCACGTCGTCCGGCGCACCCTGCACGAGATACAGCACATTGGTCGTGGGGTCATAGTACCCGACGATCTGCTCAGTAAGCAGCGCCAACATGAACTTTTTCAGATCCAGCGTGTCGGGCAGCAGGCCGAAGCGTTTGTACGCCCGCTCCATGGCGCGCAGCTCAACATCGGGCAGCCCATCGGCGAATCGCTCCTCAAGGAACGCTCGCACTTCCTCTTTTGATCGTGCCTCAAAACGCGGAGGCTCCTTGAACTTGAGTCCGATCGACTTCTCAAGGCGCGGCACCGCGTCTGCGACGCGTTGTTCAACCGGCTTGCCGGCCGTGCGATCACCGCAGCTTATCAGAAACGCAACAGCGCTGAGTTGTACTGCTCGTTTCATGCTTCTATCCATCGGACAGTGTGACCAGACATCATCGCGACCACGCGCGCAACGTCGCGTCCGCGCACGACGATACCTTCGTTAACCAGGATCTCCCGCAGATCCGGATGATCCTCCTGGGGCGCCTCCGTGGCGGGAGCAGCGGCACGTGCCACCACGGTTTTTGGTGCGTCACGCATGGGAGCGGCATCCACCGGAGCACCGGCAATGATCGCTTCGAGCTCGGCACCAAACCGGCCTAACGCATCGAACGAGTCGCGCGCGAACTGCTCAATGGCATCATCCTCAACCTGGGCAGGTGTGCCGGATCCGTCGCCATTCGCATGGTGTGCCGGGCGCCTGGTGCGTCGCGCGAGGATCTTCGCCTCAAGGTCTTCGGAATACGCCGCGGTGGCCTGCAGATGCGCCGCCGCCTCGTCGACAACATCGATCGCACGATCGGGACGACGTCGGTCCTGCACATGTTCGTCCGTCAACTCCACGGCAGCACGAAGCGCTTCGGGAGAAATTGCAACGTTGTGATGCGCTTCGAGCCGATCGACCCGCGCCCGCAGTACGTCCAGCGTTTCCTCTGACGTCAACTCGCGGACCACTAAACGCTGAAAGCGGCGCTCGAGCGCCGGGTCACCCCGAATCCACCGATCGTACTCCTCGGCCGTCGTCGCGCCGATTACACGGAAGTCGCCGCGAACCAGTGCGGGCTTCAACATGTTCGCCGCATCCATTGCTCCACCCAGCGAACTGCCCTGACCTATTAAGTTGTGCAGCTCATCAATAAACAGGATAACTTCGGGATCGGCCGAGACCTCGGCGATCAGAGCACGAATGCGCTCCTCGAACTGACCGCGATACACCGTGCCCGCCAGGAGCGAGACATGATCGAGCGCCAGGACCTTTGCATTCCGGAGCACCAGCGGCACCGTGCCCGTGATAAGGCGCTGCGCAAACCCTTCTGCGATCGCGGTCTTGCCTACCCCGGCCGGACCAACCAACGCCGCATTGTTCTTCGATTGCCTGAGCAGAATATCGATGAGCCGCGACACTTCCTCGTCGCGGCAACGCACAGGTTCAAGCTTCCCACGGCGGGCGTCCGCCGTGAGGTCGCGCGTAAATCGGCCAAGGGCGCCGGAAATCGGCCGTGAGAGTTGCTCGTCGTTCATGTTCACATCGTGACGCGAGTGAGATACCACGTAATCAGGCCGTCGCCCCACAGAAGCGCAACGACCGCCGCCGGCGCAAGGAAAACCCCGAACGGAACCTGAGGCATTTCATCCCCTGCCTCCGCGCCCTCGGCACCCGGGACGGTGGAATCAGCAGGGCCAACCACCGCGCGGGCACGCAGGCGCACGATCGGGTAGACAACCAGCACGAAGACCGCAGCGCCTAACGCAGCGCCGAGAAAGATCGTCAGCAACGCCCTCCCCGGACCGAGGGCGGCGCCACCCATCGCCATCAGCGTAACATCACCAAAGCCCATCGCCTCTTTCTTCAGCGCGACTTCACCGAGCCAGCCGACAATGGCAATCGCACCCGCGCCCGCGCAGGCACCGACCAGCGCGTCCCATGGACCCGCAAAATGTGATGGCTCCCCTCTGAGGCCCGCCACCATCGCCGTCGCCAGCACAAAGAGCAGACCTGTAACAGTAAAGCCGTCGGGAATCAGATAATACTTTGCGTCGGTGATGGCTACGCCGATCATGATGGTCGCGAACACAGCAATGCGAACACCTTCGAAGGTCGGGCCAACGAGCGCAAAAATTGTGGCCCACACGATTCCAACAGCCAGTTCAACAGTCGGATACTGCACAGAAATGGGCAGACCGCACCCCCGACACTTTGCACGAAGAACCAGCCACGATACGATCGGGATGTTGTCGTACCACTTGATCTCCTGTTCGCAACGGGGGCAGCGTGACCTCGGTGAAACGACGGAGAGTTCAGCTGGCCACCGCGAGATGCACACGTTGAGAAACGACCCGATGGAGGCGCCGAGTACGAAGCCGAAAATGGACAGGGTGAGGGTCATCGCGGGCGCATGCCGTGCATGAGAATACCCGCGGCCACGGCAACATTGAGCGATTCCACATCATCACGTATCTGCAGCGCCGTGAGTGCATCGCACATTTCGCGGACGTGCGGCGAGAGCCCGGACCCTTCGTTGCCGACAACCAGCGCCGTACGGCCCGGCACATCCGCCGATCCAAGAGGTGGCCCATGGCTGTCTGCGCCCCAGATGGTAACAGCGTGTTCCGTTGTATAGCTGCGCAAGTCATCGGGCGAGGCGTCCACCACGAAGTGTCGGAAAAGAGATCCCATAGCACTACGGACGACTTTGGCGTTCCACACGTCAACCGTCCCGGGCAGCGCAACCGTGGCGTCTACGCCGAGGGCGTGAGCCGTGCGGACGAGTGTGCCCACGTTCCCGGGGTCCTGTATGGCATCCAGTACGAGGATACGGAGCGGATCTGTAGCGACCAGCGCGGCGAGGGTCCGACGCGGTGCCCGGGCAACCGCCAGTACACCCTGGGGTGACTCGGTGGAGGCGGCGGAAGCGAACTCGCGTTCGGTCACGTGGGTCACCTCGCTCGTGACCGAGCCGAGGCAGGCCAGCAGGGCGGCGCCACGTGAGGCACCCGCGAGTTGCGGCGCGCAGAGCACACCCACGATCTCAAGCGGTGACGCAAGGAGTTCTTCGACGGCGCGGACACCTTCCGCAACAAAGAGCCCGTCGCGCTCGCGCGCTTTGCGGCGCGACATGGCGCGGGCGGTCGTCAGGAGGCGCATCGAATCGCAGCATCTGGGGGTATCATACACGTCAATCTACGGAGTAGTGATGTTCGTCGTTTCGACTCGCCCAATCAAGCGCGCTATTTGCCTCACGGGACTCCTGTTGAGCGCCTGTTCGATCTCTCACCGCCAGGAAGTGGCGATGGGTAGCGACTACGCGGCGCAGATCAACGGGCAGCTCCGTTTTGTGAAGGACGCTGAAGTCAATCGATATCTCAGCGTCCTCGGCGACTCACTGGCCTCCCTCGCGGACACGCGCGGATTGCAATGGCATTTCTATCTTGTCGACAGCCCGGAGGTCAACGCATTCGCGGTGCCCGGAGGCTACGTCTATATCAATCGTGGCCTGATAGAACGTACCACCAACATGAGTCAGGTCGCCGGCGTGCTGGCACACGAAATCGCCCACGTCACCGAGCGCCATTCTGTGCAGCAGATGGAAAGTCAGCAGCGCGCCAACACCGGCTTAACGATCGTCTGCGTTCTTACCAGCATTTGCGACAATCAGGCGACGCAGACCGCCGTGCAGATCGGTGGTGGTGCGTTGTTCGCCCGCTTTTCACGCGAACACGAAACGGAAGCCGATCTTCTGGCCGTTGCGACGCTGACCAAAGCGAAGATCAACCCGCGCGGCATTCCCGAGATGTTCCGGATCCTGCTGAACGAACGGCAACGGGATCCCGGTGCGCTCGACGGTTGGTTTCGCACCCATCCTCTTGAGGAGGATCGGATTCGCGAATCTGAAGCTGCGATTCGCCGGCAACCCGGTGCTCAGGCACGCGGTCTCTCTGTGGACTCACCCCGATTCCAGTCCTTCAAGCGACGCCTGGCCAGTCTGCCGAGGCAGCAGGCGCGCACCCGGTAGCGCTGGCTGCGCGTCTCGCGTGGGCTGACCGCGCCAACGGTTATTGCGACTCGGACTTTTCGCCTCGTTCACGCACCGCGCACGGCAACCGATCCATATGTGTCGACGCTCCGCATCTGAACCGGGCCATGGCGTGTGCCCCAAGTCACCGCGGAGACAGTCGCGTACGCCGCTTCTTGTGTGACGCCGGGGGTCGTGGTGACCTGCTGCGCAACGTGTCCGTCGATCAGACGACTCACTGACAATTCTCGCTTATTTGCGGAGGTAGTATTGCATGCGGCGTTTTCTTTTGCGTGTCGCGCACGCGCTGTTGTGCACGGCGTTGGTATTTGTCGCTGGCGACGTCGAGCCACAGGCGCCGACGCGTCTGGTGTCGGTCGGACTGGGCGGCGGCGGCACCGTGCCGATCGGTGATTACTCGTCGGACGCAAAGACAGGCTGGCACGGCGGCGGATACCTGCAATACGAACCCACGGCCAACATCTGGGGCGTACGCGGAGAGGCCTGGTTTAATCGTTCTGCGTTCACTGAGGAGTTTCTGGGAGCGACTGGCGCAGCTCCCGACAATGGCGCCAGCAACTCCACGCTTTACGTTGGCGCAGCGGCAGTGCTGCTCGGGAACAAGCGTGACGCGAGCGTCACGCCGTATCTGCTGGGAGGCCTCGGCGTTTACCGCTTGACCGCAACACTGGAGGATACGGCCTCGTCCATACGAACGAGCGTCTCGGAAAACGGCTTCGGATTCAACGGAGGTGCGGGCGTGCGTCTGGGGCGAGGGGCCGGGGTCTTCATCGAAGCGCGCTACCACCAGTACTCCTTCTCGTCGGACGGTGAATCCACGACGTACGCCTTTATTCCCGTCACGATCGGGATTCGCTTCTAGGCACCCGACGCTGTTGAGCGGTGGGCAATCCACCGCTCAATCAAGTTCACAAACTTCTCGCCGGCGCGACGCGTCACGCGCATCACGTCGTCGTGCGTGAGCGGGTCAAGTGACAGCCCCGCGGCTGGATTAGCAATGCAGCTCACGCCAAGGACACGCATGCCCATGGCGCGGGCAGCGATCACCTCCGCCACGGTGGACATTCCGACGGCGTCGGCACCAATGCGCTCAAGCATACGCACTTCAGCGGGCGTTTCGTACGATGGTCCGGTGAGGCCGCAATACACGCCGTCATGCAACAGGATTCCCAGATCCCGCGCGACGGCATGAAGTTCCTGACGCAATTCCGCATCATACGCCTGCGACATGTCGGGGAAGCGCTCGTCTCCCTGCGACACAGCACCTATGAGCGGATTACGCGCAGTCAGATTAATGTGATCCGCGATCGCCATTAAGTCTCCGGCGGCGAACGTCCGGCGCACACCGCCTGCGGCATTCGAGACCACGAGAATCCGGGCACCTAACGCATGCAGCAGTCGAATCGGGAATGCGGCGGTCGCTGCGTCGTGCCCCTCGTACATGTGAAAACGGCCGGCAAGGGCGATGATCTCCTCATCGCCGAGCGTTCCGTGAATCAACTGGCCGGCATGCCCAACAACTCCAGTCTCCTCGAAGCCGGGGATCTCTCCGTATGAAATCCGGGTCTGCCCGGCAATCCGCTCTGCAAGTCCACCCAAGCCGGAACCCAGAACAATGCCGTAGGTCGGCGCGACCATGCTGATATGCCCCCGCACAGCGCTCTCGGCGTCCTTGAGCACAGCGGGAATCATTGCGAGGCTCCCAACCCTGCAATCTGCGCGGTTGCCGCGGCCACGAGCTCCTCGCGTTGTTCGCTGGGGAGGAAAGCGGAGCGGAATCCGTTCAGTGCAATCGTCGACAACTCCGCAAAGGAAAACCCGAGTTCCGTTGCAGCTGAGCAATATTCATCAACAAGCGTCACACCACTCATCAGGCGATTGTCAGTGTTGAGCACCACACGCAACCCCGCGTCGAAGAACTGACGTGCCGGATGCAGGGCAAGAGATTCGGCAGCGTGCGTCTGCACATTGCTGGTAAGGCACAGCTCCAACGTGATATCTGACCTGCGCACGTGCTCCAACAACGCGTTGTCTTCGAGGAGTCTCGTGCCATGTCCGATCCTCGTGGCGCCACAATCATCGATCGCACTTCGAATGGACGAGGCGCCATCGCCCTCTCCCGCGTGACACGTACAGGCGATTCCGTGAGCTGCAGCGAAATGAAATGCGTCCCGATGCGCTGCGGCGGGATGCCCTGCCTCGCCCCCTGCCAAATCAAATCCGACCACGCCTTCGGAACGGAAGTCCACCGCCAGCTGCGCCAGACGCAGCGACAGATCCGGCGACAGGCTCCGCAGGCCGCAGATGATAACCCGACACACGATGGGCAGCTCGCGCTCGGCGCGTCGAAGACCTTTCAGCGTCGCTTCGACGACGTGCGCAAGCGTTAATCCACCGGCCGTATTAAGCGCGGGGCAGTAACGTACCTCAAGGTATCGCACGCCTTCGGCAGCGGCATCTTCGGCCAGTTCATACGCACAACGCTCCATGGCTTCTGCGCTCTGCATCACCGACAGCGTAATGGCGAATCTCGTCAGATAATCTTCGAGATTTCTGGCACTGCGCACGATCATGTAGTCGCCCAGTGCCTCGGCCGAATCGTGAGGCATGGAGACCCCGGCCAGGCGAGCCAGCTCGAGCATGGTGGACGGTCGCAGTGATCCGTCGAGGTGGCAGTGCAGTTCAGCTTTCGGGAGTTTGGTGAGGAGTGCTCGCGTAACGAGCGTCATGCGTCACCGGCGCTGCGTGCCCGATTGCTGATCGTACGGTAAATGGCGCCACCGTGAACAGTCGTGTCCGACGCGATCGCCAGACCGCGACTGTCGGCGATCGCGCGGCGGCCGGCGGCGATCGCGTCCGCTTCGTCGGGCTCCATCAATCGGACAGCGTCGAGACACGACGCGCCGGACGGCGCATCGACGCCGCGACCATTCACATAAACTCGGACCGTGTCACTCACTTGCGGTAGATAAGGCGTGGATCATCAGGTGGCTGAACAGGTTGCGGACGAGAACGAAGATAATCCGCCAGCGCGTCTCTATCGACGATCCCGGTCTCTTCGAAATCCTTCGCCCCCTGGCGCAAACTGAGCCCGTCTCCCCCTTCGGCAAGAAAATCGCTCATGACCAGTACGTAATCGCGTTGTTCAACAATTGCCTGTCCATCAGTAAACACGGCGCTGACCAGGCGGGGCGCGGAGGCCGCCACACCGGACGAATCAATGGTGAGGCGAATTCCGCTGAGGTGAAATCCGCTCCCGGGGCGCGCTGCGATCCGCTCCAGATACGCCCGGAGCTCAGCACCCTTCACCACCATCCTGACCAACTTGTTGTCGAACGGCGCCACGTTGAAAATGTCACCTAACGTTACGGTGCCTGCGGGCAGATCAGTGCGAACGCCACCGCGATTCATGATGGCGACGTCGCCACGGCCCGCCGCGCGCTGGGCGTCGGCGATGAGATCGCCGAGTGTCCCCGTGGGCCCCCGGTGCATCGATTCTGCCAACGTGGCGACCGGCGCCGCGAAGAACGCCTTGATCTCGCGCACTTCATTGTCGACGAACTGCGCGACCTCGGCGTGTGGCTTAACAACGTCCGCCAGGACGTCGCGGAGCTCGACACGTGCGGTATCTCCCGGCGAGGCCAGAGGCACGTCGATGATGCCAATCGCGGTGCCCCGCGAATACGCCTGCACGATCGGGACACCATTCACTTTGGTGGCAACACCGCGATGTGAATGCCCGCCGACAAAACCGTCAATCTTTTCGCGCACGTTCCGCGCGACATCCACGGATTCACCCAGGCAGACTGAGACCGCATTCCGGTCGCAGGTGGCACCGATATGCGCCGTCACGACAACCGCATCGGCGCCGCGCTCCCGCAGCCGACGCGCGTGCGCGTCGATCACACCAGCCGGATCGATGAACCGCAGATCGTTGACCAGGCTCGCACGGGTCGCTGTCGGCGTTTCGAGAGAGATCGCACCGATCACGCCGACACGCAGTCCGCCGAGATCAATCAGCGTGTCGTTCGGAATCCACGGAATGTCCTTGCCCAATGTGTCGGTGATGTTGGCCGCGAGCATCTGGTAGCGCGTCTGCGCGAGACGCGCGCGGAGCGTATCCCGGCCCCAGTCAAATTCGTGGTTGCCTAACGCGGATGCCGCCAGATTGAACTGATTGAGAATATGAACAACAGGTGTCCCGAACTTGCGGTTACTGGCGGGCGTTCCCTGCCACTGATCACCTCCATCAAGCCACAGGCTGTGGCAGGTCGGCGGCGGACATTCGGCGCGAGCGTTCTCGATCACGGTGATCAGGTTGGCCAGGCCACCACGCCGCACCCCCGATGCATTGAAGTCTCCGGCTTCCAGGGCGCCATGGATGTCCGTTGTTCCGATGATTCGCAGCCAATGTCCCGAACGCAGGTGCGCGGACATAAAAGCGATCGGCTCCGCCGGAGCATCTGAAGACCGCTCGAACGGTCCGCGACGCATGTCCCGGTAGTACAATGGCGCGGCGGAGTCAGGGAGGAGCTTCCAGTTGATCGTGTGGTAGTCGGCCGCGCGCAGCACCCCGCGCTTCTGGACCTCGGCGATCAAAAGATCCCGGATCTCCTCGCCCTTGTCGGATACAAGCGGGGCGTCGGCAAGCATGCGGAAGCCCCCACCTCCGCTCTGGCGGTAATTGTTCAACGCCATCGTGAACGAATCCGCATCCTTCACGTCGGCGCCGCTCACGCGCAGCTGAGTGATTCGACTGCCGAGTGGCCGGGAGACATCAATGGTGTAGTCGGCACCCGCGATCATATCAAAATTGAAGCCTGGAACGGATCCATCGATGAGTCCGATTGCGGCCTCTGGAGTACCGAGTGTCCGGAAGTATCGCGACGAATACTCGAGGTAGTCGCGCAGCTGTTTCCCCGTCACACGAATGACGCGCAGGGTGTTGTCGTAGGGATACAACCGGGCGATCTCGCCAACGGTGACCGGACCGGCATCGAGCGACGCGTTGAGATCGAACGACGCCGTGGCCGCCAGCTGCGCTCCGCTCGTGCGGCGCATGACTTCGAGCGTGAAATCCAGCAAAGGCGTATCCATCACGCGCGAGGAGTCTGCGCGCCATGCACCAATCGCCGAGCCCAGTGTGTCGTTTACCCAGTGCATCGCGCTCTCGTGGGCACGCTCCACTGCCCTGACCACCCGCGGCGCCTCCGCGTGTCCCCCTGTTCGGACAAGCACGCCCTTGCGCGCCCTCACACTCCATTTCGTTTTATTGCGCTCCAGGTCCAGCTGTGCAACCGACACTGACCCTGCCCAGTTGCGCGGCTGAACGAGCAGCACGCCGTTGATAACGGTATCGGCGACTTCCTGATGTGAGTGGCCGAAGACCACCAGATCGACCCCCGGTACCTCGCGCGCGACTCGCGCTGCGTGATTCTCACCGGGAACTCCTGTGGCCACCGTATCGTAGCTCGCCGGTGAATCAAGACCGGCGTGCATCACGACGATCACAACATCGGCACCGCGCGCGCGCACGGCACTGACTTCGCGCCGAACAGCGGGCACGATGTCCGTCACACGCAGACGACGAGCCAGGTTGTCACGGTCCCAGATCATGGAGCTCGGCGTCGTGGCGCCAACGATTCCGACGCGCAGGCCAGCGCGCTGCACAATGCGCGACGGCGCAAGAAACTGCGCCTGTCCCTTCTCCCACTGAATGTTTGCCGCCAGAATCGGAAAGTGAGCCTGACGGGCGGCGCGCCTGAAGAACGGAACCCCGTAGTTGAACTCGTGATTACCGGCCGCGGCGGCGTCATAACGCATCGCGTTCATCGCTGCGATCACGGGGTGCGCGGCCGTCGTGCCCCGCCGGGCCGCCACATAGGTCAGGGGATTCCCCTGAAGAAAGTCCCCCGCGTCCAGCAACACGACCTGATTGGGGTGCGTTTTGCGCAGTGAATCCACAATCGTGGCGGCGCGAGCGAGCCCGCGAGCGGTGTCTGCCCGGTTGCCGAAGTAGTCGTAACCTCGCAGCCTCCCGTGAACGTCCGTCGTGGAGGCTACCAGGAGGCGCGCCGTTTTTGGCTGCGCGGTCAGGTCAACGGCAGGCGCTTGGGCGAGGCAAAGCGATAGCAGCGCAAGGATAGGGCGGCTCAACATCCTGCAAAGTTAGTCGACCATCCGCCGGGTGGCGTTGACGGGCGTTTGGGCCATACCCACTTTCCATATGTTACCTGCTGGCGATTCACCCTCGGCCAAAGATACGCTTCCGTGACACCCCAGGTCCTTCTCTTTGTAACGGCGATTGCTGATTCTCCAGCACGTCGGCAGCGCTGTCGTGTGTGCGAGTGACGCCGCTCGTAGTAGGTATTGCCGGTGGCACCGGCTCGGGGAAGTCGACCGTCGCTCGGAAAATCGGCGATGGCCTGAGGGATCTGACCGTCGCCTATCTCGATCTGGATGCGTATTACAGGGATCACTCGCACCTGACGCTCGAGGAGCGGCGGAAGGTGAACTGGGACCATCCGGACGCATTCGACTTTCCCCTGTTCCTGTCTCATCTGGCGGCACTGAAGGCGGGCGAGGGCGTGGACAAGCCGGTGTACGATTTTGTAACGCACACGCGGTCCGACCAGCGGGTCGAGACACAATCGGCGCGCGTGATCGTAGTGGATGGCATCTTGCTGTTTGTGGAGGAAACCGTACGGAGCGCTCTTGATCTCAAGGTGTTTGTGGATGCGGACGCTGATGTCCGCCTCGCCCGGCGCATTGCGAGAGACACCGTGGAGCGCGGACGTCCGGTCGACGAAATCCTCGAGCAGTTTCTCACCACCGTACGGCCCATGCACCTGCAGTTCGTCGAACCTTCAAAGCGCTACGCCGACCTGATCGTGCCGCTCGGTGGCCACAATTTGATTGCCATAGATATGATTCTTGCAAGCATCCGTCAGCTCGTCAGCGATCGAGTTTCATGACAGCGACTCCCTCTGCAGGTGAACGCATTCTCGTCGTCGACGACGAGCCGGATATCGTCGCTCTCGTCGCCTTTCATCTGGTAAAGGCCGGCTATCGTGTCTCCACTGCCTCCTCGGGCCCCGATGCGTTGGCTCAGGCGAAACAGGAGGCGCCAGGACTGATCGTGCTCGATCTGATGTTGCCCGGGGTGTCTGGCTTCGAGGTGCTCGAAGAACTTCGCAGTGATCCTTCGACGCGCCACGTTGCGGTGTTGATGCTCACCGCCCGCAAAGAAGAGCCAGACCGTATCAAGGGGCTTTCACTCGGCGCGGATGACTACCTGACGAAACCCTTCTCGCCGCAGGAGCTGGTGCTGCGAGTGAGCGCGATCCTGCGGCGCACGCAGGCGGCTCAAATTCAACCCAGCGACGCGCTCCGCATTGGACCTATAACCATCGATCGTGGGGCACATCGAGTCGTTGTGGATCACATGGGCGACATTGATCTAACGCCGACAGAATACCGGCTCCTGCTCACGCTCGCGGAACGAAAAGGCAGAGTGCAGGCGCGCGGGTTACTACTCGAAACCGTGTGGGAGGCGGCCCCCGACATCCAGACGCGAACTGTCGACATGCACGTGCAACGGTTGCGCACTAAGCTAGGTGAAGCAGGGGAGTTGATCGAGACGGTACGTGGGTTCGGATATCGCCTGCGCTCTTCTCAGCCGCGGATCGCGTGAGGTTATCGCAACGCCTTCTGGCGGCGTTTCTGCTCGTTATTGTAGTCCTCGGCACTCTGGTCGTTTTCTCGGTCGAGCGGCGGGTTCGTGACCGTCTTCGGGCCGACGTTGTGAAGGAACTGCAGGGAGAGGCGTGGCTCGTTGGCAGCCTTTGGGCAGCAGCATCGAGCCCTGACTCCTTGGCCGACGCCGCGGGCGCCATGCTCAGTGCAAGAGTTACCCTGATTCGTCCAGACGGGGTAGTTGTCGGCGATACCGAGTTCGACGGCGATGCACTTCGCGCCTTGGAGAACCATCTGGATCGTCCGGAAGTCGCCCTGGCCATTCGGCAGGGTAGTGGATCAGCGATCCGACGATCGCCCTCGAAGGGCGATGAGGAAATTTATGCCGCCGTTCGCACGCCGAACGGCGTTGCGCGCATTTCGGTCACTGCGGCGGCGCACGCGCTCGCCGTCTCGCGTTTGCAGAAGGATGTCATCAATGCAGCGTTGGTGGCGGCGGCGATCGCCCTCTTTCTTTCGTGGATCTTCGCCCGCTCCGTCTCTCGTCCCCTCGTTGAGCTAACCGAGGACGCGCGATTGATTGCTGCTGGTGACCTCTCCCGACGACCAAGCATATCGGCCCCAGGGGAAGTTGGGGATCTGGGCGCCGCCTTCGGGCGGTTAGCCGAGCAGCTCTCGGCACGGGTGCAGGCACTTGAAGCAGATGACGTGCTCCTTCGCGCAGTGTTCGAGTCTTTGAATCAGGGTGTCATTGCCATCGATGCAGCAAATCGGGTCCTGCACATTAATGCCGGTGCGCGCTGGCTCCTGGGTGTTGATGACCCGACTCCGTTTTCCGCTGATCGATTGCCGAGTGATCAAGTGCTGCGTGAGTGTATCGACGCGGCCATGGCGTCTACCGATGTAGATGCCGTCGAGACGACACTTCACGATCGGGCGGTATCGCTGACCGCGCGTCCGCTCTCGGAAGGCGGCGCGGTGGTCGCGCTTTTTGATGTCACACCTATTCGGAAGCTGGAGACGATGCGGCGGGATTTTGTGGCGAACGTTTCTCATGAGCTCAAGACACCATTGACAGTGGTCAGTGGTTTCGCTGAAACAATAGGAGATGAGCAGCTGCCACATGCGCAGCAGAAAGCGTTCGCAGCCACCATCGTCGCCAACACCAAGCGAATGCAGCGGCTCGTGGACGACCTGCTGGACCTCTCGCGTATCGAGTCTGGCGGATGGGTGCCAAATCCTTCGACGATGGATATCTCAAGCGTGGCGGCTGACATCCTTCTGGCCATCCGGGAATCCGCGAGTAGAAAGCGCTTGTCCCTTTCGCTCGATATTCCACGTGATGCTGCGTCGGTCTACGCCGATCCTGTCGCCTTCAGGCAGGTGCTCTCCAATCTCGTCGACAATTCCGTTCGGCACACAGCCACCGGCAGCGTGACGATTTTCGCCGCGCGCGAGGATGGGGGAATTATGGTTGGTGTTCGCGACACTGGCTCGGGAATTCCTCCGGAGCACTTGCCTCGCGTATTCGAACGATTCTATAGAGTCGACGCCGCCCGCTCTCGTCAGGAGGGCGGGACCGGGCTCGGGCTCGCAATCGTAAAGCATCTCGTGGAGAACCACGGGGGCCGAGTGAGCGCGGAAAGCGAGTTTGGCGTCGGCACGACCATTTCCGCCTTCTTCCCTGTGAAACGAGGGTAGTCCCCTCCTTTCACAGGAGGCGTGAGAGGAACGAACAAAGGGCGGCGGGGGTGCGTCGGTCCTCGGATCGCCTGCAGCACGAGGTTGCGACGCCTGGTACGTGCTCCGGAACCGGTCGTGACACATTCGTTGCGAACCCGTGCGCGATCCGAGACCTGCTTCAGGCATTGTAACAGTCTGACGGGGTGCACCAGACCTCGTCGCTGTGATCTCTGTTCGACCTCACCGACAAGGATTATATGATTTTCGCCAGATTAACGACGTGCGTCAGAATGGTCGTCGCCATTGCGGTAATATTTCAGGGTTCAGGAGTACTTGCGCAGTCAGCCACGGGCGGTCGGATCGCGGGCCGAGTGCTGGACGGCACGACGGGCCAAGGCATTCCTGATGTCGCCATTCAGGTGATGGGTACCACGATTGGCACGATGAGCGGTGTAGACGGTCGTTACGTCCTGACGAACGTCGCCGCGGGAACCATGTCGTTGCAGGCTCGGCGCCTTGGTTTTGCGCCGAAGCAGGTGACCGGTATCGTCGTGACCGCGGGGGCGGCACTTGAGCAGAATATTTCGCTTGAGGCGGCCACGATCACACTTGCCGCACAGGTAGTTACCGCTTCAGCTGAACGTGGCTCAGTGAACGAGGCGCTTGATGCGCAGCGAACTGCCACCGGTGTTGTGAACGCCATCACTGCCGAGCAGATCAGCAAGAGTCCGGACAGCGACGCAGCCCAGGCAGTGCAACGCGTTAGCGGCGTGACGGTTACCGGTGGCAAGTACGTGTTTGTTCGCGGCCTTGGCGAGCGATACACCACGACACAGTTAAACGGAACGCGCGTTCCCAGCCCGGAACCGGAGCGACGCGTGGTCCCCCTCGACATGTTCCCCAGCACGCTGCTGGAGGCGATCACGACATCCAAGACCTTTACTCCCGACCAGCAGGGTGACTTTTCAGGCGCACAAGTCGAGATCAAGACAAAGGAGTTTCCCGCACGCCGTCAGTTCCAGTACCAGCTTACCATGGGATACAACAGTGGTGCCACCGGTGCTGAGATACTCGGCGGACGCGACGTGGGCGGCGAAGTATTCGCTCGAGCCAAAAGTGAACGCAACATTCCGTTTATCTTCAGCCAACTCGGTAACCTGCAGGGCATCAATCTGACGCCTGGCGATCAGACGTTTCTCGTGAGCCAGTTCAGGAACGCGTGGACGCCGGAAGTGAACACCGGCGCGCCCAACATCTCGACTAACGCGTCACTGGGCGGCAACCAGGGGATTTTCGGTCAACGTATCGGATATTTATTCAGTGGCACATACTCGCTGACGCAGGACCAGCGCACCGGTCAGGTGCGCGCGCTCGCGGACCGCGGCAACACGCCCGGCTCAACGGTGGAGATCGATCGTTTCAGCGGGGAAACGAGCAGCCGTGGTGCAATGCTCGGAGGCCTCGCAAATTTCAGTACGTTGATCGGCGGTCGTACACGCCTGCAGTTCAACAACACGTATAACCGCACCGCAGACAACGATGCCCGGCGCGAGACCGGTGCGTTCGAAAATGAGGGGATTGAGGCTCGTATCGACCGTATGCAGTACGTCGAACGTTCCATACGTTCGAACCAGCTGGCGGTCGAACATCAGCTCAGCAAGACACGTGTCGACTGGGCTCTGACGTCATCAGGTGTGTCGCGCGATGAGCCGGATCGTTCCGAGTTCGTGTATGCCCTGGAAGAAACCACACCGGGGAGTTCAACCAAGGTTGCTCGGTGGCTCAACACCGGTATCGGTGGCGCCGTGCGGACGTTTTCACAACTCGACGAAAACTCCCGTGAGGCGCGAGCGAACATTCAGCAGACGTTCAGTGCCTTGAACCGCGAGCACAGCATCAAGATCGGCGGCCTCGTACGCCGCACAGAGCGCGAAGCTGACACGAAGGCATATTCCATCTCCGCCCCGCTTGCCACGAATGCGATTCGTGAATTGCCTCCTGAGTTGCTTTTCGCTGCACCGCTAAGCGGCGCGCGAGCGGATATCTATCAGATTTCACCACTTTCGCAGGGCGGAGCCTACGACGCCTCGGACCGCCTTGCGGCGGGGTACGTGATGGCTGAGGTGTCGCTCAGCGAACGCCTTCGCCTGATTACAGGCGCGCGATTCGAAAACGACCGGCTCACGGTAAACGCGCAATCCACTCTTGGCGCACCGGTATCGACGTCGAAGGATTGGACCGATGTGCTGCCGTCTGCCGCCCTGAATCTGAAACTCAGTGATTGGCAGAACGTCCGCATTTCGGCCTCTCAGACGCTTGCGCGACCCGAGTATCGCGAGCTGGTACCGATCAAGAGTCGAGACGTATTGAATGGTGATGATCTTGAGGGGAACCCGAACCTTGAGCGCACACGCATCCGCAACTTCGATGTCCGCTGGGAGCTGTATCCCGACGTCAGCGAACTGCTGAGCATTGGCGTCTTTGCGAAGGAATTTGATCAACCGATCGAGCGCGTCTACCGCGCAGCCGGAGCATCGTCGCGATTTATCGGCTTCGTGAACGCAGACAAGGCGACGAACTACGGACTCGAAATAGAAGCACGCAAGGGGCTCGGGTTCCTCGGTGATTTCGCCCGCCCGCTGTTGTTCTTTAGCAATCTGACGCTGATGAAATCCGAGATTGACCTCGGGGCGCAGCAGGCGGCCGCGACCAATCAGACGCGGAGCATGGTCGGCCAGGCACCATACGTGGTCAACACGGGGCTCACCTACACCAATGGTACGGGCAGCACGAGTGCGACGATATTGTTCAATCGCACGGGTGAGCGAATTGATGCCGCGGGCGATTCTCCTCTCCCCGACGTGATTCAAGTTGCGCGAAACTCCATGGATGTCTCCCTGCGCTTTCCAGTCATGGGCGTCCTGCATGGCCGGTTTGACGCACGCAACGTGCTGGACGATCCGTTCAAGTCCGTACAGGGCACCGTGGTGCGCGATTCCTGGCGTGCCGGCCGAGTGTTCCAGCTTGGTTTTATTGTGAGGCCGTAGGCGAACGCGTATTGAACAGCGGCGGTATTGATGCAGAAGTGAGACAAGCAGGAGGGCCATCGTGACGCAGGCGTGACCATTCGGACACACGCCCGCGACGCGGGGCCCTCTTCTTACGGGTGCTCACGCACCTTGCCTTCACACACTGTTTTCGAGACCAGTTCAATGCTACGAATGTCCCGCGTTCTTCTCAGCGGATGCGTCCTTTCCGCGCTCGTGCTTGCTGCTTGCAGCGACGACAATCCTGCCGAACCGGCGCCGATTCCACCGCTCGGTGCCAGCGCCGCTCCGACGGGGCTGACCTCCATACGCATTACGTTCAACAGCCTCGCTGGTGACAACAGCTATGACGTTGAACGAGCAGAGGGGAGCGCCGGCACGTTCGCTGCTGCCGGCACCGTCGCCGCACCCGCCACGGCCGGTCCGGTGACGTACAATGACACCGGCCTCAAAGTGAACACGCTTTATCGCTATCGGCTCACCACCGTCAAAGGATCCCAGCGCAGCTCGGCGTCCAGTGAATTCAGTGCAACCACGCTCAACTTCGGCCAGGCCGCCACGATTGAAGTAACTCAGGACATCACGTCCAACACCACGTGGTCTGCCGCGAACACCTACGTGCTGAAAGGATTCATCCACGTAGCTGATGGTGCGACCCTCACCATTGAAGCCGGCACCACCATCAAGGGGGATTTCAACACTCTCGGCTCATCTCTCTTCATCATGCGCGGGGCGAAGATCAACGCGATCGGCACAGCAGCGTTGCCGATCGTCTTCACTTCCTCAAGGCCTGCTGGGCAGCGCCAGCCCGGCGATTGGGGCGGACTCATTATGGTGGGCAACGCCACGATAAGCCGAACCGGCGTTAATATCGAAATCGAAGGAACGAACACTGCCTCAGGCAACACCTCCGGCACGAATTATCAGGTGCTGTATTCCGGGGGCACGACCGATACGGACGACAGTGGCGAGCTCAGGTACGTTCGTGTGGAGTTTGCCGGATATGCACCGAGCCTCAACAACGAGCTCAACACCTTCACTTTCGCTGCGCTGGGCAGCGGCACGCGTCTGTCGTACCTTCAGGCGATGGCCGGGCTCGATGATTCATTCGAGTGGTTCGGCGGCACGGTGAATGCTTCGAACCTCGTGTCGTACGAAGCGGGCGATGATCACTTTGACATGTCTGAGGGATACCGCGGGAAACTGAAAGACATCATTGCACTGCAGACCACACAGATCCCACCGCGCACAGGAGCCGGGTCAGCGTCCTCTGATCCCCAGGGCATCGAGAACGATGGTTGTACTGGGTCCGGCTGCCCCAACGGTCAGGACACCGCGCCATTTACCACCCCTGTTGTCGCCAACTTCACCCTCGTTGGCACAGGCGACGTGGCCTCCGCAGGAAGTGCGGGCGGCGTTGGCATGATGTTGCGGCGAGGCACCGCCGGTTACTACGTGAATGGCGCCGTCGCGCGCTGGCCACGGGCCGCAGTGTCGATTCGCGATGCATCGACCTATGTGCGAGCTGGTTCAGCCGGTACGCAGGACCTCGCGACCGCCGATCTCGGTGTGAAAAACGTTCTTTTCGCTGAGAACGCCGCCGCATTCCAAAGCGGCGGATCGGCAACTCAGAACTCGCTGGACCTCGCGGGCAACGCGTTGGTGGATGCCCCGACAACGACGGCGGCCTCCCTCTTCACCGCGTTCCCCGCGGGAGCCGCAGTACCGACCACCGCAACCCTCGATTGGACGCCTGGCACGGGCTCCGTACTTGCTTCCGGGGGCCTCGCAACGTTCACTGGCAAGCTGGCAACTGCGGCAGGAACCGCGGTGACCGGTACCGCGTATCGCGGCGCCGTGAATCCTGCCGGTCCCAAGTGGTGGCAGAACTGGACGGTATATTTCCGAAACTAGGCCCGCTCCACATGGATGGCTTCGGGCCCTGTCGAGCGGCATGCTCGACCGGGCCCGAATC
>JBGTBX010000455.1:0-4642 GCA_041749115.1 Gemmatimonadaceae bacterium
GGCGCATCTGCCGCCGGTTCGGGGCCGATGTAGTCGTGACGGAATTCCTGTCGGCGGAAGCGATTCGTCGCGAGAACAAGGTGACGTTGTCGAAACTCCGGTTCGGGGCTGACGAACGGCCGATCGGTGTGCAGATCTTCGGCGCCGATCCTGTCGGAATGGGCGAGGCTGCGGCACTTGTCACCGACGTGTTTCAGCCTGAGTTCATCGATATCAATTTCGGCTGTCCGGTGAAGAAGGTGGTCAAGCGCAACGGTGGCTCGGGATGCCTTCGGGATCTCGATATGGTGCAAACCATCATCCGCGCCGTTGCGTCGAGTACTCACCTGCCGGTGACCGTCAAGATTCGCAGCGGCTGGAACGAGGAAATGCGCGATCCCGTGCAGATCGGGCTGAGGTGCCAGGACGCCGGAGCAAGGGCAGTGGCGCTTCATCCTCGAACCAGAACGCAGATGTACTCGGGTTCTGCGCGGTGGGAGGAAATTGCAGCTGTCGTGGCGGCCCTCGAAATTCCGGTGATCGGCAACGGCGACATCAAGACCGCCGAGGACGCCGTGAGGCTGCACAGGGAAACCGGGTGTGCGGCGGTGATGATTGCGCGCGGCGCATTTGGCCAGCCGTGGATCTTCGATCACACGCGCGCGCTCATGGAAGGCAAGCCGAAGCCGCCGGTTCCGAGCGTCGAAGAGAGGTTCGCGATTGCGCTCGACCACGCCGAGATGGTCGAGCAGTACGAGTCGGACCCGCGAGGCGCGGCGATCGAGTTTCGCAAGCACCTCGGCTGGTATGTCAAAGGGCTTGCCGGATCTGCCGAGCTCCGGAAGCGCCTGTATGCTGTTCAGTCGTTTTCCGAGATCAGGGAAATCTTCGCCGACTACCTGGATTTTCACGGGTCGGTGCTGGTCGACACAGCCGCCTGACGGTTCGCGTTGTGTGCTGCGTGGCAACACCTTACGCACTCCACCTCAAGTCGTGTCTCCTCTGATGTCGATTGACTTTGGCCCGACCCTCGAGTAATGTTAAGAGTTAGGGGGCGACTGGCTTCGACGGGGTTGGTGAAGCCATGGCCGCGTGCCCAGGTCCTCGGATCCTGGTTAAACCTTCGGGATAATTTTTACCTGCCAACAACAACTTGGCCCTGGCTGCGTAGCTCTTAGGAGCTGCTGCACCTGCTCTTCAGGAAGCCCTCCCGAGGCGGTTTGAAGAGTATCGCAAATTCGGGATAGTCGGACGTCACGCCTTCGGGCGTTCGGCAAAAATTTAGAAGGCTTGTCCAGCAGTGGGCTGCTCACTGGCCAGCGGCTGGAGACCTCAATCAGTGGGATACGCACGTAGACGCTGTGGTGAATTCAGTCTCGGACCGGGGTTCGAATCCCCGCGCCTCCACTTTAGACCCGTCCAGAACAGTCTAGCGCCGTCCAGAAATGGGCGGCGCTAGTCGTTTATCCCCCTAGGAAGCGTCCTAACCCGTCCGAACCCGTGTATTGCGTTCCAGCGAAGCAGGGGGTAACGTCAGGGGTAATTCTGGCCTAAATCGGGAGGGGGGGGTAATATGGCAAGGGGTAACGACCGTTTGACGGATCGCGGCATCCAGTCCTGGCTCACGAAAGGAACGACGGGAAAGCTGGCCGACGGTGAAGGGCTGCACCTTGTACGGCTCCCGTCGGGCGCGGCAACATGGCGGGTGAAGTACAGCCTGAGAAAACAGGGTGCATTGCTCCCCCGGACGTTCTCGATCGGAACGTATCGGACACTACCAGCACGTCGGTCTAACGCACACTGGAGATCAAGATGATCACGACACGGGACTTCATACGACTTGGAACTCTGTTGACAGGCGCAACCCTGCTAGCATGCGCTAACGACTCTACCGCCCCAGTTGACTCGCCCCCGGTGACTGCTAGTCGCGTTTTCACGTCGCTCGATATTCTCGTATCTGCCCAGCGGATGGCGCCGATTGCCGGCCTGAATAACAAGTCGCTCAGGGTATCCGCCAGGGATCAGCACGGCGAGCTGATGATTGTGGAAGGGGGATCGTTCTCCATCTCCAGCGATAACCCCAGTGTGGCTACGGTGGGCGATGCGGTGTCGACCGCTTCCCAGATCTCTGCGGAGATCAGGGCCATAGCGCCAGGCGAAGCCGTGGTCTCCGTCACGTGGACGATCGGCGGGGTAACCAAGACTGCCAAGGCAACGATCATTGTTGAGTCAACGACCGGCTGGTCCTTGAGTCTCGATCCGGCGGCGCTGACGGTAAACTTGGGTAAGGAAGTGCCGGTCGTAGCTGAGCTGAGGGATGCTCGGGGAGCACTCAGGGGTTGGGGGCCGACTGTTTTTACTTCGGACCGCGAGGACGTGGTGGCCTTCTACTACGAAGATTTTTTGTGCGTCCCCGTCCAACCGTGCCATACCATCAACGTTCGTGGGGTAGCGGTGGGCGAAGCAATCATCACTGCCAGGCTTGAGGGTTTTTCCGCTACGATCAAAGTGACCGTCGTCCCATAGGCCCGTGATAGCCGCCATTACCGAATGGATGCTGGAGCCCGTAACGCGGGGGTAACTGAGGGGGTAACATCCCGCCGGCCTCCCATGAGGGCGATCGGTAAGTATTTACATCATAAGCATATAGACAGTCTGAGTCCGATAGCCCGCGCCTCCACTAATAACGGCCTGACGGCATCCAGCAATGGGTGCCGTTGCTCGTTTCTACAGAGAAACTGCCATGATCGGCCCCTGATCAAGCGGCGGAAGTGGTTCCGACGGGCGTTTGACGAGCCACAGGATTTGTGCTATTTCCTGCAACGACGAGTTGACGCTGTGGTCCGTGGCTTGCCGCGGTGCATTCCCGCTTTCATCCTGAAACCATGAGGTAACGGATGCCCGGCCCCGCTATGCACCACATGATCGCCGATCGCCTGCGCGAGGAAATCCTGCGAGGAAACGGGTTGGGCTCGACCCTCTCCGCCGCGGAGTATGCGCAATTGTCAGCGTTGCTCGGTGACCCCAGGAACGCTCCCTACTTCTACCTTGGCTGCCAGGGACCGGACTTTCTGTTCTTCAATACGAAGGACATGCCCGGTCCGATCAAGGACTTCGCGACCGCATACTTCGATGTCACCGACTTCATCGAGAACTTCAAGCGTGACCTGCTTGCCGTCGTCCCCCAGCCGGTGCTCGATGCACTCGCCGCGCTCGATGAGGCTGCCAATGAGGTCGTGAGCTCCTCGTCGACGCTCACTGAGCTGCAGCAGCTCTTCGGCGATATGCAGAATGTGGTGAATGCGCTGTCAGCCACGCTGCTGGAGGCGGTGAAGAAAAATGTGTCGGAATTCAATCTCTTCGATATTATCGGTCATCCGTATCGGGACGGCGTGCCGGAAAGTGCCAAGCCGCCCGGCTTTTCCGTACCCGCACAACGGGCCTCCGGCGCCAACGAGTGGTGGTGGTTCGACGCGATGCACTACCGCAAGACCGGTAAATTCGCGCGCCGGCTGCTCGAAAAAGCCGCGCCGGGTTCAGCCCTGCACCTGTACGCGATTGGATACCTCACGCACGTCACCGCCGACACGGTTGGGCACCCGTACGTCAACACGATTTCCGGCGGCCCGTATCGCTCCCAGGCGCAGCGCCACAAGGCGAGCGAGAACTATCAGGACGTGTTCAACTTCCGCAACGTGCGTAACGTAGACTGGAATTACTCGGCATTGCATGCGGTCTACAACTTCAACTTCACTGGGACGACGGATACTGAGAACGATATTCCGGATCCTTTCACGAATTTGCCGAACGATCTCGCCACGCTCATCACAGACACCCTGAACGAGATCTACAACGAAGACGCGGTGCCGCCGCGCCCGGATTACGCCAAGATCATCACCACGGCCGAAATCAACGACACCTATCGACTCTGGTATCGGTGGTTCAAGAACGCCACCGACACCGGCACGCTGCCCCCGCCCGTGCCATACTCATTCACGGCCGAGTTGCGCGAGGTGTGGGACCAGGCCATGGACAATCTTGGTGACATCGGGGACTTCATCGAGGACGCCGCCAACACCGCGGGCAGCCTTGGGATCTGGGGTATCTTCCTGCTGCTCGGCGCGCTCATTCTTGGGGCGCTAGCCGCCGCCGCGGCGCTGATTGATGCGGTGCTGGGGGCGATCACCACACTTGGCTCGGCGACGATTCGCTATGCGGCTTGCCTGATCTACGAGCAGCTGTACAATGCGTACGAGACTTTCCGTCTCGCCGTCGCGATGAACGGGCTTGCGTTTCCGATGACCGAGCATCTGACCGACCCCCGCATCGTGCACTTCGGGAACCCGTCCATCGACGATGTTCAGGGCACGAACGCCAACGACATTCGGGACAAGCTGCCGATGCTCCGGTTCACCGCGGGGGCGCTCATGCACAACGAGCGGCATCTCGTGTATCCGCCCACCGATGCCGAGCTGCCGGCAGTGTTCGCAGTGCCGGACAGCTACCTCGACAAGGACTCCACATGGTACGCTTGGGGCGATATTCCGCAGCGACCGGGACTTCTCCAGGCGCTGCTCGATCTGACGCCGAGCGCAAGTACCAATGACAACGACGATGGGACGCTTCTTGGGCGGGCGCTGAGCGATGAAGGACTGCTCGGCAA
>JBGTBX010000456.1:0-2232 GCA_041749115.1 Gemmatimonadaceae bacterium
CGAATCGGGATCCGACTGCCAGCGTCATAGATCGAAGCAAGGAGCTCAGCGATTGCGCCGCTGCCCTGCCGGTTGTCCTTTTCGAAGAGGCCCAAGTGCTTCATGAGTTTCTCTGAAGCGCCGTTTTTCTCGACCAGTTTGTACCTGTAGGACGTGACGATCTCATCGTCTTCGTCGTCCTTACCCTTCATACGAACGGTGCTTACCTCGAACGCCTGGATTGCTGCCGCGGCATGGTCCGACAGTTGACTGTAAGTGCTCCAGCAACCTTTCAATTACCCACATCTTTTCAGCATTTTGCGCGTCTTAGCTGCTGTTGAACTTGAAGTGTTGCTGTCTCGCGCCGTACTGTCTGAGTTTCGTTCTCGATCGGCGAGGTGTCGAGATGGAGATGAAGCGCAAGACGGCAGTGGACAACGTGGAACCGGGATCAACCTCGCGGATAGACGAGGAGGTTGTGGGTGGCAAGTTCAATGACAGTCGCTTGGACCGGCGATTTGCAATCTTGCTGGAACAACTCGGCGGCAGCGTTGGACAAACCATTCCCTTCTCATGCGAGGATTGGGCGAACACAAAGGCGGCGTATCGGTTCATCTCGAATCCGAAGGTCAACGAAGCCGATATCTTGTCGGGTCATTTTGGTTGTACGCAGAATCGATTCGGGCGGCTCGACGGACTTGCTCTGGTACTTCACGACACAACGGAGTTCTCATACAAGCGCGAGAATGTTGCCGCGATCGGCATCACGAAGAGCGTGCAAGCGGGGCATCCAAAAGCGGACGGTCGACGAAGAAATCACACGGTGTGCGGAATCATGATGCACTCGAGCCTGGTCGTCACGCCCGAAGGCTTGCCGCTCGGGCTGGCTGCGGTGGCATTCTGGACGCGCCAGAAGTTCAAGGGAACCACTGCCCTCAAGAGAAAAATCAATCCGACTCGCGTCCCGATAGAAGAGAAGGAAAGCCAGCGCTGGCTGGACAATTTGAAGGCTTCGACAGCTCAGCTCAATGCGCCGCAGCGATGTGTCCACATCGGCGATCGGGAAAGCGACATTTACGAACTGTTCTGCGCAGCGCACGACGCCGGAACGCATTTCCTGTTCCGTACCTGCGTCGATCGGCTCGCTCAGGATGGCACGCAGACCATCGCGGATCTGATCGAAGACACGCCGTGCAAGGGTAAGCATACGGTCCAGGTACGCGATCGAAACGGCAACGTCGAATATGCCGAGCTCGAGCTTCGGTACCGACGCATTCACATCCTGCCGCCCGTTGCGAAGAGGAGCCGCTATCAGGAACTCGACGTGACCGTCATTCATGCTACGGAGCGTTGTGTACCGACGGGGCGGGCTCCGATCGAGTGGAAGCTCATGACCGATCTGCCGATACGATCGCGAGCCGACGCCGTCGAGAAGCTGGACTGGTACGCCATGCGCTGGAAGATCGAGACATTCCACAAGATCCTGAAGAGCGGCTGCAAGGCCGAGGAATCCAAGCTTCGTACAGCCCAGAGACTAGCGAATCTGATCGCGATGCTATGCATCCTGAGCTGGCGCATATTCTGGCTGACCATGCTTAACCGCGCCGCTCCAGACAGCCGACCGGGCCTTGTCTTCACGAAGACTGAAACAAAGGTCCTCGAGGAACTGATGAAGACACGGGACAGGTCCGTCGCTCCTCGAAACTCTTTGCACAGATATCTGATCTGGTTGGCGTGCCTGGGTGGCTACTTGAATCGAGCCAACGATTCGCCGCCAGGGAACACGGTTATCTGGCGCGGCATGTCCCGACTGACTGACATCATGATGGGCGTGCAAATTGGCAACCGACTTATGGGTAATTGAAAGTCCAGCAACCCCAGGACTTTCAGCCTGCAGAGATCCGGGATAGTGTCGCGGGATGCAGATGCCAGGGCAACATTGCTTCGATCGCCTCGACGGACTGAGCACCAGGCACGGCGCTCAGGAGGAATGCGAGCCACGCGGACGGCTCGATCCGGTTCGCCTTCGCCGTCTCGACCAGCGAGTAGATCAGCGCGCTGGCATCGGCACCGGCCGGGGTGTCACTGAAGAGCCATGCCTTTCTTCCGAGGACAAAGGGACGTATTGCGTTCTCGGCACGGTTGTTGTCGATCGGCGTATCGCCCCATTCGACGTAGCGGATCAGTTTGGGCCAGTAGTGATCCATGTAGGCGAGCGCCTTGCCCAGCGTCGACTTCGGTGTCACCGCCGGC
>JBGTBX010000457.1:0-12947 GCA_041749115.1 Gemmatimonadaceae bacterium
TCGATGTACGTTGAATGGTGAATGACATCGTAGTTGCCGCCGAGCTGAGGGAACTCGTTCCCCATCTGATGGAAACAGTGCGGACACGACGTCACGATGGTCGTGGTCTCGTATCTGTCCAACGTCTCAATGGCTTGCTTCGCCAGCATCTGATACAGGTACTCGTTGCCCATACGACGCGCGGGATCGCCATTACAGCTTTCCTCCTGGCCGAGTATGGCAAACTTGACGTCGGCAGCTTTGAGGATTCGGGCGAACGCGACGGTTGTCTTCTTCGCACGATCGTCGAACGAACCCATACAACCAACCCAGAACAGCACGTCCGGCTTTACGCCGCGCTCATGCAGCTCGGCCATGGTGGGAATGTCCATTCCCTCAGCCCACTTGGCGCGCTCCGATGGCTGAAATGCCCACGGCGATCCGTTGCGCTCCAGTGATTCGAACGCTGGCTGTACTTCTTCGGGAAATCTGGACTCGGTGAGGACCAGGTTTCGCCGCAGCTCATTAATGATCTCGAGCTGATCGATCGACACCGGACATTCATACACACACGCCCGACAGGACGTACACGCCCACAGTTCTTCTTCCGTGATAAAATTGTCGAGCAATCGGTGGTCGAGAACCGCTTTATCCGTTGCAACCGCTGAACCAAAGACGGGTTGACCGATCGCATCCTCTGCCCCGACAATGGCCGGTGCAACTTCCCAAAGCCGCTCGCGCGTGTTGATGACAATCTTTCTCGGAGACAGGGCCTTGCCGGTAATGTTCGCCGGACACACCGATGTACAGCGCCCGCATTCGGTGCACGCATATCCATCAAGGAGATTCTTCCACGACAGCTGCATCACGTCAGCGGCGCCAAAGATGTCTGCCTCCGTCTCGAGATCCATCGGCTTCATGACGCCAACGGGGCCGGGGCCGCTGGTATTCGCCACGAAAGTGTTCGGCAACGACACGATCACATGCAGGTGCTTGGAGTACGGCAGATAGTTCAGAAACGCGAAAATGAGCACGGCGTGTGACCACCAACTCACTTCCCGCACTCCTTCCGCAACCTCAGGTGACAACCAGCTGAATACAAACGCCAGCGGCGCAGACACCGGCTGTGCCATAAAAGGAATCGTCGTGCCAAGGACCCGTTCCATTGCCGCAACGATGATGAGCGTCACCATCAGTGCGGCGATCAGGGCCAGAATAAAAATGGCATCGCCAGAGTGGACGTTGTCGCCCTGCAGCCGTTTGGGCTTCAGTACAATTCTGCGATACAGAAGGACTGCCACGGCCAGCAAAACGACGGCGGCTGTTCCTTCCTGCGAGACCAGAAAGAGCTGGTGCAGCGGAGCCGGCAGAACCCCGGCGAAGGTGAACGACGGGAACAATCCGTGCGCGATGATCTCAAGCGCGCCCAGCTGGAGCACGAGAAAACCCCAGAACACCAACGCGTGCAATGGACCGGCCACGGGATCACGCAGGATCTTCTGCTGCGCAATCCCGATGCGCAGCAAGTTCCAGAGACGTCGCGGAATGTTGTCCCACCGTGATGTGGGCGCTCCCCCTATCAGGAGATATCTGACCAGCTTCTGCGCACTGAACGAAAAGAGGGCGATCGCAAGGACGAACAGGAATGCGAACGCGATGCGTGATGCCGTCATGACAGCCGGAAGGGGGAGAAGGGAAAGCCGTTAGGCGTTGGCGGCCCTCGCGGCACGCACCGCCGCAATCAGCGGTGGCACCACTTCGAAAACGTCGCCTACAATCCCGTAATCGGCAACCTTGAAGATGGGTGCCTCACGATCTTTGTTCACGGCGACGATACACTTGGACGTGCGCATCCCGGCCAGATGCTGAATTGCGCCTGAAATTCCCAACGCCACGTACAGGTCGGGACTGACCAGTCTCCCGGTCTGACCAATCTGATCGGAGTGCGGTCGCCAGCCTTCGTCGGTCACGGCGCGCGTTGCACCCACAGCCGCATTGCCGAACGCGGCGGCGAGCTCCTCCACCATCGCGAAGTGTTCGGGAGCCTTGAGCCCTCGCCCACCGCTGACAATCACGGGGGCCTCGCCGAGGTCGAGCTGTTTGTTGTCGCCCATCACAACCGAGGTCACCTTCACGCGCGACGCAGCGGGATCACCAACTGGTGCGAGTGATTCAACGTTCGCTGTGCGTGGAGCCTCCTTTGCCGTCACCGCGCCGGGTCGCAATGAAACCACCGCCGGTGACGCGGTCACACGCAACGTCTGAATCACTTTGCCGGTGTAGCCGGGATGTGAAACCACAACGTCGCTGCCATCGAATGACACGGCGATCGCGTCTGCCGCGATTGTCGTGCGCAGAACAGCGGCAGTGCGCGGCCCCAGATCTTTCCCCTGTGCGGAGGCTGAGAAGACGACAGCTTTATAATCGCCACTTTTCACCTGCTCTGCCACGACAGCGGCAACCGCTTCGGCATTGTAGTGCTCCATGGCCGGGTGTTCGCAGACATACACAACGTCCGCACCAAACGCACCGAGCTCGGCAGCTTTACCGGCCAGGCCGGGCGCACCCGCAGCGACCGCATGCACGGACCCGCCAGCCGCATCGGCCAGCGTCCGCGCCATGGTCACGGCCTCGGTCGCAGCTTTACGAAACTCTCCGCCGCGCGATTCGGCAAATACAAGAATATTGGCCATCAGAGTACCTTCGCCTCCGTCTGAAGCAGTTTGATGAGCTCGGGAACGGCGTCGGGCCCTTCACCGATGATCCGGCCGGCCGCGCGCTGGGGCGGCAACTCCATCTTCTCAACTTTCAAGGCCGCGTCGGCAAGTTGCGCGGGACGCACGTCCATGGGCTTCTTTTTCGCCGCCATGATCCCCTTGAGCGACGGATACCTTGGGCGGGCAATGCCTTCATCGATCGAGACAACCGCCGGCAAGCTGAATGCAATGAGCTCGCCACCCCCCTCGATCTCGCGACGCGCCGTGCCGGCCTTGCCATCAATCTCCAACTTGGAGCAGGCGTGTACCATCGGCAGATCGAGCAGTTCAGCGACCACAAAACCAACAGCACCGTTAGCGGAATCAATCGACATCTTGCCGAACATGATTAAGTCGTAGGCGCCGGCCTTCAATTCAGCGGCGAGCGCACTCCCGATCGCGAACGGATCGTGCGGAACGGTGTCAACCTTGAGATGAACCGCGGCCGCGCACCCCATCGAAAGCGCTTTGCGCAGGGTCTCCTGGGCGGCATCGGTGCCGAGTGAGATCACGTGGACCTCGCCGGCACCCAGTTTTTCGGTCAATTGAAGGGCGGCTTCGACGGCATAACCATCGAAATCCGACATGTCCCACTTAAGCCCCGATTCGTCGACACCAAGTCCCGATGGGGCAATTTTGAATGTCACGTCCATTTCCGGGACGCGCTTGATACAGACGGCTATTTTCACCGGCCTCTCCCTTGTGAAATGCTTCACAAGGAAGATAACCCGCGCTCAAGTCCCCAGAAACTACGGCTGCGGAACCGGCGTCACTTTCACCGAGGCCCGATACTGGGATTGCGGAGTCGGGCTGTTCTGCGTGCCTGGGCCGGGGCGTATTTCCAGCAGCGTCACGCGGTACCCGAGAGCGTCCACGGACTTGGGCTCGACGGCGGTGTTCAGGGCAAACTGCGCCGCGCCGCCGCTGGCGAGCGTCACGACGAAGAACCCCTTCGCGTTGCCGGCCCACACGCAGACGACGTCAGTCAGGCATCGCGATTCTTCCACACGAACCAGTCGAACCCTCAGACCGTCGTCGGAGACAACCTCGGTTCCCGGTTCGAGTTCCAGGGGATCGTTGTTGTTGGGACCGACCTGCGCTGAAGAGCAGGCCACGCTGGCAAGAAGCAATAAGATGAATGATGATCGCATATGATGATCCAGTTGGTGTCGTACGGACCTGACACGTGCCCACCTTCGGCTCCCCTACGTTGGGATGAAGCCCCTGCGGCATTGTACACCGCGAAAACGTTCAGGTCGCGGTCGCCTGAAGGAGTTTCATGACAGCACCAAGATCGAACGACTGCAGTGGATTGAACGACGCACGCGCGTCGCGCACGATCCCGTGTTCATCTATGAGAAAGGTGGCGCTCTTCTGCAATAAACCGAGGGCTCTGTCCAGACCGAACGCCTCATATACTACACCTGGTTTATCAACCAGCACTGGAACGCCCGGTTTCATCATGCGAATGATCGGCGTGCCGATACCGCCTGAACCCACAATAGCGGCGCCCACCCCCAACTCCTTCAGCTGCTCCTTCGCCCGCCCGACCCGGGCGGCATGCACGAGGCAGGATCTTCAGGAAAATTCCCGCACAAAGTGCACCAGAAGACCTTCCGGCCCCATGAGCGCCGCACGAGTCCACAGCTTACCGTCGATATCAGGAAGCGTAAAATCGGGGGCCTGCATTCCAACCTGCGTGACTGATAGACTCAAAACGGAAACTCCCAGACAGAGTACATTGAACTGAAGGTGTGGCGACCCGGTCCCGATTGATACTCCCTGCTCCGCGTGATGGCGCGCCACCCTACGGTCAACCGATGCATGCGCAGGCCGGTTCCAAACTCGTATTCGTTCACTCGATTCACGCGCTCAACGCGACGAGCCGGGTTGCGCAACGTCCCGTCGAGAGAAAAATCGTACGCGACACCTTCGACACGACCTCCGGACGAAACGAAGAATTCGAGTGGTGAACGCCCCAACCACTCTCTGGGATCCCAGGGGTGCGACACGTTGTACCCGAGTCTCATTGTGGCGCCGATGTCTACCGCCGTGCGGATGGTTCCCACAGACGCGCCTGCGCTGGACGACAGATCGAAGACGCCCTTGCCGGATGGGGCGGCACGCGCCACGAGCCAGCGCTGACGTGTCGCCAGCTGAGCGCCCACCTGTGTACCAACCTGCGTCTCCCATCCGGTGGCCAACGTCGTATATCCAGCGGTGATCTGATGCGCGATGCGCTGTGACAATTTACCTAACGCGGGCTGGCCGGTAACACCAATGGTAGCCGTGTATTCACTCGCCGTGCGCCGCGACACAACACGTCCTGTTGTGCCCATGTACAACCAGGCGGCGTACGGGCGCTCGAGATCCCACGTATCACTCGTGAACGGCGCACGGTCGAGATTGGGAGTATAGAGGTCCTGACCGAGCATGAGACTCGTTGTAAGGCAGCTGCGAGCGGATTTGTTCGCCACGTTGCATCCGGGCCGTGCTCCCGCTAAATGCCTTCCCCACCACGCGCCATGCAGCGCCTCGAGCGACACAACAACACCGTTGGTGTACTCTTCGTCGGAACGCTGCCCGGGCTGCTGCCAGAAGTTGTACGCGTCGTTGTCGAGACGGATGCGCGGCAACCAGTGTCCGTTCGCTTCAACCTGCTGGGCCCTCACGCCGGGACCTGTGGCCAGCGTACACGCCGCGCTCAACAGGATGGCAGCAAAACGCAGCGCACCACGACCTGCCGATGCAAGCCGTGCAGGACTCACGGCCCTCTCTCGCAGGCGCCGATGATCCCGACCCTCACACCTTTCAAGTCTGTTGTTTGGCACACGCGATCCCACCACCCGCATCAGGAGAACGCGTTGAGACCCGTCACGGCCTGGCCGAGGATGAGCGAATGGATGTCGTGTGTTCCCTCGTAGGTGTACACACTCTCAAGATTCGCCATGTGACGCATCGACGAATACTCGGCCAGAATCCCATTCGCGCCCAATAGTCGGCGCGCCTCACGAGCAATGTCGGTTGCAATACTCACGTTGTTGCGCTTGGCGAGCGACACCTGCTGCGGCGTCAGCTTGCCGTCGTCCTTGAGCCTGCCCAGGTGCAGCGAAACCAGCTGACCCTTGACGATCTCCGTGATCATGTCGGCCAGACGACTCTGCTGAATCTGGAAACCGCCGATCGGCTTATCAAACATCACACGATTCTTTGCGTAGTTGAGTGCCTCTTCGTAACAGGCCATCGCGGCGCCTAACGCGCCCCACGATATGCCGTACCGCGCCTGCGTGAGACACATCAGTGGTGACTTGAGGCCCCCGCTCTTCGGCAGAATGGCATCCGCCGGGAGATGGACATCCTGAAAAACCAGTTCGCTGGTGTCCGACGCGCGCAGTGAAAGTTTTCCTTTCTGGTCCTTCGCCGTAAACCCCTTGGAGCTCTTGGGAACAACAAAGCCGCGGATCGAATCCTGGCTTGGATCGCCATTGGTCTTGGCCCACACGACCGCCGCGTGCGACGTGGACCCGTTGGTAATCCACATCTTCGACCCGTTCAGAATCCACGTACCGTCCTTCTGCTCTTTAGCCATCGTGATCATGGCAGACGGATTCGATCCGTAGTCAGGCTCAGTTAATCCGAAACAGCCGATGATCTCGCCCGTTGCCATCTTCGGGAGGTACATGCGCTTTTGCTCTTCGCTGCCGAACGCGAAGATCGGATACATCACGAGTGCGCCCTGCACCGATGCGAACGAACGGATCCCCGAATCGCCACGCTCCAGTTCCTGCATAATGAGACCATAGGCCACATTGTTTAACCCGGCGCAGCCGTATTCTTCAGGAAGATTGGCGCCGAAGTAACCGGCCTCGCCCATCTCGGAAATCAGTTCCTTCGGGAACCGTCCTTCCACGTAAGCATCGCCGATAATCGGCAGCACGCGATCGTTCACCCACGCACGCACACTTTCACGCACGGCCCGCTCTTCTTCCGTGAGTGCACTGTCAATGTTGAATAGGTCGTTGCTCATCTGGTCTGGAAGTGGTTATCGACGTCGCGCATTGGACGGCGAGGATGACAATTGTGCCGCGAGATACGCGGAGAGCCCGGCAAGAACAGCTGGGAAAAGCAAGGTTGCGATCCACGGCGTCGCTGCCGGGAGTTGCATCGCGCGCCCCAGCATAACACCGAAGGAGATGACGGGTGCGCCGCCGAAGCCACTCATCCCAAGGTAACCACCCCACGCAAGCGCGGCCGCGAGTGCGGCCTGCCGACCGGGTCGCCTGTCGCGCTGCCGTGCGGCCAGCACACCGTACGCAGCACCCAGAACCGGCACCGCCAACCAGCCCACCAGGACCGTGCCGATCGTCATGACAATCGCGATGATCAGGATTTTCAGGAAAGTCATGAGCCTCCCGATCCCGACGCCAGGGGGGCAGGACGCAACGTCAATCGGGACTGGATCTGCTGCACGGCCATCGAATCGATGGCCACCGGGAAGTTCAGCAGTTCGAGATCGCCGTTCTGCCAGAACCGCAATCGATCGCCGTACTTCGGGCTCGCCGGGTTACCGCTCTGGCCACCCGGATAAATGGCCATCGCACGGACGCGTGGCCCCAGCTCAACCACCATGCGCCACGACGCGCCATGTCCCGATCCCGCCGAGGGGTTCAGGGTGCCCCTTCCTCCGGACACAGGAATCGAGCGGGAGAAGCCATTAAGCCGCAGCAGGTGTGATACGCGGCTCGGGGCCACGCGCCCCCATCGCCAGCCTTCGGCTGACGCGTTTCCATGGCGGGTGGAGGTCGATACCCAGGCACGTTCCAGTGCATCGCGGAGCACCGCGTCGCGATCTTCCACGGACGGCGTGCCGCGAACATCCCACCAGGCACTCGCGGAATCGTGAAGCAGCACCCAGAGGATTGACGCCGTGGGCGTGGCCACGCGCACCGAATCGCCCGGGGGAATGAGTTCGTCCCACGTCAGTCGGCTGAGCTGCGTCATCGCCGCTTCGAACAACACTGCCGCTGAATTGCCGACGGTATACCGTCCATCCCATGCCGCAAGAACCGAGTCCGCTGAATTCAGCTGTGGCGAGACTGACCCGCCGGTACGACCTGAGGACACGGCCCGTGTAAAATAGGGCAGGAAATACTGGACCCGTTCACTTCCTGGGTCCGTTTGATAGCGCCGCATGTCATCCAGGGTGACCTGATCATTGGCACGCAGTAGTTTATTAATCTGCAGCGCGCGCCATGGGTCGAAATCCCGCTCCGGCCCCTGATACCGCGCGCCACTCGCCGGATCAATCGGCTGCTGATTCGCCGAGGCCACGTACCCCTGCGCAGGATTCAACGACTGCGCGTATTGCTGCACGGGCCAGTACCCCTGCCAGTCCGACGCGCGCGTTGTACCGTCGCGGATCGAGAGTCCGTCGCCGTCATCGGGACGGATGGGGTATGCTCCCGTCGAGCGAATACCGATGTTGCCCTGCCGATCAGCCGCGATCGCGTTTTGCGCTGGGGTGCGATACCGCTCGGCAAAACGATCAAGGAAACCGCCCGCCGTTGTCTCCTGTGCCGCCACGAGAAATGCAGTGATCGCATCACTGGGGTCGTTGACGGTCCAGCGCATCGAAAGCCATTCTGCGCCGCGCCGCCGCAGCGGGCCACGATGACTGAAACGTATTGTATCCGTGCGGAGCACTGCCCCGCGAGGATCGAGGTAGATCTCTTCACGTTTCTCCAGATCCTGCCAGACTTCATCAAGCAGGTATCGCGACGGTGCGCCGGCATCGTCCACCGTTTCACGATACCAGTCGAGGACGTCAGCGCCGGTGTTGGTCATGCTCCAGGCGATATCGCGCGAAAACCCGATAGGTAGGCCGGGTAAACCAACTATCGCGGCGCCGTACACATCGCGAACACCTGGCACCGACACGTGCACCTCATACCAGATGCTCGGCAGCGTGAGTTCCAGATGTGGATCACCGGCCAGCATAGCGTACCCACTCTTCGAACGTTGCGGCGACACCGCCCAGTTGTTCGAGGCCAACGACGGCCGGCTCTCCGGATCATTCGCCCATGGGCTGCGTGGCAGGAGAGATATTACCGCCGCCGCCGCTGAATCCATGGTACCTGCGGCAGGAATCGGTTGAACGTCCAGGCGGGGTTCCGCGCTCCCCGTGGGTTGAATGGGTTCCTGAATCGGTGCGGTCAGCGGAAACAGCGCGCGCGAAGCGGCACGTCCCACCAGGGCTTCGGCAGCTATACGTTCGAACTCGCCACCACCATATGCCAGCGTGTACCCCATGCGACCCTGCATGTAAAACACGTTGATCGGGTCCCACCGCACCGGCCGACGATTCAACAGTTTATACTCTACGGGGATCTCGGCGACCGTTAAGCCATCGATGAACGCGTTGACGCCCTGTGCGTACGCCACGGCGAGCCGTCCGGCGGTCGAATCGCGATACAATGCGTAGTTGCGCTCGGCCGTTCGGGTAAGGCCGAGCTCCCGTGTTTCGACATCCGCGGGGAGCGCGACGGCACCGACGAGTTCGGTCAACGTGCCGCCACCGGCCCGGGCCTGCAGCTCCAGCTGAAACAGCCGATCCCGCGCGACGACGTATCCCATCGCACGGGCCGCGTCTTCATCCGTTGTCGCAAAGATGTGAGGCACGAGTCGCAGATCGTAGCGTACCTCTACAGGCCCGCTGAGTCCCGGAACTTCCGCCGCCCCCGAATCGGGGAAACTTCCTAACGAAGCAGCCGACCAGGCACCGCGCACGGGATCGAGTAAAGCGGCAAGGGGCGGAACCGGACCGGCTCCGCGCGCGCCAATCCAAATCGCGCCGGCGAGCAGGAGACCGGCAATCGCCATCAGGATGCGACGCGTCATGTGCTGGAAGATACGGCTCGTGGAGTGGCGCGTGAAGAGAGACCGGAGTCCGAATCCTCGTGCATGCTCAAGCCGCACCGACTCTGTCGCGATTGGTGCGGGGCTTCTTTCGAGCCCTGGGTTCAGTGCCCACCAGCCTCGCCTTGTCGCGGAAAGCCGGACCGTGATCGACTGCGTGGCCCTCTTCTTCCTGCCATTGATGCACCATCTCGTGCAACAGCGTATCGAGGACATCTTCCCAGCCCTGCGCACGAATCAGGCGACGGGAAATGGCGATTTCGGCTATCCCATGCGACGCGGCAGGAGCGTAGTGGCCGAGTCGCGTTCGCATTCGGCGGGAAATCACGACGCTGATGTCGCGCAGCGTGCCGCCAAAGCGCTCCTGATTCAGCCGACGATGTTCTGCGCGCAGGCGTTCGGCGAATTGCAGATCATCCGGATGAAGACGACCCACAGGACGCGCGCGGTGGGCCGACGGAATGGTAAAGCTGACCAGCACCTTTTTGGCCAACCGACGTTCCACTCCGCGCCCGTTCACAAACAGGACGACCGCGTTCAGCACCTCGGCGGGTGCGTTGATAAATGCTTCGTGCACACGCAGGTGCTTTCCACGGAACGACACGTACACCGAGCGATTTTTCGTGAGTGTGAGCGCATCGATGCCGCGCAGGCCCGCGTGACGCAGCCGTGCCAGCATAGTCGCCGCACTATCGAGCGGGAGTTCGAGCTGCGCCCTGGCGCTTCCCTCCCCTGCGCCGCGTCGCCGTCCGGTCAGGTTCGCAAGAATCGATCGAAGCACTGTGCGGGTTCAGGATTAAGCCGCTGTTCACCATCAAGCCAGAAATATGGCGTCACGGTCAGTTGCGACGGAGTGATATCTATGGAGAAGAACGATGACGGGCGACCGCCTCGCGAACGATCTGACAACGTCCCTGCCGTACAAACCACCGTCGACGACGTCGCGGTTTGCACACAGTTGACGGCCTCCTGATGATCATGACCGCACAACACCAGATCCGCGCTCATCTCTCCGAGGCGCTGCATCACACGGTCGGGCTGTTTGATACCGAAGCGGTGCGACAGTTGTCCCCTGACGGGGTTATGGTGCATGACGACAACACGAAGCGCCCCCGGATCGGTGTTCGCAAATTCTCCCGCGGCACGATCGAGCTGCGCGGGTTGAACTACACCGATGATCGACACATCCCGGGGTCGTTTGGTCAGCGTGTACATCGCCACACCGTGGGAGGTGTTGATCCCGACGAACGTCGCGCCGTCGACCGCGAGCACCGGTTCGAGCTCCTGGCTCACGTATTTCCTGTACCGTTCATAGAGCGGCGCCGTCCCGCGAATGTGGAACGGAGACATCCACCACGACACATCGTGATTACCCGGGACGATGATCACCCGGGAAACACGACTCGCCTCGCGGATGAAGGCTGCGGCGCGCTGAAACTCGCCCGAGAGCGAGCGCTGGGCGACATCACCAGAGATGGCCACGACGTCATACCCGCCGCTCTGAATGACCGCTTCAGTGGCATCGATGACCTCGGGGCGACACGGCCGACCAAAGTGCAGATCGGAGACGTGCAGCAGTCGCATGTACTCAGTTGTTCAGTTGAGCGATCACCGCATCGGCAAACTGCATGGTGTTGGCCGAGCCTCCCAGATCACGCGTCGTTGATTTGCCTTCGCGAATGACGCGCTCAGCTGCACCACTGATCTTTTTCGCGAGTGGCACCTGACCCACATGTTCAAGCATCAGGCACGCAGCGAAGAGCAACGCCGACGGGTTGGCGACGCCCTTGCCGGCGATGTCGGGGGCGGTACCGTGCACTGCCTCAAAGATCGCTGTGTCCTCCCCGATATTCGCGCCGGGCGCGAGTCCGAGGCCACCAACCAGTCCCGACACAAGATCCGATAAAATATCACCGAAGAGATTGGTGGTCACGATCACGTCGAAGATTTCCGGCTTAATCACCATCTGCATCGCGCAGGCATCGACAATCCGTTCGTCATATGCCACACGACCTTCGTACTCCTTCGCGATTTGCTGGCCGATCTGACGGAACAGACCCTGCGAAAACTTGAGAATGTTGGCTTTGTGGACGAGAGTGATCCGTTTGCGTCCATGCAACAGCGCGTATTCGAAGGCGTAACGGATCACCCGCTCGCTTCCCTCACGCGTGATCAAAGCGATCGACTGTGCGGCGGCCCGCTCGTCCTTCCCGATCTTGATATAGTGTTCGAGCCCGGCATAGAGGCCTTCGGTGTTCTCGCGGATCAACACGATATCCACGTTGTCGAAGCGTCCACCGGGAACGATATCCCGCGCCGGTCGCACATTCGCGTAGAGATCAAACACGCGACGCAGCGCCACGTTGATGGAGCGGAACCCTTCGCCAACCGGGGTTTCCAGCGGTCCTTTTAGCGCGAGGTGCGTCTTCCTGATGGACTCAAGGGTCGCATCGGGCAGGGGGTTTCCTTCGGATTGAACAGCGGCGACACCAGCCGTCTGGCGGTCCCACGCAAAATCAGCGCCGGCTGCGGCAAGGATCCGAACGACGGCCTCGGTAATATCAGGACCGATACCGTCACCGGGAATCAACGTACAGGGTATGGACATATTGTGTTGTGTGGATTAACGAACGCTGACGAGATCGGCCGTCTTTCTCGCCAGTTCCTGAAGTAACGAACTGGAATATTCTCCGCTGGCGCTCCCGCGTACCTCCGCGTGCCATGTCACCTGAGCGGCACGGGTGTCCACAAGAGCCAGCCGCAGCACTGCGACCCCGCCACTCGCCCCCCCGTCAAAACGGAGTTCCATGGGGACCAACGCGTAGCGCGAGTCACCGATCACGGACAAGCTGCGAATCTGCGAAGCGAAGGGCTCGGACAACGGCGAATTCCTGCGACCGCGCAACCAGAGATCGATCGGTTGGGCCGCACGCACGACGTACGGGTCGGTCACATAGCCCGGATTGCGCTTGGCTGAACGGGACAGGGCCGGCGGGAAGACCCACGGCGTGATGCCCCGGCGCGTACCGAACTCGTGCTCGACCAGAGAATCCACCAACTCGTACAGCACCCGGTCGCCGTCTTTGGTGGCCGTGTTGCGGAGGCCGGAAGGATCGCTGGCTGCGATGGCCTGAAGGGGAAGAACAATGACCTTTTCCCCGGCGAAGCGCGACAGCTCACCCGGAATGGCTGAGGCGACCTGCCGATCCTGAGAGGCGGCCGAGCCCGGTACGGTCCCCGGAACGGCGTCGCCCGCTGAGGAGCGCCCTGCCGCGGCGCACGCCACAACGAGGGTCG
>JBGTBX010000458.1:0-1604 GCA_041749115.1 Gemmatimonadaceae bacterium
CGGCGGATTGCTACCAGTTCGCGGCGCTCGCGGAATGAGAGGGGACTCATGGCTGCGCACCTAGTGAGCGCAACGCACCCAGCATGGATTTTCGCTCGGCCATTAATTCACGGCTCCGCGTCGCCGAGTACGCCGAGTCCGCCGCCGAGACCGCCGAGTCCGCCGAGTACGCTGATCCGCAAAGGTGGGCGGCACGCACTTGCTCAATAGCGGCAATCACTTGCACGATAGCCTCGTGCACGCCATGCGCATGCTTGGCCTTAAGAGCCCCCGTCTGCCGAATCAGCAGCCGATCCATGCGGGCGATTGACGCCGCGTGCTGTGCTGTCGTCAGGTCAACGCCTACAGGTATCGCCTCTGCGCAATCAACGTGGAATTGTTCGCGCTTGCCTTTCGGCAGTAGCTCGAACATCTGATCCTGCCAGCGAAGGAGCCATTGCGGTAGTCCGCGATCTTTCCCCACAACCTCGTGCGGGCTATCTGTCCCCGGTTGAATGTCGTGCGCGAAACACCCGATATCGCACCCGCGAAACACCCCATCGACCGTCTCGCCATAGGTTCCGGCAACCAGCATGTCTTGCTCGTAGTGACGCTTTGCCTGCGCTACATGCAGAGCCTTTAATTCAGTCTTGCCGTAGAAGCTCAGTGAATTATTCATACGTCCCACTCCCGTCGCTCAATCACCCCAAGGACAAGCCGGATCACGACGTAGATCGTGGCGGCGCAGATGACACCGAAACTGGCATGCTCGATCATGGTCATGGCATGGTCGCCTCGATGCGCTTCTCGGCCCGCTCGATGGCCATCTCGCGCATCATCTCGCGGGCGTCAAACGCGAACTCGATTGCTGCGTGGCGCACCGCGTTTGTATTGTCGGAGTCGTTTTGCAGATAACTGATCGCTTCTAGCATCAGCAACTGCGCGCTTGGCCCGTCGAGTCTGCCGGACTTGATCGCAAGCAGCAGGAATCCTTTGTTTGCCATAAGCGCGTTCAGTTCCGGCGCGTAGTCGAGCTTCGCCGCGTCGGCGATCCGAAGCTGTCGTTCGTCGCGCGGGTTCATGGCTGCTCTCCAAGGGCCTTTGCGATGGCTGCGCGCGCGGCGACGTACAAACCTTCCGGCCAGTCGGCGCGCAACGGGTGTTCTAACAAACCATTGAGGGCAGCCAACAAATCCGGCGCTGCGGCGATAAGGCGGGCGTTGGCGTGAGACTCGGCGCCATCCCCGTGCGGGTCATATCCCTCGATCCTCTCCGCGATGCGAAAGAAAGCCCCGCCCAAAAAATCCGGGTGATTCCTCCCAAGGCGCTGCTCTGACGTGACCTCAATGCACAGTCCGTCAAAACCGTTTTCGACTATGTGCCACGGTGCTGGTGTGTGCTGGCCGTTCATACGTCCCACTCCCGCCGCTGCAACACACCAAGGACAAGCCGGATCACCACGTACACAGTGATTGCGTACAGGACAGCTAGGGTGGCGTGCTGGATCATGTTCATGGGCGCACCTCAATCATTCTGTCGATCAGGCCCAGTGCTGACTCTTGGAGCCAGTGCGTGGTTGGTTTGAGCGCGTCCCTCGCTGCGGCCCTCGCTGCGTCCCCCGCTGC
>JBGTBX010000459.1:0-6514 GCA_041749115.1 Gemmatimonadaceae bacterium
GGGCGTGAGAACCCTCGCCCGGCAGAACCTCGACGTCGTCCGCGAAACCTACGAGCTGGGCCGCAGCACGTTGACGGACGTCCTGGCCGAACAGCGCCGCTATCTAGAGATCGAGATGGGCTACACCGACGCATTACGTGCCGCATTCGAGGCGCGTACCGCACTGAAGCAGGCACGGGGAGACGTGAAATGACAATTGCATCGAAGGAACCTGTGCGGTGGCCAATGGTGGCGGTGGCCGCCGTCGTGTTGATCGCGCTTGGGGCCGCAGGCGCGTGGCTCTATATGCGCCGAGCGATGGGCGCGCAGACGGCCTCTACGACATCCGCCGCGGCTGCCGGTGACGTCATGGCCGGGATGAACATGCCGGCCCCTGATGCTGGAGTCGCGACCGGTGGCGGCGTCGGACCGGTGACAGGTGCTAGCACGGCGTCGTTACCGGATGTGACGATTACCCTCACGGAGGAGGCCGCGAATCGGGCCGGCATCGCGGTGACGCCGGTACGCCGGGACACCGCTGCGGGAAGCCTTCGGCTGGCGGGAGTGGTAGAGGCCAACGAGTATCGCCAGGTCGCGGTCACACCGCTCGCGGCAGGTCGTCTGACGCGGGTCACGGTGGCGCTGGGTGATCGCGTGACGCGAGGCCAGTCACTCGCAGAGATCTACAGTCCTGAGTTGGCCGAAGCGCAGACGCGGTATCTCACCATGCGCGCAGAGTTCGAGGCCGCGCATCAGGAACTGGTCCGCACCGAGCGGCTCGTCGAGATCGGCGCGGCGAGCAAGCAGGAACTCGAACGTATCCGTGCACAACATACGGTGCATGCCACCGGCGTCGAAGGTGCTCGGGCGGCGCTCACCCTGCTGGGACTCGGCGCTGATCGGATTGAGCGGCTCCGTGGCGCGGCCAATATCACCTCGACGGTGAGTGTGCCGGCCCCGCTGACCGGGGTTGTTACCAAACGCCAGGCCAACGTCGGGCTGAATGTCGATCCGTCAACCGAGCTCTTCACCGTGGTCGACCTCTCGACCGTGTGGGTGATTGGCGCCTTGTATGAGCGTGACTTTTCCCGGGTGTCCGTCGGAAGCCTGGCGACGGTCACGACCACGGCGTACCCTGGTCTCGTCCTAAAAGGAAAAGTGAGTTACATCGATCCGCAAGTCAGTGCCGACACCCGAACAGCCAAGCTGCGGGTCGAAGTCGCCAACCGCGAGCAACAGCTGCGCCTCGGCATGTATGCCGACATGGCCATTGAGGATCGGATCACGACTGGAGTGCTGGTTGTGCCGCGAACATCGGTGCAATCGCTCGGCGCTCGGCAAGTCGTCTACCTTGTGGAGCCGAAGCAGCCGGGCAAGTTTGTCGAGCGTGAGGTGCGGCTGGGAGATCGCGTGGGCGACGATGTGCAAGTGATCGATGGCGTCGCAGCGGGCGATGTCGTCGTGGCCGAGGGGACCTTCTTTCTTCGCGCCGAAGGCGAACGGCGCGGGCTGCGCAGCGGTGCCGCCGCAGATCCACACGCGGCGATGGGCATGACCACGGCCGCACCAGCCGCGACGGCCGACATTCAAACAGCGAACGTGAGGGTCGGAGATGCCGGTTTTGAGCCTTCGATGATCACGCTCCGCAAGGGCGTACCGGCGCGCCTGACCTTCACGCGAGTCAGTGACAAGACGTGCGCGACCGAGGTGGTGTTTCCTGATTACGGCATCAAGCAGGCACTGCCTTTGAACCAAGCTGTGGCGATTGAGTTCACGCCACAGAAAGCCGGCGACGTCTCGTTCGCATGCGGCATGGGAATGTTGAAGGGCATGCTAATGGTGCAAGAACCGTGAGGACGATCTAATGACAATCACTGTCATCCTCGTCGATTTCAGATCAGTGATAGCAACCGAACCCGTAAGGGCCGAGGGGTCAGAAGGACCGGCCTTTGAGTGTGCATCAAAGTCGTCATTACCGTTGCAACTGTTCCCTGAGCCAGGCTGAAACTTGAAACGCTCGCGCGTTCGCTGACGATTACTGCTTGCGCCACCCCGACCTCAGGTGCCGATGGCTGCTGCTGTCGGGTTTCGGTGATCTGGTCGTGCGTCCAAGTATGGCCGCAATAATCACACACCATCGACATTCGAATCACCTTTGGTGGTCCGGATACTGTCGACGTGCTCTTAGGTTTTCCGCTGTTCTCTTCGCAGACAGGGCACTGCCGGGCGTTCCGCGCCGGACGCAGATCGGGCTGCTTCTTCTGCATGAGCGCACCAGTGTAATAAACACTTCTACAGATACACGAGAGGATGAGCCCAATTGCGTTTGTCACGGAAGCAACAGATGATTGCGGAGCTTTGAGCCTGATCGTGTTTGCGGCGGCCGCCTTCTTTGAAATTGCAGGCTGCTTCGCGTTCTGGAGCTACTTCAGGCAGGGCCGTTCTTCGGCGATTCTGATTGCGGGAACGCTGTCCCTGATAGTGTTTGCGTATCTCCTCACGCGTGTCGACACGCCCTTTGCCGGGCGCGCATACGCAGCATACGGGGGGATCTACGTCGCCGCCTCGCTCGTGTGGCTTCGCTACGCGGAAGGCGCCCGACCTGACCGATGGGATCTGGTCGGCGCCCTGGTTTGTATTGCCGGCGCCCTAATCATTCTGTTCGGCCGCAGGTAGAACTGCTTCGACTGCGTGGTGGGGGCCCAATCCCGGTACCCGCTGGCGGCGTCATGGCGATTGACAAGGTGTCGACGGCGGCGTGATGTCTGCGCATCCGAGCGGCCAGATTTCGTATGCCCGCTTGCGGCCAATCGTGAAGCGGCTGACTATTTGTCGACCGGCTTCGGATACCAGCCAATCTTGAAAGACGGCAGCTACATCGGTCGATCGATCCGCGATTACTGCATAGGTGTTCAACAGGCGGTCATCGTCTGTAAACAAAGGCACAAGTTCCAATTCGCTCTCGAGCTGCCAGTACGTCGGTTCGTCGGTCAATGTGTATGCGTTCGCCTGGTCGGCGTGTCGCAGGGCTTGCGCCATCCCGCGACCACTGACAATCAGGCGGTCGCTTGAAGGACGATTGCCAACAAGATCCCAAAAGCTGTTTTCGCGCTCATGTGTGCCGGACTCGTCGCCCCTCGACACGAAGACGGCGCTGGAATCCTCAATGCGTCGAAAAGCATCGCTCACGTCCCGAGCGCTGCGGAGCACCGCCGGATCGCTAGATGGGCCGACGACGATGAATCGGTTGTAGGCGAACTTGCGATAGGACCATTCCGGGTGCTCTGCGAGCATTCTTTGCTCGGTATTGGGAGCGTGGCTGATCACGACGTCGACGTCGCGCCGCTCGAGCAGCAGAAGTGCTCTGCCGCTGCCTGTCGCTTGGATCAGAAGTTCGAACCCAGAGGCCTGCTTAAATGCAGGGGCAAGGTAGCCTAGCAGCCCGGAATTGTGCACGCTGGTCGTCGTGGCGATTCGAACGCGTCCAGGTGTTGCCGGTGTGCAGGCGGCAATCACCAACAGCCAGGCACATATCGCCACCCATGCCAGCAGCCTCAATCGAAAGCGCCGTTTCTTTGCAAGGCGTTTATCAGAGGACACTTTACGGTCCCATTTGTCAAACAGCAGTCGGTAATGAGTTCTCCGAGGGCCGATTCTATCCGGTGCAGATCAAGCAGCTTCCAGTGAAGTCGGCGAAACGCCGAGGCGGGGGCCAGGTCTTGTAGGAACGCGTCTTGCTTGGTCAAAAGGCGGAGGCGACATGTCGCAAGAAAAGAAAACCCCTACAACTGACGAGCAGCCCCATGGGCACCGCGACCGTGGCGTTGCCGATGAGCAACTCAGCAAGAAGGGCTCTCGGAAGGGTACTTCTGCTTCGAGCCATGATCCGGAGGCAGAGGGGTACGAGGCCGACAAGACGTTTGCTCCCGATCGTGACGGCTCGCGCTCCTGATTGGACTCAGGACGCCGAACCGGTCTACGCTGTGAGGTGTGAGGTTCTCGGTATTCCTTCTCCTCGGCACCCTTCTATTCCAGACAGCGGTAACGCCGCTCATGCTGGTCGAAGACTGCCCGATACAGGAGCTGCGGCATACCGACGACGATTGCTCGCCGCTCTGTGTCACATGCGCATGCAGTCCGGTCGGTCACGCGTTTCAGACGGAGACGGTCCTTGAATCGGGCATCGGAAATAACTCCGCACTGAAATCATTCGTTCCCGCCCCCGTCGCTCCTGACGCACCAACCCGCGAAATACTGCACGTCCCTCTAGCCACTGAAACGCTGTAGTTCTTAGCGTTTTCGGCTGACGCGCTTGCCGCGTCCTGGAGGTTCGATGTTCGCACGTAGGTCTATGTACGCGCTCGCCATGCTCGTCGTGTTTGCGGGCGATGCGCAGTCGCAGAGTGGTCCGCTGTCGCTTGAAGGCGCGCTGGCGCTGGCGCGAGAGAAAGCGCCTGCGGTCGCGGCGGCGCGAGGAGAACTCGCGCGCGCCAAGGCCGAGGTGATCGCGGCGTCGATGCGACTTGACAACCCCGAGATCGATGGCAGCGCGGGGCCGCGATTCTCGGATGGCGCAGAACGGCAATTCGACTTCGGTGCGGGAATCAGCCAACAGTTCGAGAGCGGCAGCCGGCGACGAGCCCGCATTGCCGCCGCGAACGAGGGCGTCGCGAGCGCTGAAGCGTCCGTGATGGTCGCCCAGCGCGAGGTGTTGCGCGAGGCAAGTCTCGCCTTCTTCGACGCTCAGTTCCTCCGGCGTCAACAGGCATTGCTGCTGGATGCAATCAGGATCGCCAGTGAAGCGCAACAGATTGCCGAGCGACGATTCGCACTCGGCGACGTGGCGGCGCTGGACGTTAACACCGCGCGGGTTGAGCGCGCCCGGCTCCAAGCTGAGGCTCTGGCAGTGGATGCCGAGAAGCAAGCGGCACTCGGATCACTTGGCGCTTTGCTGGGTGCACCGGAGCTTCCTTCGGTGAACGAGGCCGAGCCTACGGTTCAGGAACAGAACCTCGAGGTTCTCGTTCGCGCGCTCGAGAGTCGACCGGAGCTCCGTGCCATCGACGCCTCCATCCGGCAAGCCCAGGCACGGTTGGAATTGGCGTCGGCGTTTAAACGCCCGACATTGGGCGCGATGGCGCGATATGAGCGCGATGAAGGCGATCACGTGTTGCTCGGCGGACTTACGGTCACGTTGGCCGTTTTCAACAAGGGACAGGACATCAATGCCGAAGCGTCGGCGCGGATTGAGAGCCTTCGCCTTCAACGCTCGGCTCTGGCGGCTTCATGGGCCGTCGTCCTGCGAGCGCGCGTGCTCGGGCTGCAGGCGCATCGGCGTGCGATCGAGGTGATCGAGCGCGAAGCGCTTCCCGCAGCACTCGATAACGAAGGGCTGGCACGACGCAGTTACGAAACCGGGCAAATCAGCCTGATCGACTGGATGGTGCTGCGCCGCGAAGCCCTGCAAGTGCGACGCGAGCATCTTGCGCGTTTGCGAGATGCCGCGATCGCCACCATCGAGCTGAACGCCGCTGCAGGAGTCATTCAATGAAGATGCGCACCGCGATTGCTGTAGGACTGACTCTGGCCTGCGTTGGCTGTGGCTCGTGCTTCGGGCGCGGTACGCCGGAGGTCAGCGAGAAGGCCGAGGAAGCCGAGGCGAAGACGGAATCGCATAGCAACGAACTGGAAGTGCCCCAGGACATGCTGCGTGACCTCCGTCTTACGACGGCTGAAGTGCAAGCCGCGAAGTCGGCTGAGAGCTTTGCCACGATTCTCGGCGAGCTGATGGTCAATCAGGATGCGTACGCAGAAGTGGGCGCCCCTCTACCAGGTCGCGTGACCCGGCTCACCGCAGGAGTCGGCGATCGCGTCCAGAACGGCGCCGCCTTGGCCGAGATTCAGAGCGTGGAGCTGGGACGGGCACGAGCGGCAGTCATGGCCGCGGCTGGTCGAGTAACACTCGCGCGATCCGCGCTTGAAAGGAAGCGCGCGCTGGCAGCCGAACGCATCGCTCCGGAGCGGGAGGTGCAGGAGGCCGAGGCCGAACTGGCTGCCAGCGAGGCGGACGCGGCGGCGGCTGATGCGTCACTCCGAGCCTTGGGCGCGTCGCAAAGTGCCAGCCCCGGCGACGCCGCACTTTTCACGCTTCGCTCGCCGGTGTCAGGTGTGGTGATCGCACGCGACGTGGTCGTCGGACAGGCGATCGGCGATGGCACGCCCGCGTTATTCAAGATTGCCAACCTGTCGCAGCTGTGGCTCACGGTTCACGCCTTCGAGCGCGACGCCGTGCGAATCACGCCATCGACATCAGCGGAGGTCAGCGTTGCCGCATTACCCGGACGCACGATCACGGGACGCGTGACGCACATCGGCGGTCAGGTGGATCCCGAATCGCGAACCGTGCCGATTAGGATTATTGTGAATAATCCGGACGCAAAGCTTCGCCCGGGAATGTCTGCTTCCGCCAGGCTGCCGATCGGTGACAGCGAGGCCCGAATCTTAACAGTCCCTTCCGGCGCGCTCCAGCGCCTCG
>JBGTBX010000460.1:0-23954 GCA_041749115.1 Gemmatimonadaceae bacterium
CCGGGTCCGGTGTCGCCGCAGCGATGAAACAAAAGGGCTTCACCATCGCGACGGGCTACGGAAAGCTGAAGGACGACATGATTCGTATTGGTCACATGGGTGATCACTCCATGCCCGAAGTCGAGGACGTGCTTGCCGCGCTCGGCGACGTGTTCGCATCATGACCGACAAACTCCGCGTCCTGGTTGCCGACAGCATCGCCACCAGCGGCCTCACGCCCATCGCCGAGGACGATCGCTTCGAGCTGGTTATTAAGCTGGGTTTGAGTGAAGAAGCGCTCGCGCTCGCTATCAAGGACGCCGACGCCGTTCTGGTCCGCAGCGCGACCAGAATTACCCGAGGATCGCTCGCGTACGCCGATCGTCTTCGTGCCATCGGCCGCGCAGGAGTTGGTGTAGACACTATTGATGTAGACGCAGCCACCGAACGCGGCATCCCCGTGCTGATCGCCCCGGCCGGCAACACAATTGCCGCCGCTGAACTGACACTCGCGTTGTTGTTGTCCATTGCCCGGCGTGTGCCCGCAGCTGACCGATCGATGCGCGCTGGCGAGTGGGACCGCAAGTCGTTCAACGGCATGGAGCTCTACGGCAAAACACTGGGCCTCGTCGGAGCGGGACGCATCGGCGGGCAGGTTGCGAAGCGTGCGCGAGCCTTTGGAATGACGGTGATTGTGTATGATCCGTTTCTCGATACCGGGCGCGCCGCCGAGCTGGATGTGTCGCTCGCGACGCTCGAAGATGTGCTCAAGCTGGCCGACGTCGTTTCCGTTCATGTGCCCATGACCAAGGCAACAGGGGGACTGATTGGAAAGGAACAACTGGCGCTGATGAAGAAGGGGTCGTTGCTGCTGAACGTTGCGCGTGGCGGAGTAGTCGATGAAGCAGCTCTGCTCGATGCGCTGACCTCGGGTCATCTGCGTGGCGCTGCACTCGATGTCTTCGAGCAGGAGCCCCTGCCGGCTGATCACCCGTTTCGCACGTTGCCGAACGTGGTACTGACGCCGCATCTGGGAGCGTCCACCGCTGAAGCCCAGCAGAACGTGGCAGTGGAAATCGCCGAATCGGTGCGACACACGCTGCTTACCGGCGACATTAGCCGCGCCGTGAACGTCAGCCGGCTCAGCTGAATAAGCAAAACCCTCGGCCACCATAAGGTGACCGAGGGTTGGCAGTTGAACAACGCTCCCCCCAGAGACGCCGCCAACTGTTTTGATCAGATCGTGCGCTGGTGCGTTATCGAGGCGGCGCCGATATGCGCGCCGCCTCGACAGGTAGCTTTTTAGCCACCCAGCAGTGCGCGCACCAGACAGCGATCCTTCTGCTGCGAGTCCGTGAGCACGTTGAGAATGGCCACCTTCAGCGCTTTCTCAGCCTCACGCACCTTCTTCATCGCCTCCTCAGCGCGAGCGAGGATTGCGCGGATTTCTTCAGCCGATGCCCCGGCCGCCTTGGCCTCTCGCGCTGCCTGCCACGCCGCCCTGATGGTCGCCAGCTCATCTGCGACCGCGGCCGCAAAACGCTCCTTCAATTGACGGATCTGTGTCACCTGAGCTTCGCTCAGCTGGGTGAGCACATCCCGGCGGCAGGAAGCGGCGTCCGATGCCTTGCCGCGAATCCACGCCTGCTGCGCCGGTGTATACACAGCCCATATGTCGGCCTGCAGCTTTGCAAATGCCGCGTGGAGACGGGCCATGATCGGAGCCGCACGAGCCATGAGCGCCCGGACTTCATCTCGGGACTTTCCTGCCTTGATCGCGACACGGACTTCTGCTTCAATCGCCTTGAGTGCGGCCATGTCTGCCGCTGATGCCGTCCGATATGCTTCATGCAGCGCGTCGATCTGCGCCTTCTGTTCATCTGTAAGGCGGATACTGTCCGGAAGTTCGGCCCCGCCGATTCCCGCCCGATCAATCGCTGCTCCGTGTGTGACATCGAGCTGCTGAACCAAATCGACGCTTTCTTGCTGCTGCAATGCCTGCGGGGCTGTTGGATCTTCTGAGGTGCCGCATGCCGCGAGGAACGCAATTGCTGCAAGTGCTATGAATCGTTTCATCTGGTTATCTCCGTCTCAGTTGTCAGGTGCGGGGCAAATTGACGGGGCTGCAGGCACCCTCACCCTCGGCGTCGTTCGCGAATTCCCGCAAATGACACGGGTGGTTCGGTCCACCCCTACAGCGCGGATCGGGGAGGACAATTCGACTGCGACGCACGCGGCGTATCGGCTCCGGCCTCAAGACCGAACGACCTAGGAGATTATGACACGCGGCCAGGTCCCCTGGCTGGATCAGATCTGCATCACCAGGTGAATCGTGACAAAGTCGTCGGCGTCCGGCTCGGTGTTGGGCATCGTGACGAGCAGATTGCTCCACCCCAGGGCGTCAGGACGCGTCAAACTCAGCGGCGCCATGCTCGCGACACTGGGCTCCACCGCAACGTATTTGAGCTCTCCGGGCGCACGAACTCGCAAGGTGTACGAGGTGAGTGAACGACCCTGGAGCGTTACCACGTACTTGCCGTTGATCATTCGTTCGCTCAGGACGCGCAGTGCGCGCGAACGATCGCCAACTTGTGGCCGGTGCTCCGGGGGAACAACCTCCCATCCCCCTTTCCATGACAGGCGAATACGCGACTCGCTCGCCAGCTCGTCCTGCACCGAAGCAACCACAGCCCCGCTTTCGTTGCTTATCTGCACGCGTGCCCGGCCTGCGGCAACAACCCCTGTCGCGCCGAGCGGCAGCGCGGGGGCAAAATTCACAACAATCGACGGTTTTCCAGGGGCATCGCGCCACGAGCGCACTTCAATACTCTGCATCGTTCTCTTGAGTGTGAAGGAAACTCGTTCACTGCCAACCGCGAGCTGTTCAACGGTCACCGAATCCCAGTCAGCGGGCATGTGTGGCGCGATAGTGATCGTGTTGCGCGGCGCGTCAACTTCTACGCCCAGAAGCCCTCGCATCAGCGGTGTCAGCACCATGGACGTCGCGAAGAACTGATGAGGTACGGAGGTATCGAGCGGTCTATACAGCCGACCCGAGATCACTTCGTGGTTTCGGCCGAGTGATTCATCGAAGCTGGTACCAACGATGCCGTTGAGCGCAAATCGACCCGCGTGCGCATTGTGATAACGGTACTGCGCGAGGGCGACCCACCCGGTCACGAAAGGCCAGACGGCTCCGTTGTTGTAATGCAATGGATCGAAGAGTGTGCTGGTGGCCGACAGTGGTCTCGCTCCCCAGTCGGTCATCACATCGGCCGATGCCAGACGCTGCGCCATCTCGGCGCCGCGCACTCGATCAAACGTGTCGAACGACATCGCCGCCGCGGGCCACGACGTCATGTTTTCATTCACCTTACCGCCTTCGAGGAGGGCGAAGGCATACTGACGCGGGGCCGCGAGCCAAAGCCGCTCCTCGAGTGTGGTGCGCGCACGCGTGCGCAGCTGCCGGGCTTCATTGGCCGTGCTGCGCTCTCCGAGTGCGTCGGCCATGTCGGCGAATCGATCGAGCGCGGCGATCCACACGCCACTCAGATACACGTCAGACACGATGCCGATTTGCAGATCCCCGACCTCAAGCGCGCCTGCGCCGGCCAGGGGATTCTCCATTAAGCCGTCCCCATCGCTGTCGGTGCTCCGCGACCATTCGTACGCTTTACGGAGATTCGGCCAAAGAGTTCGCAGCAGTGTGGTATCGGCAGACTGCTTGAAATATTCACCCACAGCGAGCATCCAGAACGGGGTCGTGTCCCCATGATAGTAGGGATACGGATATGCATTAAACCAGTCGACCTTGTGTGCGCTCTGCGAAATTTCATGTGTGATCTTGCCATCGGCCCGCTGGTACTTTGCGAAAAATTTGAACACACCTTCGCGAGCGAGGTCGTGCTGACCAAACCATGTCATCGCGAGTGCATTGATGGCGGCGTCTCCTCCGAAGAACCAGCCGAAGCCGGGCCGATCGCTGGCGGCACCGGAGAGACCGTATCCTGCCACGATTCCGCAGCCCAGAACAGGGTTGCACACCATCGCGTCATCAAGATTCACTTTCGCCCATTCCACCGCCGCATTAAGCCGAGCATCGGGCGTGGTGACACGGGTGGTATGCAATCGGATGGAATCAGCGTGCGCCACACGGCGCATCCATTCAACCTGCGGGGCAGACACGGCCAGAAGACTGTCGTACAAGCTGCGTGCCGCATCGCGTGACATCTCGCCACCGGCGAGCACTATAGGAATGTACGCTTGCCTGATGTTGACGTTTCTGCCTGGTGGCTCACCGAGACGTGGTTCCGTGTACTGCTGACTGGCATCACCGACGGCAATGGTAAACTGCGGCGGCGACGACGACAGCATATGTGCCGGGACATCGGCCGCTTTTGTTATCGCCGGCGACCCGAAGAATGCATTGATCTGCCGTTTGCTTTCGGAGAACAGAAAAGCCTTCGCGTCACCGTTCCATGCCACGTATTGTCCGCCGAGTCCGGCAGGCCACGCGTAGTGCACATCGGGGACGAATGATGCAATGATCTCCAGCGGGCGAATGGCATCAACTTCGAGCAACATAATGACGGCCGGCTTATCGAGCACGGCGAAGACATGTTGCTTAACGGTGAAGGTCTCGTATGAATATTCGATCGTCACGCCTTCGGGGCGTACGGTCACTCGGCGTGCGACATCGCGCCCTGAGATAGGTGCGACGTGTTTGGGAACACGGAAGTGCAGCTGCATGTCGTGAAACCATTTGATCGGCCAGCTCCACATCTCAAAGCGCCCGTCTTCGGTACCCATGGCAATGCTGGCGCGTCCCGGAGAAGCGAGATAGACACCGGGGCGCGCGTCACCGCTCAGTGCTATGGGCGACACACCGAGGTCGAACCAGGGGACCGTGGCTCGCACTCCCTGTGCAGCGGCACCCGCGGCCGAGCACGCACCGGCAGCAATGATCACAGCCGCAAGGCGGAGGAAACGATGCGCGTGCATATTCGAGCCTTGTGAAAGGGAACCGAGTGACTGCTTCTGACGCTGAGATACCGCGCAACGCTCCGGGCAGCAAGAGACGACACGGGTTCACCCATTGCACAACGGCGGCGACGGGGGCACGCTTCGCGCCACACTCCAGCGGCATGATTACGCTCTTGATCACCTGTTCCTGCTCCCTACTTAACCATTGAGCACTCCGCTTGATCCTGCCACCGCAGGGCTCGTTATCGCATCGGCAGCACTGCACGCGAGCTGGAACTTCCTGCTGAAGCGCACCGGGGCCGGGAACATTGTCGTCGGACTCAGCAAACTTGTTGAAGCCGTGCTCTTCGCCCCATTCTTTGTGCTGTTCAGTGTTTCGGATTTACCTGATTGGCGAACCACGGCGCTGCTCGCGTCGGTTGCCGCGATCGGGGTGCTCCTCAACTACGTCGCACTGGCACGCGCATATCGAGTCGGAGATCTCTCGTTTGTGTACCCAATCGCCCGCGGGGCGGCACTGGTTTTTCTTCCGGCGTTCGGTGCCATAACGTTCGGTGAACGCCTGACGCCCATCTCAATGGCGGCGCTGGCACTGATAGTCGCGGGTATTTTTGTTCTGCAGCTGCGCGAGTTCAGCGTGACCGCCGTCCGTGCATTAAGGCACCAGCTCGCGAGCCCCGCGACGGGTTACGCCGTTGCGGCCGCAGCGATCACAGCACTTTATACGATCTGGGACAAGTATGCGATCACACAGATGCAACCGTTTGCATACATGTACAGCTATACCCTTCTGGTTGCTCTTGCCTACGGCTGGTGGCTGCGGTACCGTGTCGGCACCAGATCGGCCGCGGCCGCGTGGACGCAGTACAAGTGGTCAATCGGTGCGATTGGCGTGCTCAACATGGGTTCGTACCTGCTGATCCTTCTCGCACTGCGGAGCGGAACGTCCAGCATCGTCGTGGGACTGCGGCAGCTTAGTATTGCCGCCGGTGTTGTCCTGGGCTGGAAGCTCCTCAGTGAGCGCATGACGCCGCCGCGGGTTGTCGCGGTGGTGATGGTAACTATCGGATGCGCCGCGCTGGCGGCGATACGCGCGTAACCTGCACGTCTGTCGCGTCGCCCGGTAGCAAAACGAAACGGGCCGACCCGGTGAGGATCGGCCCGCGTGTGGATCAGTCGATCAGTCTAGAACAGGAACGCTCTGGCGATCATGGCGCCCAGCGTCAGCACCCCTGCCGCGCCGGCAATCAACACCATCGGCGACAGTTTGACTTCCCGGGTTAACCAACCAGCCGCTGTCCGCGGAGCAACAGTCGGCAGAGCCGCCATGATCTGCGCCGGTACATGTGCCGGCGTCATCACCCCGCGACGACGCTCGGTCTCTTCACCCAGACGTCGCCAGAACTCAACCGACTTTGCGGCATCTCCGCGGAGTCCGGTTGGTTCAGTTGCTTCACCATCGAGCCACCGATTAATCACATCGGATGTCCCGGTTGACGCGAGTGGAACCTCACGATCACCAAAGCCGGTGGTTTGCTCTATGGGGCGCACGGGGCGTTCACGCTCCGACTGATCGCCACTTTCAAGATTGTTTTTAGGCATTAGGCGTACTTCTCCTCGAGTAGGGCCTGGAGCGCTTCGCGCGCACGATGAACTCGCATTTTTAGTGCTCCGACCGTAGTTCCCAGCAGATCCGCCATTTCTTCGTACGAGCGTCCTTCAACGTGTTTCATGATGAAAGCTTCACGCAGTGACGGCGGGAGTTGTCCCAACGCCGAATCCAGATCACCGCGCAACTCGGTACGGTCCAATTCCTCATCGGGATTGGCGTACGTCGTTGGTTGATCATCCTCTTCGTAACTCAGATGAGTTCGCCGGATATTCTTGAGCCAGTCTTTGCACCCGTTCGCGACGATACGAAATACCCAGGCATCAAAACGTCCACGGACCTCGGAGAGGTGATGGAACGCCTTAATGAAAGACACCTGGAGGATGTCTTCGGCCACATCGGGACTGCCTGTCATGCCAAGAGCATGACGGTACAGTGGATCGCTGTAGCGCTGGATGAGGACGCCGAACGCGTCGCGGTTGCCCGCGAGCACGCTGGAAATGATCTCTTGGTCGGCGGTGATCTGCTCAACCGGGAAAGCTGCCACCGTAGTTTTCACGGCGCTAGCATAACCGGTTTTGCGCGGTCTCGACACCCCCGACAAAGGGACGGATAAGGCGATGGAAGTCATCGTTGGCTAGACGCGCCGGTCGGACATCTGGTAACGGCGAACCGGACGCACCCTCCCTAAGGCATACGTCCCCCGGTCAGAACGCCATAAAACGGGGTCGGAACGACTGCTCTTTTAGCCATCAGCTCCCGGCCCAAGTTCATCGAAAGCGCTCCAAAGGTGCCGTCGAACCAACTGCCCGTGCTCGTCCAGCCGAGGCGGCGCTAAATGGTGTACTCCACCGACCGACGACGCCATTCCGAACAACGGCGACGACGCCACCTCGCTCAAGACCTCCGGAACGGTACGCACCAAGCCACACGGCACTCCGCGAGACGCCAGGCGTTCCATCCAGTCCTGCGCGTCGCTCTCAGCAACACGTCGTGCAATCTCTGTGACGACCTCCTGGCGCCGCACCACCCGCCCCGAGTTCTCACGCAGATCATCGGAGGCGCCCAGCTGAGTGAGCTCGAGCGCAGCGCAACACGACACCCACTGGGCGTCGTTTCCGACGGCAATAACGAGCGGTCGGTCCCGCGCCTGAAAAAGTTCGTACGGGACGAGATTCGCGTGCGCGTTTCCCCACCGCTTGGGCGCACTGCCAGAGACAAGCGCGTTCTGCGCAACGTTGATCAGGGCCGCGGCTGCACTGTCCAGGAGGGAAACGTGCAGGCGCCTCGCCAGCACCGCGTCCGCGCCTGCCAGGCCGTCTGCGGGCCGGCCACGGGCCACCAAGGCAGCCAGAATGGCGATCGCGGCGTCCTTCCCCGCCAGAACATCAGCGAGAGCCACACCGGTTTTCATGGGCGACCCATCCGGTTCCCCGCCGATCGACATCCACCCAGCCTCAGCCTGAACCACGAAATCGTAGCCAGGCCGCTTTGAATCCGGGCCAAATCCCGAAATCGTGCACCAGATCAGGCGCGCATCGGCCTGGAGGAACGCCGCAGGGTCCAATCCCTTTTTCTCAAGGGTGCCCAATTTGAAGTTGTCCAGCACCACATCCGCGCCCTCAATCAGCGATCGCAGAATCATATGATCCGCTGGGCGGTCTAAGTCCAAACCAATGCTGAGCTTATTCCGATTTGTCGACAAAAAATACGCGCTCTCCCCACGCGCATCGAAGGGTGGTCCCCAGCCTCGGCTCTCGTCGCCGCCGTCCGGCCGCTCCACTTTTATGACGCTGGCTCCCAGATCACCCAGCATCATTCCACATAATGGACCCGCGAGCACTCTGCTCAAGTCGAGTATCCGAACGGATTCCAACGGGAGTTTCGCCTTCATGTTGTTATAGTGTATCGCTAGTGGCGTTATTGTGTATCGTTGTCAGCTTTTGCACAAAGGGTCGATCAACCGGAGTGCGCGTCTTGCGTACGTGCCCGAAAATCATATACTTACCGCCGCTTAGTGGAAGCATACTGAAAGGTCAGATTACTTCCATCCTTTCGCCCCTCCAACTCCCAGGCTCCCAAGCGATCTCGCGGTCGTAACTGGTTGAGCGCACCCAAATGCCCGAAAAAACAACACCGCCCGAACAGGCGGAGACGACCACCGACGACGAAAAGAAGGCTGCTGCCCCGGCGTCGCCACCTCCACGTCGTGGACCCGGCCACCGAGGCCAGGACATTCGCGACACCATGGCCGAGATGGCAGCCAAAGCCCAGGAGATAAGCCTCGAGGCCGGAAGCCGCATGACGGCTACCATGCGGGAGGTCATTGGGGCCGCCGCCGGCCTCACCGCGTTCGCCATCGAAAGCGCCCGGGACCTCGTGAACTATATGGTTCGCCGAGGCCAGATGTCGCAGGGCGACGCCGACCAGCTGATGCTCGAGGTCGAGGCGGCTCACGCGCGGCTGCCCAAGTTTGAGCCAAAAAAGGTAGAAAAGCTAGAAAAGGTAGAAAAGGTGGAAAAGCCGGCCGCGGTGAAGCCTCCTCCGGCTCCGAAAGCTGAGAAGGTCGCCGACGCGGCCGCGGCCGAAACACCTGAAGCGAAGCATGCCGCCAAGCTTAAGCCCGCACCGAAAGCTCATGCGGCGGCTGAAGCGAAAGAGGCTGCACCGGCCAAAACCCCTGCCAAGGCGGCGAAATCGGCCACCAAAGCTGACGAGAAAGAGGTATCCAAGGCCGCGGTGAGCAGCCCGGCGGACAAACCGGTCAAGGCGAAGGAACCGAAGGCACCGAAAGAACCGAAGGCGCCGAAGGCACCGAAAGAACCCAAAGCTGCCAAGCCGGCGGCGAAAGAAACTACTAAGCCAGCCGCGAAAGTCGCGAAAACGGCAGCTCCAAGGGTCAAGGCTGCCAAGAAGTAGCGGCGAAGCGTTCGTGCGAGCCGACCCGGTGCATTCAGCCACGCGGCTCGCACTTTCGCCGCGACAACTTTCGTCGTGCACTCCCATCGGGCGGTGACGCGTTCGATTCGCGTGCGCGCTCCGACGCGCATCGATTTCGGGGGTGGGTGGACGGATGTGCCGCCGTATCCGGACGAGCAGGGAGGACGGGTGTGCAGCCTCGCCATCGCTCGGTATGCACACGTTCACCTCAGCGACGCGGACGCTGCCGTACAATCATCCGATGACAGCGCTCTGGCCGACGCGGCGATCCGTCGCGCCGGGCTAACCGGTGTCCACGCATCGATAACCAGCGACTTCCCGGTGAGCGCCGGACTCGGAGGTTCGTCCGCTGCGGGGGTGGCCATGGCGGCCGCGATTCAACTGTGGCGCCACGGGGTGCTCGGTGATCGCAGCGGCCTCGCGGAGGAGAGCCGGGCCACTGAGGTGGAGGAACTGGAGATCGCCGGGGGACGACAGGACCACTACGCGGCCGCGTTAGGCGGTGCGCTGGACCTGCGTTTCGGCGCCGAGACACTGGCGACTCACATTCCAGTAAGCCACGCACTGAAGAATAAGCTGGAAGCGCAGTGTGTACTGGTATACACCGGTGAGTCGCGCATTTCAGGGATCACGATTGCCGCAGTGCTCGACGGCTATCTGAAACGCGAGGGCGAAGTAACTTCCCGACTTCATGATATGAAGGAGCTTGCCGGCGAGATGATCGTTGCACTGCACAGTGAAGATGTGAATGCGCTGGGTATGCTGGTGGACGCGCATTGGACGCTGCAGCGTGGCCTGCACAGTGGAATCAGCACACCGGTGATCGAATCGACGATCAAGGCCGGCAAACGCGCCGGCGCGATCGGAGCGAAGGCGTTGGGTGCCTCGGGTGGCGGCTGTGTTGTGCTGATCGCGGAGCCGGGGGCCGGGGAGGCTGTGAGCCGCGCCGTCTCGGCGCTCACCACACCCCTCGCGTTCACGATCGACGCAGAAGGTGTTACCGTAACTGAGCATATGGAGAATGTATGACGATTCCAAACGGCGATGCCGTCGGGTTGCTGCGGCAGATGGTTACCATAGATTCGCGCAACCCTTCCCTTACGCCGGGTGCACCCGGCGAAGCCGATGCAGCTAATCACTTAGCTGTGGTAATGCGCAGCTGGGGCATGCAGGTCGAACTGCAGGAGGCGGCGCCCAACCGGCCGAACGTTATCGCGCGCACCGGCACGGGTAAGGGGCCGACACTGTTATTTAATGGACATCTGGATGTGGTGGACGTACAGCACATGGCACACCCGCCGTTCGATGACACGGTCAGGGACGGCAAACTGTATGCCCGCGGCAGCAGTGATATGAAAGGTGGTGTTGCCGCAATGTGTGCAGCGGCGGCTCGCGCATCTGCGCGAGGCCTGCAAGGTACCCTGATCGTAGCGGCGGTTGTGGACGAGGAATTTGCGAGTGTTGGCACACGGGCACTCCTTGCCGCTGGCGTCACCGCCGATGCCGCCGTCGTCACAGAACCGACGCAGCTCGCAATCGGACCAGCACATCGCGGGTTTACGTGGGCCGAATTTCTGGTGCGCGGGCGGGCCGCGCACGGCAGCCGTTATGATCTCGGCGTCGATGCAATTATGCAGATGAATGCTGTGCTCACTGCCCTTAATGCATTGAACAGCGACATTCTGCCGGCGACTACGCATGCCCTGCTGGGCCATGCGTCCCTGCACGCATCGATTGTGGAGGGAGGCACGGGTTGGTCAACGTATCCGGACGCATGTACCCTCCGCATTGAAAGACGCACGCTCCCCGGCGAATCGGAGCGTGATGTCATGAACGAGTTGGAGCGTGTCTGCGCCAGTGCGCGCGCGCAGGTGCCCGGCCTCGACGTATCGGTACGCCACGTGCTGACGCAACCGCCGAGTGATGTGCCCGTGACGGCTTTGATTGTTCAGGGATTGGAACGTGCCTGTTCCGCACACGGGATCGAGCCCCGCATCGAGGGGGTCTCTGCGTGGACGGACGCCGCGCTATTCAATGAAGCGGACATTCCCGCCGTCTGTTTCGGGCCTGGTGATATGCGACTGGCCCATGCGGCCGAAGAATGGATCGCACTCGAAGAGGTTGAACGCGCCACAGAAGTCCTGACCGATCTGGCTCTCACGTGGTGTTCCAGGTAGTGCCCCGACCGCTCTCGTTTCGTGACTACGATGTAATTGAACGTGCCGTGTCCAGCGGGTCACGGCTCAACTTCGTGCGACGTGGGTCTCCCTATCCGATCATCGCCCGTCAATTGATCATCAGCAACGGTCGGGAAGCGATCGCCGGGACACATCCATCGACAGGAGAGCCGCTGCTTGTGTTCCTCGACGAAATCGATGGCATCCGTCCTCCAGAACCATGACGCAACCTCTGGTGGCGGTGTTCGCAGATGAATCCTGCCTCGGCAACGGGCGCGAAGGGCAGAACCCCGGTGGCGCCGGAGTTCTGATTGAGTTTGCCCGCCCCACCGGCGACATCGTGCGGCGTGACCTTTGGATTTCGGAACCGGCTACCACCAACAACCGCATGGCACTACGATCGGTGATAGAGGCGTGTTCCGCACTAAGCAGCAAGGGGTCGCGCTGTCGTGTGGTGTTCACCACCGATTCGCGGTACATCGTCGATGGCATGAGCACGTGGGTGCACGACTGGGCAAAGCGCGGGTGGAGACGGAAAACCGGCGCAATCGAAAACGTTGAATTGTGGCGCGCAGCGGTTGAAGCCGCGGCATCTCATGACATCATGTGGCGCTGGGTCAAAGGCCACGCCGGACACATCCAGAACGAATACGCCAATGATTTAGCTGTTCGCGGAGCCACCGATCAATCGGAAAGCGGCGGCCTGGTCCCATCCGAATTCGACCTCTGGCGTACGACGCTCGCCGTGTCGCGACGCGCCAAACATCTCGAACCTTTCCCGCAACCCGAAGCATTTCGAGCGGGCCGCCCTCTCCCGCGCATGTGACCCCGTCCGGGAGACCCCGGACACGATGGCGTCGCCTCTCGCGCGCAGCAGCACGTGAAGCTACATCTTTAAGTGTCGCTCTCACTGATTTCACCACGACATGGACGACCTCGAACGCCTGTACAGACGCCTCGTTCAGAACACGCGGATTGCCTTTCCCGACCTTCTCAATCGGTCGTTTGAGGTTGCGCAGATCTACCAGCAGCTGGTGCCGTACCGTACCAATCGGAGCGAACTCGCTTTCAGCACCAACGACGAATACGAGCTGGCGCTCTGCCAACTCCTTGCCGGATCACGCGGATTGATCGAAGGCGAGCGCGACATGACCGAGGCGCTGCAACGCGAACTCGAGTCACCGAACCCGGATCTGTCTGCGTATCGGGCTTTTGCCACATCCCGTGTGGTCTTTTTGCCCGAAGCTTTGCGTGCTGTGTCGCGTCACGTGACGACTGGCGCGGTGGGGCGTTCTTCACCTGAGTCGACCAACCTCCCGGCGTCTCCCGCAGAACAGGTCGTTATCGCGTCACGGTTGACCGAGAGCCTCGATCCACTGCCCGACGCGCTGAATACGGCGACCCCATCACCGAAACCTGAGCTCGAAGTCGACCTTCCTGGCATCGAGACTTTTGCACCCTCCGAGTTGGCCGACGACGATATGGCATCTGTTCGAGTGAATCCAGTCCGCGCAACGGCCGGCATGGCCTGCCGATATTGCAGCGCCACACTTCCCGAGGGTCGGAGCGTGGTTTTTTGCCCCTCGTGTGGGCACAATCTGACGGTGCAGCACTGCCCGGCCTGCGACGCCGAACTTGAGATTGGGTGGAAGTTCTGCATCAGCTGTGGCCGCAACACCGAGTAACGTTTCGACCGCGATTCCGGACTGAGCGTGTCATCCGACAACTGAACTGGTGGGAGGCGATTGGGTACGCAGCAGGAAGGTGACACTCCCCGACCTCGCGTCCGTACGTCTTCCAGGTATGAAAAGCATCCGCTGCAACGAACCTCGCCAACGCGCCAGCCTTGCGGTGAATCTGGTGTTGTCTCTCGTCCTGATCGCTTGCGCGACGGGCGGGCCGGTGCTGGTCACCAGCGAGCCCTCCACGACCCAGCCTGCGGCAGGGGGTGGCAGCGCCGCACCGAGCGCTGCGGTGGCATCGACCACCACATCGCACGGCTATCGCGTGACTGCCCGGGAACACGTGGACCTCTGGTTACACGGGTTCGCCTTGTTGCAGGCGGATTCGTCGCTCGTTCCATACTTCCGTCTGGACTACCGGCGCAGAGTCGAGGACGCCAAGCGCCGGTCAGGGACACGGACACAACTTGACGAACGCGCACCCGATTTAACGCCGCAGCTGTCCTCGTATCCTTCTCTCACTTCAGCGCAGTTTCTGCCTCTGTATTTTGTTACATGGGAAGAGATGCTGCGTGGCATTCAATTGTTTTTGCGTGATGGGGGCGACGTGCGCCGGGCACCCAACCGGGAAATGGTTCGGATGTATGCGACACTCGCCACCTACTATCCGGGAGCCGTGGAGAGAGAGTGGTTGCGATCATTCAGCGCCGCACTCGACGACGAGCGGCGCCGCTTTTTTTCGTCGTGGTGGCGCGCTGAACAGGCAAACCGGCGGCCGGTCTTCGTGGCGATTGCATCCCACTGGAATGGACCCTACGGAGTCGGCATCTCACGATTTCTGAGAGCCGGCAATCAACCCGAGGGAATGATCCTCCTGTCGATGCCTCTCGCGGGCGAGGGACGCACTCTTTCAGTGAGTCGAACGGACAACTTTCTCACCGTGGGGTTCCCATCCAGCGGAGAAGATCCGCTCGAGGCGCTCTACGTGATCGCCCACGAGAGCGTGGGGGCGGCGGCGAATCTGGCCGTCCAGGACCACACGACGCCCAACGACGCGCAGACTGGAGTAACCGCGCGGTGGCAATCGCTTGCGGCGGTGGTCGGCGGAAGCGAGTTGCTGGCACGGGTCGCACCTGATATCGTGGAAGGGTACCGTCGCTACTACTTGCGACTTGCGCGGGTGACTCCCACGGGCGACACGGCTAAACAATTCGCCGACATCTTTGCGCTGCCTCCAAATCTGGTGGCCGCCGTAGGTCAACAAATCGACAATATTCTCGGTGGCATCTGAATTCGATGGCTGACGATTCTTCGCGGAAACATCCGGTGGCACAGCAGGCGGCGAGCCCGCCTGTCGCGCTTGAGCGGGCGGCCGTGGAGCGCGTGCTCGCCCGTGCGGCAGAACTGAACGCGGGCCATGCCGAACCGGCGCACCAAATGTCAGAAGTTCAGCTTATTGAACTGGGACGCGAAGTCGGGATCAGCGCCGATCAGATGCGACAGGCCATCGCCGAGGAACGCACGCGGGTAGCGGTCCCCGAATCGAAGGGACTCGTCGGCGAAGTGTTCGGCGGGACGGTGGCGATGGCGTCGCGCATTGTGGAAGGAAAACCCGGCACGTTGCTTAGTGAACTCGACACGTGGATGCAGCGGGAGGAAGCGCTGTATCCCAAGCGTCGTTTCACAGATCGGCTTACGTGGGAGTCCAAGCGCGGCCTCCTCGGCAATCTGCAGGTTAACCTCAATCTGGCCGGCCGACCCTACGCGCTCCGCGCCGCCGATGAGATCGGCGCGACGGTCGTGGCCGTGGACGAGAGTCGCTCGCTCGTTCGGCTCGACGCGTCGCTCGAGAACGCCCGCAGAACGAGCGTTCGACTGTCCGGTGGAGTCTTTGCGACGGCGCTCGCCACCGGGGCGGGTCTGGTAGGGCTGGCGGCGACGTTCACCGCGACTCCAATCGTGCTGGCCGCTGGAATAGCAGCCCTTTGGGCGGGCGGAGGTGGCGCTCTCTCCTATGCGGTGGGCCGATCGCAGCACGGGCGCCTCATGCGCGCGCAGCTCGCGCTCGAGCAAATCCTCGACCGCATCGAGCACAGACAAGCCAGGGGAACGGCGGCGAATCCCATCGCGGAGCTGCTTTCCAACATCGCTACGCAGGTGACTTCCGCACGCGACGGACGGGGATCCACACGCCGCTGACCCAGATAGTTGTTGCAGGAACGGCGGGGATTGCGCATAGTCTACAGGTCACCTTTCCGAACTCCCTGCGGGGAGTTCCCCCCGGGAGGACCCATGTCCGGTCGGCGCGCTGCACTGGCGGCGGTACTCGCCGCAGCTGCTATGGCTTCGCAGATTTCTGCGCAGGCGTCGGCACGTCACACCCTCAGGGGAATCGTCTTTGATAGCGTCGCGATGCGACCGCTGCCCGGGGCGCTGGTACAGCTTGCGAGCCTGCCTGTTTCCGGAGCACCGCGCAGCGTGGTCGCAGATTCCGTCGGCGCCTTTGCCTTTGACTCAATTTCGCTTGGCAGTTATTTAGTCGGCTTTACCCATGCCGGCATCGACTCGCTTGGTATTGAACCGCACCCCATCCGCGTGGATCTGCGTCAGCCGGATGACGTGAACATTCAGCTGTCGACGCCGTCGGTCGCCACGTTGGTACGGGCATCATGCAAGAAGGACATCAGGAAAGACGCCACCGGAATCCTTCACGGGTACGCACGATCCGCCCGGGACATGATGCCGGTCCCCCACGCGATTATTGATCTGGAATGGTCGCAGGTGAACCTTGGGCGGCTGAAGCTTGGTGTGCGCGGCGTGTCGGCGCAGGCCAATGCCGCTGGAAGTTTCCTCATCTGCGGGATCCCGCTGGGTGCCGAAATTCTGGCTCGGGTCTTTTCCGGACCCGACTCGACCGGCCTTTTGCAGTTCACTGCAGACACGACTGGACTGGAGCGACGCGACTTTCTGATCGGCTTCTCCGAACCCGTTCATCTGACCACGGAGACTCAGCTGGACAGCACCGACGCCCGTCCCCCTGTGGTTGAGCACTCGGAGGCCCCGGTATTCCGTCGCGCCACGCGAGACGTGCGTGGCGTGGTGCGCAACGTGAAAGGACTGGGCGTGTACAACGCGCGAGTGGGCATCGTCAACGGCGATTCCGCACTGACAGACTCAGACGGATCCTTTATTCTCAGGAACGTTCCAGTCGGCTCGCAGTCCCTCGACGTCAGGGCACTCGGCTTTCTCCCCGCCACCGCACTCGTTGACGTGACGGCAGAGTCCGATGCTGGCGTTTCTTTTCAGATGGTTGAGACGCCGGTTGAACTGCGGTCGGGCGTGGCCAGACTGGAAACGTCGCGCATCAGCGGCAAGAGCCTCACCGCGTCGCTCGCCCACATACGGAAGGGATTTGAGAGCCGCAGCAAAACAGGGGCCGGCGTGTACCTCGACCATGCTGACATCGTGCGCATGAACCCGGCGCTACCATCAGAATTGTTCCGCACCATGAACGGACTGACCGTTTCTCCGGGCAGCGGGGGCAACAATGTGTTTATGTCGGCGGCCGGGAACGTGCGTACGCGGTCGCCGGTGTGTCAGCCCCTCATATTTCTCGATGGTGCGCGAACCGAGGGGGCACAGATCGATGCTCTTGTGATACCCACGGATCTGCGCGCAATCGAGGTTTATCCGCGCGGGGAACTCGCCCCGGCTCAGTACCGTACATTGAACGGGTGCGGCGCGCTGGTCATCTGGACCAAGACCATGTGGGGCAACGCACCCGACGTGCCAAAGCGCTAAACTGTGAGCATCCCGCCGCTGGTGGGTACATTCCGGTCTTCATCACTCATCTGTCCCATGTATCTGCTCCGGCTCTCCGCTCTCGCAGCGACCTGCGCGCTGATTGCTCCACCGTCCTCACAGGCTCAGTCCCGTGCACCCGCTGCGCAACGCGCCGTCGAATACGAGATCAGCTTTGCCAACGCCGCGCACCACGAAGCGGACGTGCAGGCCACATTCGCAGGAGTACCGCGAGGTGGGCCGCTGACGGTGCGCATGAGCCGAAGTTCACCGGGCCGATACGCGGTGCATGAGTTTGCGAAGAACGTCTACAACGTGCGCGCGGTGGATTCGCGCGGCCGTGCGTTGATCGTTACGCAGTCAACACCACACGCGTGGTCGGTGAGTGGGCACGACGGCGAAGTGAAGTTCAGCTATACGCTGTATGCTGATCGCGCCGACGGCACCTACGCCGCGGTCGATCGAGCGGGAGCCCACCTCAACATCCCCGCGACCTTTGCGTGGGCTCCGGGACTGGAGCGCAGGCCCGTGCGAGTCCGGTTTGTTCGGCCCGATCCATCATGGACGGTCGCCACGCAGCTTTTCGCGACCGCTGATTCATCGGTGTTTACGGCTCCGAATCTGCAATACTTCATGGATTCACCCACCCATCTGGCGCGCATCTCGTGGCACCGATGGTCCGTGCGTTCGGGCGGACGCGACCAGCTATTGCGGATCGCCTTGCATCATCTCGGCACTGCCGACGAAGAAACCCGATACGTGGATGCGACCAAGAAGATTGTCGACGAACAGATCCGCGTGTTCGGAGCGCTGCCGGCATTCGACAACGGCGAGTACACCTTTCTCAGCGTGTATCTGCCCTGGGCTTCCGGGGACGGCATGGAACACCGCAATTCGACCAGTCTCACGAACAGCGGCTCGCTGGCACGTTCAATGACCGGCCTCCTCGGCACCGTCTCTCATGAGTTCTTCCATGCGTGGAACGTGGAGCGGATGCGGCCACAGACTCTTGAGCCATTTGATTTTACTGAAGCGAACATGTCCGACGGTTTGTGGCTCGCCGAAGGATTCACCAGTTATTACGGCCCTCTGACCATGAAGCGAGCCGGCGTCACGACCCTCGACGCGTTCCTTGGCGGTGCCGGTGGCGCTGCGAATGCGCTCGTGAACACACCGGGGCGCCGATTTCATTCAGCCATTCAGATGTCGCAGCAGGCGCCGTTTGTCGACGCCGCGGTGTCGATCGACCCGCAGAACAAGCCGAACACCTTCCTCTCGTACTACACCTACGGTCAGGCTGTTGCCCTCGCGCTCGACCTGTCGTTGCGATCGCGCACTCCGGCCGTGACCCTTGATGACTTCATGCGCGAGATGTGGAAACGTCACGGCGCGCAACGCGGATACGCTCCCGTTAAGCCATACACCATGGCTGACGTTCAGGCCGCGCTGGCGGCGGTGTCGGACGCCGCGTTTGCACGGGAGTTCTTTTCCCGCTACATCGCCGGGAGGGACGCGCCGCCGTATGCTGACCTGATGGCCAAAGCGGGACTCCTCTTTCGTCAGGCCGATACATCGACACGTTTCCTCGGCTCCATCAGCTTGAACTTTGATGGAACGCGCGGCGCGGTATCGAACAACACGATAGCCGGCACTCCGATTTATGAAGCAGGTGTGGACCGCGGTGACGTGATAGTATCACTCGGCGGAACAACGATCACGAGCCAGGAATCGTTCACCGGCGCGGTCAACGCACTCACACCAGACCAGCGGGTTGCCATAGTGTTTGAGAGCCGAGGACAGACCGTGACGTCGCAGCTTACCGTAGGAACAAATCCGCGCATGGAGCTGGTCACACTTGAATCAACAGGAGGAAACGTGACTGCGGGTATGCAGGTGTTTCGGGATGCATGGCTCGGCAAGCCGTGAACGAATGGTTCGGGCCATTGTTCAGGCCGGGGCAAGGTTCTCGCGTGCGCGCGAAATGATGCCGGGTCCCGAAACGCTTGAACACCGGGGCCGCCTGGCGGTGGTACGCCGCTTGACGCAGCTGATCGTGAGCCGTGCGGGTCGGCTTGTGACTGCCTGTTTGGTGTTGGCGTGCGGACCCGCCGCACCGGCCGCTGAACAGAAGCCGACCACGCCCGTTGTGTCGTCGGCACCAGCAGCAGGGGGCGCATCCGCCGGATCGCCGTCACTGGAAGTGCGCAAGTTTGGTGGAAGCGTCGGATTCCGATCCCGCGATAATCTGCGGGATCACTTCATCAAACATGGCCGCGAGTTCGGCGCGATTACGATGGACGCCTATCTCACACAGGCTCAGACCTTGCGCGACGCTTCGATCGATGATCGTGTTCTTGAGCTCGCCCGCGACGATGGTGTATTCTCCCGTTTCGACCGTGACAGTGGAAGTTTTCTCGCATTCAATGCGGACGGCACGATTCGCACATTTTTCAGACCTAACGACGGTGAACGATACTTCCGCCGTCAGGCGCGGCGACGCCCTATCCCCTGATCCCATGTCATCGCCCACCGAACATGACCGGAACTCCATTCCTCACGATCCTGTTCGCGCCCTGCTGCTGGCACGTTCGTGTCCGGCACGTATGGTGGTCGACGGATTTCCCGGGCTCATCACCAGATGGACGGAAATCGTTAATCAGATCGAGACCGGTTACGGCGCGTCGCTCGACGAATACATCAACGACATGGATCTGCGCGATCTGGTAAGTACGGCCTCACAACTCGGAGGCGTCTCAGGAACCGAACTCGAAGCGCTTCACCTGGTTGACGCACGATATCTCGAGGAAACAGAGGCGTGTCCCTGTATTTGGGGACCCGATGTGGAGGCAGAAGACGGCCTGAGTTCGGAGGATTGGTGGTATTACCGCCGCCCCAGAGAGCTCACTGACACATTGCGCGATGAAATGGAGAGGTGGGGACTCGTCTAGCGCCCCTTGTAGGGATTGGCGTTTCGGGCGTAGTATCCGCCCACCTCATGCAGGAGCACAACCATTGCACGTTGCGGTACTCGGCGGAGGCCCGGCAGGTCTGTACTTCGCCCTCTTGCTTCGAAAATCCCGTCCCGACATACGCGTCACACTTTTTGAGCGCAATGCGGCGGACGACACGTTCGGATGGGGCGTGGTCTTTTCGGATCAAACCCTTGAGCACTTTCGTCAGGCCGACGAAGCAAGCTTTGATCAGATCACCGGCGAATTCGCTCACTGGGACGACATCGACGTGCACATCGCGGAGGGCGGGCGCACGTTCACGTCCGGGGGGCACGGTTTCTCGGGCATGTCGCGCAAAGCCCTGCTGCGCCTCCTCCAGCGACGCGCGAGCGAACTTGGGGCAGAACTCCATTTCGAAACCGATGTGGCAGACGAGGCTCAGCTTACCAAACTTCTGGGCGGTGCTCCGGACCTGATCGTTGCAGCAGACGGTGTCAACAGCGCCATACGTACTCGTTACGCCGAGCACTTTGACGCCCATCTCGACCGACGTTCCGCCAGGTTTATCTGGCTTGGCACCACGCGGCGTTTCGATGCTTTTACGTTTGTCATCCTGCACACCGAACACGGCACCTTTCAGGCGCACGCGTATCAGTTCGACACCGAACACTCGACGTTCATCGTCGAGTGTGATGAGAGATCGTGGCAGAACGCCGGTTTCGACCGCATGGACAGCGCGGAGACTGTTGCAGCCTGCGAAGCCCTGTTTGCACCGTGGCTCGACGGGCATCCGTTATTGTTTAATGCTACCGCGCAGCGCCATCGCGATCCCTGGGTCACCTTCCTCAAGGTCACATGCAACCGATGGCGGCACCGCAACATCGTCTTGCTGGGCGATGCAGCGCATACGGCCCATTTTTCCATTGGATCGGGAACCAAGCTCGCCATGGAGGACGCCATCAGCCTCGCGCGCGAGGCGTCAAGTGCACAGTCTTCCGCAGATCTGACGGACGCGTGCGACCGGTATCAGGCTGAACGCAGCGTCGATGTTATTAAGTTGCAAAACGCGGCCCGCAACTCCATGGAGTGGTTCGAGAACGTGTCCCGGTATGTGTCGCTGCCGCCGGAGCAACTTGCCTATTCCCTGCTCACACGATCGCAGCGCGTCAGCCACGAAAATCTCAGGCTGAGAGACACCACGTATGTCGAGGGTGTGGAGCGATGGTTTGCGTCACGAGCCAGCGCGGCGACAACACCCGCGGAGCCCCCCCCTCCCCCGATGTTCACGCCGTTCGCCCTGCGGAAGATGACGCTGAGCAATCGTGTGGTCGTGTCGCCCATGGATATGTATTCCGCTGAGGATGGCATCCCGCATGATTTTCATCTGGTGCACTATGGTGCGCGGGCGATGGGCGGAGCGGCGTTGGTCATGACAGAGATGACGTGTGTGTCTCCCGAAGCACGCATCACCCCTGGCTGCACCGGACTGTACAATGACATGCAGGCCGCCGCATGGCGACGAATCGTCGCGTTTGTTCACAGGGAAACGCCCGCAAAGATCTGCCTGCAACTCGGTCACTCAGGGAGCCGCGGTTCAACCAGTGTTGGGCTCGGTGGAACAGATAAGCCACTGGACAGCGGTAATTGGCCTGTGATGGCTGCATCGGCGAGTGCGTTCCGTCCGGGTATGCAGGTGCCGAGTGAAATGACACGTGATGACATGGATGCTGTGATCCGACAGTTTGTGCGGGCCACGGACTACGCCATCAATGCCGGCTTCGACATGCTGGAGTTACACTGCGCCCACGGATATCTGCTTTCGGGATTTATCACACCGTTGAGTAATCAGCGAACCGATGCCTACGGCGGCTCATTGGAGAATCGTTTGCGTTTTCCTCTTAAAGTGTTCGCGGCGATGCGAGGTGCATGGCCTGCTGAACGCCCCATGTCTGTACGCATTTCCGCCACCGACTGGGTGGAAGGGGGCGTAGACGGCGAGGAGAGCGTGGCGATCGCCAGAGCGTTCACCGACGCCGGGGCCGACATCCTGCATGTGTCCACCGGACAGACCTCTCCCGAGGCGAAGCCGGTGTACGGCCGCATGTACCAGACACCGTACAGTGATCGCATTCGCAACGAGCTTGGCATTGCCACCATCGCAGTTGGAGCAATTACTGAGGCGGATCAGATTAATTCGATCATCGCCGCAGGCAGAGCTGACCTGTGCGCCCTCGGCCGGCCACACCTCGTGGATCCCTATTGGACATTGCGCGCCGCATCCGATGCGGGTTACGCTGACGCGGAGTGGCCATGGCAGTATCGCGCAGGAGCCGATCAACTCGAGCGCTTACTTGCCCGGGCCCGCACTCAAGCCACTTAATCTGCCATGACCAGTCCCAACGTTGATGTGTCCACGATCTCGCCAACGACGTTTGTTTGGACGCGACACGGGGGCGTGGGTGTAATCACGCTGAACCGCCCGGAGCGGAAGAACCCGCTCACATTTGAGTCGTACGCCGAGCTGACTCAACTCTTTCACACACTCGTGCATGTGGGGGAGATCCGGTGCGTTGTGCTGACCGGAGCGGGCGGGAATTTCTGCAGTGGCGGAGACGTCCATGAAATCATTGGTCCGCTGATCGAAAGCCGCGCGAAGGGTCGCAGCGATGAGCTGCTGCAATTCACGCGCATGACCGGCGGACTGGTGAAGGCGATGCGCGCCTGTCCGCAACCTCTCATTGCTGCAGTGGACGGAGTATGCGCAGGTGCAGGGGCGATTCTCGCCATGGCGAGCGACCTGCGCATCGGCACCGACCGCAGCCGAGTGGCGTTCCTGTTCAGCAAGGTGGGATTAAGCGGCGCCGACATGGGAGCGTGTGCAATACTTCCACGCATTATTGGTCAGGGCCGCGCCGCCGAGCTGCTCTTTACGGGACGCTTTATGTCGTCTCAGGAGGCCGTGGCATGGGGATTCTACAATCGTCTTGCGACAGCTGAACATCTGCTCGATGAGGCGCTGGCCCTTGCCGGTGAGTTGGCGACGGGTCCATCCTTCGCCCACTCCGTCACCAAGTCATGCCTGCACAACGAATGGGCGATGGCTGTCGACGACGCCATAGACTATGAAACGAAGGCCCAGGCCCTCTGTATGCACACCCGCGACTTCGAGCGTGCGTACCGGGCGTTTGTTGCTCGCGCTGTTCCACAGTTCGAAGGAGATTGAGCAGGGCTCCCTTTTCTGAGTGACGTCGTGACTGATCGCACGTTCCTGCAGTGGCCCTTTTTTGATGATCGGCATCGACAGATCGCCGATGCGCTGGACACATGGTGTGCCGCGCACATTACCTCATCCGGGCATGATGTAGACGCCGAATGTCGCGCGCTGGTATCGTCGCTTGGCGCGGCAGGTTGGCTCCGACACTGCGTGATCGCTCCTCATGGAGGAGCCGGGACTCAGCTCGATGTGCGCACTCTGGCACTCATCCGCGAGACGCTCGCGCGCCACGACGCGCTCGCCGATTTCGCGTTCGCCATGCAGGGACTTGGTGCGGGTCCAATTTCATTGTATGGCACCGAGGCGCAGCGGGCGCAGTATTTACCCGGTGTGGCGAGCGGAACCAGCATCGCTGCGTTTGCACTCTCTGAACCGGGCGGTGGTTCCGACATCAGCGCCATGACGACGACAGCGACCCGTGACGGAGCAGGCTGGCGCCTGCGTGGGGAGAAGACGTGGATCTCCAACGGCGGGATTGCTGATTTTTATGTGGTGTTTGCCCGCGTTCCGGAGATCGGAGAAAAGGCATTCGGCGCATTTGTCCTTGACGCGAACAAT
>JBGTBX010000461.1:0-13185 GCA_041749115.1 Gemmatimonadaceae bacterium
CCCACGATCGACGTACACGGCATTTCCGCTACCGGTGGTTCCGATCTGCTGCCAGCGCGGCTGTGCTGCCGTACTGTGCGGAAATACAAGAATGGTCAGCGCGTGCATCACCAGATTAATCATCATCATAGTCTCCTTCGCCACTCTTGCGTGCAGCGGCGGCCTCGGCGGCTTTCTTTTCCTCCAACTCGTACGTGGTCTCGGGCACTTTGAATGCAATCGTGAGCGCCGGATCGGTCGGTCTGCCGAGTACACGATTGGCGACGTATTCACCGAACACCGGCCCCTGCTTAAAGGCCTCGGCGTTGCCACCCCCCGCGAGCCACGCGTTGGAAAAATCAGGGTGGGTGTCGATGATAAAATTCCGCGAGACCGTGCTCTCGTAGTGACAGGCTCGCGTTTCAGACACCGGCATGTCCTTGATCAGCGGGAAGCGTTCAGCAAGAAAGCGACGCAACCGTTCATGGTTCGATGGAGGAACCATGCGCACGCTGGTGTCGGGATCTCCCGAGGCCCCACCACCAACACGCGTCCGGAATCCCCGATTATCAAATGGCAGCGTGGGCCATCCGGTGATGCCGGGAAAATTGTGACTCGGCATGTTGGGATACTGAAAGCGCGAGTCGCCGACCGGTGTCGCCACGTAGAATACGTGTCCCATGGGGGCTCGCATTCGCGGTTGCAGCAAAGCAGAGAACATCTTCCACATCCACGGGCCGAGTGCGAACACGTATTTGCCTCCGCGGATCGCTTCGCCGTTCCCCAGCAACAGATGATCGATCTTTCCCCCGTCGCGCATCAATGTGGTGACACGTTCGATCTGCTGCTTACCGCCACCACGCTGAAACTGCGATGAAATACAAATGACCGACGCCCGCGCCCGCACGACACCGGCCTGCGGCTCGTAGAGCGCAGCCTGGATGCCCTCCAGGTTAAACACAGGCCAGCGGTACTGCGCTTCGTCGACCGTGAGCCGCTCAAACGCAATCCTGTTCTTCTCCCACAAGGTCGCGGTCGTCGTCAGGAATGGGTCCCATGAGCCGCGCGTAATCAGATCGCCCGTTTCGAAAAAGACGCGCTGCCCCATCTCTTTCCACCAGCGATCGTCCCACTCCTTCCACTTCTGAATCGATTGGTCGGCCCATTGCATCCATTGCTCGCCATGGGGCCGGTCGCCATACGACGTGCGAATCCCCCGCGTCTCGTCGCCCGATGTTGAACGGGAATTTCCCGGCCCATACGCATCAATCTGCAGGACACGGGCTCCCTTGTTCTGCAGATGGTAGGCCGTGAAACCGCCGATCACACCGGCGCCAACCACCACCACATCCGGGAGACGCTGGCTGAAGGCCGGCGCCCGGTTCTCAACAGGAACGTCCTTGATTGTGGCGCTGAGCGATTTAGCACCCACTGCCACCATCCCGGCCTGTGCAGTGGTTGTTTTGAGAAATTCACGTCGATCAAGTGTCATTGGCAGGCAGCTTACTCTTTATGTCAGATGAACAAACAGGTCATAATCAGGGAATGCTGTCGACAACGATGTCGCGCATCGCCCCTTCTTCGGTCGGAAGTTCTTCTGCGCCGGCAACAAAACCGTTGAGGCTCAGGATGTACGCAATCACATCGACATACTGCGCCCGTTCGAGACGACCTGGATTGTCGTCGGGCATGGTCGTTTTGAGCTGGTCGAAGATGTCAAAGATCGATCGACCCTTCCACAGTGCAACAAACCCTTCCCCAATGTAGGCAGTCGCCCCGTGACAGCCGGTGCACTCCTCGCGATGCACAATCCTGCCCCGCTCCGCCTGCGCCGCACTGTAGACGCCCAACACGGCTGAACGAGGTCCGAACGCAACCGCAGAGTCGCTCTGACCGCCGGCAACCGGCCAGGCGACCAGCAGCGAAACAACAGAAAGAGGTAAGAAGCGCTGCATGTGCATCGACAATACTAGGGAATGGGGTGAGCCGCTGGCTACCCGCAGACTGACAGTGTGTTCGCTGCGCGCTACTTCTTGGGGGCCTTCCTGACCGACGTCCGCGAACGCGCCGGGGCGCGTGGCGCAGTCTTCGCGCGCTTCGCGGTTCCTCTGCGTGAGGCTTCGTAGCGCCTGATGAATTCGTCGACTGAACTGCTGGCGATTTCCTTACCGATAAGATCAAGGGGTAGTTGATCCAGACTGCGGAAATGCACACAGGACTTTCCCATACTGAGCCGTTTGCCCGTCGACATGTACGCATCCTTGAACTCCGCGAGCCGCATCGGATCCTGATACACGCTCGTCAGATACACCGTATACCTGTCCTTCTGCCGAGCCAGGGCCGCGTAACTCAGTGGCCGCTTGTTGTAGGTATCGGGATATGTCGACAGAGGGATCTGGTATGAGATCATTCCCCAGTCCATCGTTTCCCGGAATCCCTTGGGCAAGTTCCGCTTGATCACACGGCGCACCGCGGTGATGACCGCACGATGTTCGGGCTCAAGCGACGCCAGATACTCTGCTACTGTTTTTGCTGAACTGGACGCCATACAACCTCCCGAGTTGTTACCTACCTGATCACGTCGCGATACAGCCGCAGCACGTTGGTGCCCATCACCTTCTCCAGATCGGATGACCCGACGCCCCGTCGAGCCAATCCGTCCCAGACCACTTCCATCCGCCGCGGCCCGTTGAGCTCGTTGATAAAGTAGGGCAGCTCGTTCTCCTGCACCTGGCTCCCTTCTTCGCGCTTCAGCTCGGCGAGATATTCAGGCGTCATCTCGATGACGCGGTGATCGCGGTCGCTGCCGATGCAGACGTGCTCAGCCCCTGCGACACGAATCGCGTGGAGCAGATGATCAAAATACGCGTGCAGATTATCGCTCTTCTTGGTGGTCAGAAACGGCCGCATCTGGCAGACGCCGACCAGGCCCCCCTTGGCCGCCAGTGCACGCAGATTTTCGTCGGTGGTGTTGCGCCGGTTCTGGTGCACCGCCATACAAGCCGTGTGCGACACGATCACCGGGGCGCGCGACGCCGCGATCGCCTCAGCCATCGTCTGCATGTTGGCGTGCGACAGATCAATCAACATGCCGATACTGTTCATCTGCGCAATCAGCTCGCGTCCGAACGGCGTCACACCGCCGGTTTCCCAGCAGCCAACGCCCACGTGATTCCGCGTGTTGTACGTCAACTGTGCGCTGCGCAGGCCCATGCGATAAAACAGCGCCACCCGATCGTGTGAATGCGCGAACTGCACCGTGTTCTGATACAGGTAGAACACAGCGAGTTTGCCTTCGCGACGCGCCCGCTCAATATCGGCTGCGCTCGTCGCCTTGATGAAGAAGTTCGGCTTCGACGCCAGGAATCGGTCGTGCTCCAGCAAGGAATCGATCGCCAGTTCGATCGCCTCGGCCCCTGCGGGCTTCGGGTCACACAGCGTCACGGTGATCGCGTCCATGCCGCTTCCCAGCATGTCGCGGATCAGCGCGTCCGTATATTCGAACCGCAGCTCCCCCATTGCGTCGATAATGAGTCGATCCTGCGACACGGGCGCAGGTTGGGCGCCAAGCCGGAGTCCCGAGAGACCAATCAGGGCAGAACTACCGAACAGAGGAAGAAACTCGCGACGATGCACGCCAGTTGTGGTTGAAGAAAGCTCCAGTACTGCAGGAGCATCAGAAATGGGGCCGCCGAAAGCCCGCCGCAACCCCTTCCGCACTCCTCTCGAACCGCCCCACCCGATACTTTCCATGGACAGTTAGTACACGATCCACTCTCGACTTCACGACGCAAATTCCGATGAACGAGAAACAGATGCAGGCGCTGATCAAGAAGATGGAGAAGGCGACGAAACAGTCCGGCAAGCCCGCCCGCTGGGTTGACCCGACGCTCAAGGCGACGGACGCCGACGAGGGCGCGAATCTCGAAGATGCAAAGGAAATATTCAAGGAAATGAAAAAGCGCGAGTTCTAGGACTCGCGCCTTTTCTTTATCCGACAGGAGTGTCAGCGCCTAACGCTTAGGCCACAGCACTCCCTGAACACGCGCGACCTTGCCGATGCCCTTGTAGGCAAACTTCTGGATCCGTTTGCCTTCGTAGGTTTCGGTGGTGTACAGGTTGCCCTTGGAATCCGTTGCAATGCTGTGCACTGCGAAGAACTGTCCCGGCTGCCGACCGCCGTCGCCAAAGGTCGTCAGTATGTCGAGTGACTGCCGGTCCATGACGTACACGCGCTCGTTCTTTCCGTCGGCCATGTACATGTACTTCTGCGCCGCGTCGCGGGAGAAGGCCACGTCCCAGACCGAGCCATCGCCTAACGTCTTGGGAGCGATGCGCTTCTCTTTCACAAACGACCCATCCTTGCGGAAGACCTGAATGCGATCGTTCGCCCGGTCGCACACATAGATAAAGCCATCGTTGGACGGATCGGCACAGTGTACAGGATTGCGGAACTGCTGGGCCAGTGCAGCGTCCGGATTGTAAGGGCCGAGGTTCGCGTCATCGGGCTTGTTGCCGTATGCCCCCCAGAAACGCTTCAGCGCGCCGGTCTCCATGTCGATCACGGCCACGCGCTTGTTGCCGTATCCATCGGCGACGTAGGCCTCGTTCGCGGCGACGTCGAAGGAAACCTTCGCCACGCGGCCAAAGTGCTCGGACGTGTTGCTGTTGGCCGCCTGACCGGGCGTGCCAAACTGTTTAATCAACTTGCCATCGCGCGTGAACTTGAGAATGTGTGAATCCCGGGGACCATTGCCCCCGATCCACACATTGCCCTTGTGATCGATCGCGATGCCGTGGTTGGAGCCGGGCCAGGTGTAGCCGTCGGCGGGTCCTCCCCACGAACCAACCAGGTTCCCATCGGGATCAAATTCAAGCACGGGAGGCGCCGGACGGCAGCATTCACCAGTCGGAGGGTTCGTCGCGAGCCCGATCTCCGTGCGTTCATTGAACGAGTCCGTGCGATGCACGATGAACACGTGATCACGGGAATCCACGCCCACTCCGATCACGTTCCCCATCAACCAGTGATTGGGGAGCGGCTTGGGCCACAGCGGGTCGACCTCGAAGCGCGGCGCGTCGACCTGATCCTGAGCTATCGTGGCGCCGAGTTGGCTTTGCCCGACAGCCAGAATGGCTATAAGGCTGACGAGAAACGAGCCGAAAATGGTCTTGCGCTTCATTCACGCATCTCCAAAAAGAGTGGGGGAGCTCAGATCAATACGTGGTAGCACACTCGCCCGCTGGGGTGCGAGGCTTCATGATTCTATCCTGTGATCCCCCACTCCGTGAGTCTCAAGATCTTTTCGCAGCGATTACGCGCCATCCTGCGGGTCGTCGCCGTGCTCGCAGCGGTCGTCGCTGCCGCGCTTCTGTCGTCTCCCCGCACGGTTCGCTCGCACGAGATTCCGGCGCGCGTCACCGTGCTCGTTTTCCTTCGCGCCGAGGGGCAACGCCTCACCGCGCTGGCCCGCGTGCCTCTTGAGGCGCTGCGAGACCTCGAGCTGCCGCTCCGCGGTGGAAGTACTGAGTTTCTCGATTTCGGACGCCTGGGCAATCAGATTGACGATGGTGCCCGAATCTGGATTCGCGATGCACTAGGCATCGAGGAAAACGGCCGTGCTGTGAGGTCCGGTCGCGTTGTGGCGACGCGCGTCTCCCTCCAGTCGGATCGTGCGTTCGAGCAGTTCGACACGGCGGTTGAGTCGTTCGGTGCCCCCGCTCTCACCGATTCCGTTGATCTGTACTGGAAGCAGGCAATGGTGGACATCCAGATGGAATGGGACATCACCAGCGACGCGTCGCAGATTGCCGTGCGGCCCGAATTCGCCCGACTCGGCGTAAGCACACAGACGGTTTTGCGATTTGCCACCGGGGGGGGGGGCGGGCCCGAGCGCGTCCTTCAGTTCACGGGTAACCCCGGATTGGTCGAGCTCGACCCGAGCTGGTTGCAATCTGCGCGTCAGTTCGTGGTATCGGGTTTCAAGCACATTCTCGACGGTATCGACCATGTGCTCTTCCTGCTCTGCCTGGTCATTCCGGTGCGGCGGGTGCGGGCACTGATCGCTGTCGTGACCGCTTTTACTCTGGCGCATTCGCTCACGCTTGGCGCGGCGGCGTTCGGCTGGGCACCGAATGCACTGTGGTTTCCCCCATTGATTGAGCTGTGCATCGCCGCGTCGATCGTGTACATGGCTCTGGAGAATATTTTCTCTCCCGACTCCGCGGATCGCCGGTGGCGTATGGCGTTCGCCTTCGGCCTGGTTCATGGATTCGGATTTTCGTTTCTTCTCCGTGAAACCCTGCAGTTTGCCGGTCCCAATCTGCTGACGGCGCTGTTTTCGTTCAACGTGGGTGTTGAACTGGGGCAGATTCTGATTGTCGCCCTCGCGGCGCCATTTCTTGCGTGGGCGTACAGTCGCGTATCGTCTGCGAAGGTCGGTACGATCGTCCTGTCGAGCCTCATTGCCCACACGGCGTGGCACTGGATGACCGAGCGCTGGACCGCGCTGAGCGCGTATCCCCTGTCGCTCCCGGCATGGGGGCCCGAGACAGCCCTCAGCCTCATGCGTATTTCTCTGGTTTTTCTTGTTGCATTCGCGGTCGCGTGGGCGTTCAGTGCGGCCTATGCTCGTTTCTCTCGAGCCGACGCCAGCGCCGGAGGCGAACACACACCGCCGGTCGGAGTATGACTGCGTCCCCGGGCCGGCAGCGGCGATGCCGCCCTCTGCGTACAATCCTGCATCCTTCACTCGCGATCTCTCCCATGCGTTCTGCTTTTCGCTTGTCCCTCATCTGTTCGGTATTTGCGGCGACTGTCACCGGTGCCCAGCAGCGCCCCGCGATCTATACGGCCGGACAGCTGAATGAACACCAGCAGTTGACGCGTTCGATCTACAAGGAGCTGGTCGAGGCAAACACGAGTGTCACCACCGGCAACGTGACGCTTGGCGCTGATCTCGCAGCGAAACGACTCAGGGAGGCCGGCATTCCTGCTGAAGATATCTTTGTCGGAGGCCCGCGCCCCGAAAAACACAACGTCGTGGCGCGGTGGCGGGGGAACGGCGGACCGAACGGCCCACGCCCGTTGCTCCTGCTCGCGCATCTCGACGTCGTCGAGGCGCTCAAGGAGGACTGGTCTCCCGAGTTTGATCCGTTCGTCTTCACGGAGAACGGCGGGTATTACTACGGACGCGGAACCGCAGACGATAAAGCTATGGCGGCAATTTTTGTCGCCAACGTGTCCCGACTGAAGAAGGAAGGGTTCGTCCCCAATCGCGACATCATCATCGCGCTGACCGCCGACGAGGAGAGTGGAGCCTTCAATGGCGTCGACTGGCTGCTCAAGAACCACCGGAACCTGGTGGATGCCGAACTCGTGATCAATGAAGGTGGTGGTGGCGTGCTGCGCAACGGCGCCTACCTGTTCAATTCGGTACAGGCGGCGGAGAAAGTAACAACCAACTTCACCGTGCGTGCCACCAACAAGGGTGGACATTCATCCGTACCGCGTGACGACAACGCCATTACGGCGCTGTCTGATGCTCTCTCCAAAGTCGGCCGTTATCATTTCCCTGTAAAGCTGAATGAAGTGACGACTGCATTCTTCACCCAGACGGCCGAACAGGAGCCGGCGACGATGGGCAACGCCATGCGGGCGTTGGTCGCTAACCCGGCGGACATGGCAGCGCAGAAGGTCGTCACCGCAGATCCGCGATATAATTCAATGCTGCGTACAACCTGCGTCGCCACCCAGCTCAAAGGTGGGCACGCAACCAATGCGCTGGCACAGCTCGCCGAAGCCAATATCAATTGCCGCATCTATCCCACCGAGAGTGCCAGCGAAGTCCGTGACGCCCTCGCGCGCGCAATCGCCGATACTGCTGTGCAAGTCACCATCGCCAGTCAGCGTCCGCCATCACCCCCTTCCCCACTGCTTCCGGAAGTCATGGATCCCGTGCGGCGCATCACCCGCGAACTCTTCGGCAACATTCCGGTGATTCCTTCGATGTCCACCGGAGCCACCGATTCGCGCTTTTTTCGAGCGCTGGGTATCCCCGCCCTCGGCGTCACGGGACTCTTCAGTGATCCGACCGTGGACGCACGAGCGCACGGGCGCGATGAGCGAATGAGCATCAAGTCGTTCTTCGAAGGCCAGGAATTCCTCTATCGTCTCACGAAAGCCCTCGCCAGCCCGCCACCGAACGCGACCTAGCACCTGTGGCGCCACCGCCCTCCCGCTTGTAGAATCTTCCTTGTTCAACTTCCGTCTATCACAATCATGATGTCTGTACGCTTTCGGTTTGCACTACCTATCGCATTCGGCGCCCTTGGGGTCGCGGCAGCGCAGTGGCATGAGCCTCCGCGCACCACCTTTGATTCCGTCTACAACGCCTCGCAGGCGACCCGCGGCAAGGACAAGTTCACGCTGGTCTGCCTTTCGTGTCATGACATGGACGAACACAAGGCCATCCTGCGCGAGGTGTGGATCGGCAAACCCCTCGCCGAGTTTTTCAATTATCTGGTAACGGAGATGCCCAGCGGCGATCCCGGCACGTTGTCACCGCAGGAATACTCCGATGTGACGGCGTATATCCTGCAGCTGAACGGAATGCCTGCCGGAGAGGCTGAGCTGCCGCACACAGCTGATTCACTCGCGTCCATTCGCATCGATACGCTGGCGACCGCCAAGGACAGCACGGCGATGCCCAAGGACACGGTCACGAAAGACACGGTCAAAAAGGACACGGTCAAAAAGGACACCGTTGCCACGGACACAACGGTCATCGACACCATCGGGCCGGAGAGAGCACTCGAACGCGCTTTCCACTCCAGACACGTCCCCGCGTGGCTGCGTGGAGCGACCGCATCGGCCCACTGAATAACGTGTAATTGTATTGCAGGTCGTACCCTTCTCGTCTCCCCACCCGAGGTTCGCCACGATGGCTTTCCGTTCTCCCACCTCCCGCAAAGTCGGCATAGCGCTGGCCGCGGTCGGCATTTCGTTAGGCGCATGGCTGGCATCGGCTACCGTGTCCGACGCCAGTCAGCAGGCCGCGCTCGTGCGAGGCAACGTTCCTGGCGAATGGCGCTACTGGGGCGCCGATGCGTGGAGCACCAGATACTCGTCGCTCGACCAGATTAATGCATCGAACTTCAACTCCCTGACCGTCGCGTGGGAGTGGAAGGCCGGTGCATTTGGCGCCGACGAGTACTATCGCACCACCCCGCTGTTTGCCAACGGTCGGATTTTTACCGTCGCGACCACGCGTCGCATCACCGCCGCGGTTGATCCCGTCACGGGCGAAACGTTGTGGATGTGGCGACTCGACGAAGGGATCCGATGGCAGAAGGCACCGAGACAGTTTGCCGGCCGCGGCGTGGCCTACTGGACCGATGGCAGAGAAGAACGAATCCTCGTGGCCACACCGGGCTACCACCTCGCGTCGCTTGATGCCAAGACCGGTCGCCCTGATCCGAAATTCGGAAAGGACGGGGTCGTGGACCTGATGGAGGGACTTGGACTCCCGATGGTACCGCTCGCGGTGGACGATTCAGGGGCCTTTGTCATCAGCGATGCCGCGCCCTACCGCGAAGCGCAGCCGGGTGAACGTTGGGACCCGGTGAAAAAGACTGGCGCCGATGGCACGCGAGGTATTGATCCGAAACTGGGACAGATCGCGATCAGTTCGCCTCCGATTCTGGTCGGCGACGTGGTTGTGGTCGGCAATTCATCAATCCACGGCTATTACCCGATTCGCGTGCGCAATCTGCCCGGCTTTATCCGTGGCTTCGACGTGCGCACCGGCAAACAGTTGTGGAAATTCAATCTGGTCCCGCAGCCCGGTGAATTCGGCGCTGAGACCTGGGAAAACGGTTCGAAGATCGGCACCGAAGGTGTCGGCAAGAACGACGCATGGGCCACGTATTCAGCCGATCCCGAGCTGGGACTGGTGTACATCCCAGTTGGCATGCCACTCATGGATGAATACGGCGGCCATAGACCGGGCAATAATCTGTACGGCAACTCACTCGTTGCGCTCGACGCCAAGACCGGCAAGCGCCGCTGGCATTTCCAGATGGTGCACCACGACATCTGGGACTATGACACGCCGATGGCGCCGAACCTGATGGACATCACCGTCAACGGACAGCGTCGCAAGGTGATCGCGCAGACGACAAAACAGGGATGGATTTACACCTTCGATCGCGCGTCGGGTGAACCCATCTGGCCGATTGTTGAGACACCTGTGCTGCAGAGTGAAATCGCCAGGGAAAAGACATCTCCCACGCAACCGATCCCCACGAAGCCCGCACCGTATTCGCACATGGGGCTCGAAGAAGAGGACTTGATCGACTACACACCCGCGGTCAAGGACTCTGCGCTTAAGCTCGCAAAGCAGTGCCGCATGGGCCCGTACTACATTCCCGGCACGCCCAACGACGGCACCACCAAGAGCGGATTAACCTGTTCATGGTATGCCCCCGGCGCGAGCGGCGGAGTGAACATCGACGGCGGTGCGGCGCACGATCCCGAAACAGGAATGATGTACGTCGCAGCGCTTTCCGGACTCAGTGCGATCTCCCTGCAGAAAGACCCGTGCTCCGAGTTCGATTACAGCTCACCACGGGATAACTGCGGCCTGCCGGGCGCACTGCCGCCCCCACCGGGATACAAGCCGCCTGAATCACGCGGCGGTGGATTTGAGGGACGGGGGCGTGGGTCGCAGATCGGCGGTGTGTCGATTCTCAAGCCCCGTGAACTCGGCGGAATTACCGCGTACAACATGAACAGCGGTGACAAGGCATGGTGGGCGCCGAACGGCGGAATGATTCCGACCACGAGCACCGCACCGATCTTTGCCGGCGTCACCCTGCCCCCGCGACCCGCCGGTGGTCAGGCGCAGATTATCAACACCAAAACGTTGATGATCTTCGGCACAGGACGCAGTGGCGGAGTGCCCGGCGCCACACCACAGCTCTTCGCACTTGATAAAGCTACGGGCAAACAGGTTGGCGCCGTCAAGATTCCCGCATCAACCACGGCGGTACCGATGACGTTCCTGCACAACGGCGTCCAGTACATCGTGTTTGCCACCGGGGCGGGCAGCAATACGTCGCTTGTCGCGCTCAGGCTCCCGGCAAAATAAACCGACCGTTCCATTGAACGTTCAAAGGGCGACCCCAAACGGGTCGCCCTTTGATTTACTGATCTGCCTGGGCCGATCATCTGTTCACCACAGTACAGCCACGTCGAGACTCGGCAGCTGAACACGCGCACCCTGCAGCCAGCGTCCGAGACTATCGCTCCACGTGCCGTCGGAAGTCCTCAAACTAACCCGTGGCCTGCTACTTCTTTACATACCGCTTGAGCGCGCGCGGGCCCACCTCGGCGCCGTAGATCACGCCGTTCCTGTCCACGGCAACTCCCTCGCCAGCGCTCGTGTTCCGCGTGTTCTCCACCGGATCCGGGATGAAGGCAGTGATTCTCCCCGTGCGTGCGCTCCCGATGCGAATGCCGCGTTTCCACTCCGGTCGACTCGGCTCAATGGAACCGGATTCTGAGTCGGTCACGTAGAGCACGTCGTTGCGGTCAATGAAAATGCCGCTCGCCCGGCTGAACTGATGCCACGTGTCGAGCAGTTTACCGTGTTGGTCGAATATCTGCAGTCGATTGTTTCCTCGGTCTCCGACAAAGAGGCGTCCCTGTGAATCAAATGCCAGGGCATGCGGCTGATCGAATTCGGAAGGGCCGGTCCCGTATTGGCCCCATTCCATGAGCAGTTTTCCATCGGCAGAAAATTTCAGGATTCTGGCGTTGGCCTGATCATTGGACGAGTGACCCTCTGCAACGAAGATCTCGCCCGTAGGGCCGACGACAACATCGTTGGGCTGCCACAGATAATCGGTGCCGCGAGCTCCTCCCTTCACACCCAACGTCATCAGCAGTTTCCCTTCGGGGCTGAACTTGAACACGTTGTGCCCGTAGATCACTGCCGGATCAGGCGGCATCGGTGAATCGGCGGCAGCGCCACGCGGACGACGCGCACGATTGTCCTGACCGTCCGTGACCCAGACATTCCCGTCCTTGTCCACGTAGATCCCATGCGGGAATATCATCATCCCTTTGCCAAAGCTGCGAACCATCTTCCCGTTCTTGTCGAACTTCATAATGGGATCGAGATCTGAGCCAAGGCAGCTGTTGGCTCCGCAGCGTTCGGCAACCCAGATGCTCTCGCCGTCCTTGTCTATTTCGACGGCGCTGGTCGAGCCCCAGGTGCGCCCCGTCGGCAACTGGGCCCATCCCTCTACGGTGCGATACGGATTGGGCGCATCATTCGTCGGCATCTGTGCAAGGCCAACGACGGATGTGGCGGCCAGTAGCGTGATCGTGGTCAGTGCGAGGCGCATGGTCGTGTGTGGTGGGAAGATTTCTTCTCCAATTGTGGTGACTTGAACCCCGGAGAGCAACGTTTGGCTTGTCAGCTTGCCTCCCGACGGCCATTCTAGAGTCTGCTCCCTACTCTGTCGCACCTCTCCACTGACGCCATATGCGAACCGCTTCTGTCCTCCTCGGCACTCTGCTGATCACCGCCTGCAGTACACCTCCTTTTTCGCGCAGTCGCGTAAGCGCGGCAGCTGATGATCACTCACTGCACATGAACGCTTCGGACCTTCGTGCCCCGGCCACAGTGGGTCCAGGCGCAGCTGCGCGTGATCTGGAACAGCAACAGCGCGGCCTGCCCGCGAGTGCCATGACGGCTCAGGCCCGGCTGGCCGGCTCACCCAGGCACAGCGAGTGGGTGAAGATCCCGTATGAGCCCGGCTCCGCTGACTCGCTGATGGCGTGGATTGTGTACCCAACGACGCAGGAGAAGGCGCCCGTTGTTGTGGTCGTGCACGAAATATTCGGCCTCGCCACCTGGGTGCGCGCCGTGGCCGATCAGGTTGCAGCCGACGGCTTTATTGCGATTGCTCCCGATTTTCTTTCACTGGTGCGCGGTGGACCGAGTTCCGTTGAACTGTCGGGCGATTCCGCCCGTCGCCTGATTGGCGGTGTGGATGCCGCGGAGCGGAATCGCACCATCGTTGCTGCGGCGAACTACGCGATGCTGCAACCTGCGGCGACGCAGAAATACGGCGTCATCGGATATTGCTGGGGTGGGCAGACGACCTTCATGCACGCCGTGCACGGCGGAGTGAAGG
>JBGTBX010000462.1:0-2239 GCA_041749115.1 Gemmatimonadaceae bacterium
GGTGACGAAGACAAAATTCGGCCGGGGATCGTCGGCTCGCGCTCCGCTTGAAATCAGCAGGAGCAACGCAAGCCAAACGAAAGTGATCGTGCGACGGGGAATCATGCCACTAAAGTACCAACCGGCCGCGGTCCGAGCAAATGAAGAACGCGAATGAACCACAGAGAAAGGAGGGAACACTAATCGACGCTAGCGAGGCTTCGCCTCCAACCAACTGGCGCATGAAAGGTGGACAAAGGGCTCCGAGGAATCGAAAACAGGAACGTGTTCCTGTGCATGAAACCGCCGATGGCGGTTGGTGGTCCTGACGGACCCGATCCTCGGAGCCGAAGATGAGTGTACCACGCACCGTTGCTGAAGTCCTCCAGCAGCACGTCACCCTGGAACTGGAGTCGCTGGACCGCGTGTACCTCAACGTGTATCAGCCGCTGCTGCAAACGCCCCGCGCCGCGTTTTACTTTCTGCGCGAGCATCACGGCGCCGGGGCTGTATCGTCGCGGAAGATGAAGGCCATCAGCGAGCAGTTCATTGGCAGCGTGCAGCGGTACGCTCGGCGTCACGGCGTGGAACTGCTGACGTTTGAGAAAGGCCAGCGCAAGGAAGACCTCGCGGCCGAGTATCTGCAGCGATTCACGGACCGCGAAGGGGTGCTGTTCATTGGCAAGGCTCAGGAGAAGGTCCGCACGTTCCGCACGGAAGGCCGCCGCAACGCCCAGGGCCAAACCTATCCCTGGATCGTGGAAACCACGGCGATGGTCAACCAGTACTATTTCTACGCCGTCGATGAGGACTTTGGCTTGTTCTTCCTCAAGTACAGTTCGTACTTCCCCTACGGCGCGAAGCTCTGCTTCAACGGCCACGAGTGGCTGAAGCGACAACTGGCGAAGGAAGGGATCGCCTATGAGTCGCTGGCCAACGGCATTCTGAGTTGCGAGAACCCCACGCGGATGCAAGAACTCGCCAACCGCCTCACGCCGCAGCGGATCGAGCGGTTCTTGCGGAAGTGGCAGCACCGCTTACCCTGTCCCTTTCGCAAGAGCGAGCAAGCGGCTGGCTATCGTTACGACGTCTCGATGTGCCAGGTGGAATTCGCGCTCACGCAGGTCCTCGATCGTCCGCTGTCGGGCCGCATCTTCTTCGAGGAAGTGCTGCGCGAGAACCTCGACCTGGGCCGGCCCGACAACCTGCAACTGATCTTCGAGCGGCGCGTGACGAAGCGCACGCCCGGTCCGTTCCGTACGCGTGTGGTGCGGGAAGGAGTGATCCCGTCGCTGCACGTGGATTACAAATCGAACCGCATCAAGCAGTATTTCAAGGAGGGTCGTGCGATCCGCACCGAACTGACGGTGCATAATCCGTACGATTTCGGCGTGAAGCGCAAGCTGGAACATCTGACCGCGCTGCGGCAAGTGGCTTTTCAAGCCAACCGACGTGTATTGCACGTCGAACACACCAGCCAGGACCACGCGCTCGCCGAAGAGCAGTTCCGGGAAGTGACGCAGCCCCGAACGGTGGAGGATCAACGCGCGTCGGCGTTACGTTTCGGCGATCCGCTGGTGCTGGCGTTGTTTTCGGTGCTGCTGCTATTTCGGCTGTTGCCCCGCGGCTTTCGCAGCCGCGACCTGCGCGAGCACATCGCGCCGCTGCTGGGCGTCGATCCCAGTTCATGGACTCAGGGCCGGCTGACCTATCAACTGCGCCGCTTGCGCCTGCACGGATTGATCGAGCGCGTGCCCCAATCCCAGCGTTACCAAGTGACCGAGCGGGGACTGGCCGTGGCCTTATGGTTCACGCGCTGCCATGCTCGGCTGTTCCGTCCGGCACTGGGCGACTTGCTCGGTACAGCCCTCTCCAGCACATCACCTCTACACCGCGCGCTGGAACAATTCGAAGTCGCGCTCGATCGCCACGTCAACGGCGCTCACCTGACGCCAACTCGATCCAAACAACTTGACTCAACTTCGACAGATGTTGCTCTATAAGGGGTCTAAAGCGGCGACAAGTCGCCGCACTCCAAAGGTTAGAAAACCGCCAGCGGCTGAAAGTCGTCGCGAACCTTGAGGCTGTCGGTCTTAAATCGATAAACCGTCTTGACCTGCGCCGGCCGCGACCGTCGAGACGGACCCCTCGGAAATGACGAAGCCGGGGGGCTGAAACCACGTTGCGGCAGGGGTACCGGCCTTCGCTGGGGCCACGTTCAGGGTCACGGAGTTGCGATCGAGCGCGATGGCGGAGACGG
>JBGTBX010000463.1:0-3670 GCA_041749115.1 Gemmatimonadaceae bacterium
GCTCGCTCACGGGACGTTCAGCTGAGGCTGAGGAATGTTGACTCGGGGGAGCTCGGCCGCGTCGGCCGCGGGCTAGCCGGCCAGGATGTGGTGCGCGCGCTCGAGCGGCTGCGCTTCGACTGCGGCCTGCCGCAACGGATCTATTGCGACAACGGCAGCGAGTTCGTGGGCGCCGCTATGAACCTCTGGCCGTACACCTCAAGGTCATTCTCGACTTCACTCGTCGGGGCAAGCCGACCGGCAACGCCTCGATTCGAATCCTCCAACGGCCGATTCCGCTCGGAGTGTCTCAACGTCCGCTGCTTGGTCGCAGGTGTTGATCCCGGTGTTGCCGACGCTGGAGCGCTCGCATCCGGTATTACTCTAATCCGTGACAAATGGCACCGACGGCTCGGCGTCGGGCTAAGGCCCGGGCGTGTTGTCAGCGTTGGTCTGACACGAATTCGCTACAGCGCTGTTCGATCATGCCACCGCCCATGACAGTGTAGATCCTGCACATCTTCTCGTTTGGGTTCGCGTACTGACTTTGCCCATTGTTCCGCTGCGGCTGGAGTGAGAGTTTCCGGGTTTAAGGTCTTCCGTCAGGCGAGCCGGCGCTAGCCGGCGAGCCCCCGCCGTGGTCGTGGCAAAGTCGTGCGGCGTGGCCCCGTCGAGGGAGCTGTGCGGCCGGCCGGTGTTGTAGTCGATCCGCCAGCTTCGATCGCCGGCTTCGCGTCGGCAAGGCCGCTGGCCTACTCGTCCACAAGATCGATCATGGCGCCAGGAGCCTGGGCGATTGGGCCAGACTCGGCGAGCTCCTGGACGCCGGTGCCGGTGAGTGTCAGAAACGGCACGTGTATTACCGCTGCCATCGGTGCCGCGGCGTCTGCACCCGAGAAGACTGAGTGCTCGACGCTTCCAAGAACCGAACTCCCACGCCGTTCTGGTGGACCGAACCGCAGAATCCGAAGCGCATCCTCTCGCTCCGGACCCCAGAGCTCCTAGTCCCGAAGGATCTTCCGCGCTACGCGCATGATCTTTTCCCTGCCTTCGCTCGGACTGGTCTTCCGAGCAGCTTCGGTGAGAGCCTCCTTGGCTTCCTGCTTTGTAGTATCAGGAACCTGCTTCTGCAACTGTCTTGCTGCGTAGTCGAACTCGTACTTCTGCTTGAAGCTAATCAGGTTCCTGTCGGGCGCACCGCGCTTATTCTTATCATCAGCCATGGGCGAATCATACCTCACTCCGGCGCCCGCATTCCGGCCAGAGCCTTGTAGTTGAAGTGGCACTCTGCGACGTGCGCGCAATGCAGAACCACTACGCTTGAACGGCGGCGCTGACGATTCGGACGATCTCTCGAATCTCCGGAAGAAGATCCGCCAGCAAAAGCCTCTCGACTGCCGTTCGCACGACGCCGTCAGGACCGGCGCGGTGTTCCACGCCTATTGTTGCGCTTATCCGTCCCGTGAGACGCAAATGTGGATTCGGGCGCTTGCAGCTGACCCACGCAATTTCAGCGCCGTCCACGAGATCTACATACGGGCTTTCGAAGTACTGATCCTCCGGCAGCATACCTGGGCCCGCCGCGGAGATTCTGAACTCGTAAGGCCTTTGCAAGACGACATGGATAAGCCGATGTTTGTCTATGTCGTCAAAGTCTCTGAGAACCGCGAGAAGCGGGGGCTTGGTAGCGTGTTGACGGTTATAAGGCTGGACGCTTTCGATCGCGCGCTTGACGGCTTCACTCAAGTCACGAATACGGAAGTACTTTGATCTGAAGTCTTCAGGTCTGTCGTTGATGATGAAGGCACAGGTTCCAGCGTTCGGCGGTGGATCGGCGCTCAGCTCGTGAACCGAGATCGCGTAGACGAGATGATCAAGCGCACATCGGAGATTGTGAATGGCGTCTCCGAAGAGCAGCGACCATCGTTGGAGCGGGGGAGGCTTCAGAATTGAAATGATTACGCTGTGACGAGTAAAGTCGCTATTCGCTCGTGTTGAGGCCGCATATGGTTGCTCTGCTATCCATGCCTCTAGTTCTTGCTCCAACAGGCGGGCGTGCTCGTGTGCCCTCTCGAGCTTGAGCGCTACACTTTCGAGTCTGAACATTGCAGCCGAGCATACGACCACGCTTCTGGTGCGTCAAATGTCAAGGGCCTCTATTCGCCGCCTCCTGATTCCTTCTTACTGGCTGCACATTCTAAGGACCTTAATCAAACCATGGAAGACGTGGTTGCGCAACTACAGCAGTGGGCGGAGGAAGAAGAGAAGACGCCGACACCTATTGAACAACCAGACAGCCTCAAGCGCCGATATCATCGTGCCGTGACACGTGACCTTCTGACAATTTGAGGACGAGGCGGCGCTCAATCGACCGCCGTTCAAGCTGATACTCAAACGATACTCCGTTCGATCCGGGCGACCAATTCCTCCTTGATCCGATCGAAGCCTTCATGCGGATCCGTTTCAGCGAGCCACAAGGCTTTCTCGGTCAGTTCGTCGAGAGAGGCCGTGAGATGCTTCCCGTTGAGGATCGGGAAGACGGACAAGCAAGCCATCGACATCCGCTGTTGCCGTTGAGGAAGAGGTGCTTCTTATTGGGCGTGTGGAAGATAGTCGCTGCCTTCGCGGCAATCGTTGGAGATTGTTCTTGGCCCAAGGAGATTTCTCAAGCGTCCCAGTGCGCGATCGTGTATCTTCCGTTCGTGCCAGGACCATAACAAAATGGTCGGTCGGACGTTCCTCTGCATCACCGTGCCAATCACGGCATGCCCTGGACTCGATGAGCAAGTCCAATCAAACGTGAGGACGCCTGTTATTTTGCGTCACGACCTGAACAGATCACGGAAGGAACACCAATGCGCCGATTCCTCATTGATGTCGCTGTCGGCATCGCGTGCGTCGTGAGTGCGAGCACGAACGCCTATGGGCAGCTCCCCTCTGGTTCACTTGACTATGCGGCAGTGAAAGGTGGCTCCGGAGCCGTCAAGTGGCTATCGGTCGTCGCGTTGGACATCGGCCAAGGCAACTGCATTCTCGTCACATGCCCGAACGGCGATCAGACAATCTACGACTGTGGCAGTTCGGAGGGGTACTCGACCCGAGCGGAGGGCACAAATGAATTTTTTCGGAATGTCCTGGTTAGTCCAGGACGGCTGAATGCAATCGTTGTCAGTCACGGCGACATCGACCATGTCAACAAGCTCTCTGAAATTCTCTCGGTCGCTCGGATCACATCGGTGGACAGCTTCTACTACGGAGGCCAGCGAAACACGTACATCACCAACGCGATTAACCAGGCCGGTGTGGCGAGCGCCAATGTGTTCGGCGCTAACGACTCGCTGTTCGCGACAGGGCCGACATTGCGTCTCGGCTGTACGGCCGCCGGATCCGCGAACGGTGTCTCTATTCTCGCGAATAATGTCAACCCCTCAAGTTCCAACGACTCCTCAGTCGTAGCCCGGATTGTATCGGGTAGCTTTTCCGTCCTGCTTACCGGAGACATGGAACGAAAAACGGAGGAAGCGATCCTCCGGACGTTCTCGTCGTCGCTCCCGTCTACAGTCGCGGTAATCACACATCACGGAAGCGCGAACCGGACCAACCTCCCCTCATTCGTAACCGGCGTCTCTCCCAAGGTGGCCGTGTTGAGCGCCGGCGGTCGCAGCGCCGATTACGCGCACCCCCGATGTCT
>JBGTBX010000464.1:0-1541 GCA_041749115.1 Gemmatimonadaceae bacterium
CTGGCAAGCGACTGCCTCCGGCTTGCGCAACGATGGCGGAAGGACCGCAAGCGGACTGCGAGAAGTTGATCTGGAACGCACCGAAGCAAGCAACGAGACAAGCGCCGTTATTGACCTAAGGCCTTGTGTTGATTGGCTCCCCGACCTGGGCTCGAACCAGGGACACACGGATTAACAGTCCGTTGCTCTACCAACTGAGCTATCGGGGAATAGGCCTAACGAGCGCACCGTCAACACCAATGGTGTGGGCGGGAAAGCCGGATATATTAAAGCGCCGGGCACTCACGGTCAACGCTGACGGGCAAATTGTTGAGCTTTATGAAGTGGTTAACGTGTGCCGTGTAGCCCGCTCTACGCGGCTTTTTCGACGAGCACAGAGCCTATGGCTTTCGCGACGTACTCGACGTTGCGCGAATTGAGTGCGGCGACGCAGATGCGTCCGCTATCGATCGCATACACGGAGTATTCCTTGCGCAGCCGGTGGACCTGATCGCGCGTCAGGCCCGAATAGGAGAACATTCCGCGCTGTTCACACACGAAGCTGAAATCGAAATCGGCTCGCACGCTGCGGATTTTATCGACGAGCTCGCGCCGCATGATCTTGATGCGGTCGCGCATTTGCCCGAGCTCGGCGTCCCACTGCGTGCGCAGCTCCGGCGTGGTGAGCACCATCGCCGCCGTCTGACCGCCGTGCGTGGGAGGGCTCGAATAGTTGGTTCGGATGACGCGCTTTACCTGACTCAGCACCTTGGCCACGTCGCTCGCATCCTGTGTGACGATGCTGAGCGCGCCAACGCGCTCGCCGTACAATGACAGAGACTTCGAGAACGAGCTCGATACGAATACGACAGGTACGGCTGCGCTGAAGCGCCTGACTGCGGCGGCGTCAGCATCGAGACCGTCGGCGAATCCTTGATAGGCAATATCGAGGAACGGCACGAGACCGCGTTTATTCACGACCTGGATTACGCGTTCCCATTGATCGGATTTGAGGTCGACGCCGGTCGGGTTGTGACAGCACGCGTGCAACAGCACCACGTCGCCCGAGGGCATCTGCTCGAGCGCGGCGAGCATGGCATCGAACTTGAGACCATGCGTCGCCGCGTCGTAGTACGGATAGGTCTTCACCTCGTATCCGGCGTACTCGAACAGTGCGCGATGGTTCTCCCAGCTCGGGTCGCTGATCCAGACGCTGGCGGCTCCGTTCACACGCCGGATGAGGTCGGCACCGACCTTGAGCCCGCCGGTACCGCCGATCGCCTGCATCGAAACGATGCGGCCTTCCTTGAGCGCAGGGTTGTCGATACCGAACAGCACCTCCTGCACCGCGCGGTCGTAGGCCTTCAGCCCATCGATCGGAAGGTAGTTGCGCGGCATCGGTGACTCACAGAGCTTCTGCTCTGCGGTGCGCACGCACTGAAGAACGGGAACCTTGCCCTCATCGTCGGTGTAAACACCGACGCCAAGGTTAACCTTGTTCGGATTCGGGTCGGCGTGGAAGGCCTCGGTGACGCCGAGTATCGGGTCAACCGGAGCAAGCT
>JBGTBX010000465.1:0-5057 GCA_041749115.1 Gemmatimonadaceae bacterium
CGTCAGAGCGATGCCGAGTATCATTGGTGTCCTGGCGTCCCCTGCGGCACGAAGAGCGCCGCTGAGCATGTAGAAAATCAGCATCCCACTGCTGAACATGAACATGACGCGCAGAAACGGACGCGCCTCTGCCTTCACGGCGGGGGCCGCGTTGACCAGGTCGAGAAGCGCGGGTGTGGCGAAGTATCCGAACGGAGCCATGATCAGCAGCGAGATTCCGATCGCGGTCAGGAATGCCTGATAGACCGTGCGATCGACCTTCTCCTCTTCACCTGCACCGGCGAAGCGCGCGACAAGAACGCTCATGCCGGTGAAGATCGACATTATGAAGACGATGACGACGATGAATATCTGGAACGCGACGCCAATCGCGGCATTGCCGTTGAAGCCGACCAGGTGGCCGACGAGGATGTGATCGACGATGCCCTGAAGTCCGCCAATGATGTTGGTGAGCATCGTCGGCCATGCGACTTTCCAGACCGCACGGGGCAGCGGGCCTTCGACGATCGAGCGATCATACCGGCTGCGAGTTGGCGCGGGCGGCGTGAGGGTAGCCTTATCGTTGGTGACGGGGGCGGTGAGGTTGCTCAACGAGCGCTCCGCGTACCATTGGGTGCTTTCGGATTCACCGGGGCGATCGTCCCCCGGGGTGAGGCGCTCATGTTGACCTCGAATTGGACTGTCGCTGCTAACGGCTTACCGCTCCCCTCTTACCTCTCACCGCGACGAACCGCAGGTGGCGCACCCGTCCGGCAAAGAGTACGAATCCCGTAATGCGGCCCCTCTTGTCGCGCTCGAAACGGGCGATCTGGCCGCTTTCAGAAACCCGGAAGGCGTCCCTGTATATGGGCAGCAGCTTTTCCGCGTCACGCCACCCCCGCTCAAGACGGAGTGTATCCCGGACGACCGCGAGGTGAATCTTCGCGTCGAGCTCCGCGCTCTGGTACTCGCCGGCGTACGCGGCGAGCGTCGCGGCGTCGACCTTTGCACGAGGGACGGCGACATATTCGATCATCCGCGTGTTAGGCGCCGCGATCTGAATCCTTCGGGGCGCACCCCCCTCAGCGGGAGCCACCGTCAGGGTTCGTTCGCTCCCGCGATACTGAAAGCGATTGGGGCCAAGTGGAATCAAGAAAACATTGCCCCGGGCGCTATCGGCCAGCGCGCCTTCGGCCGTCAGGTAGAGGATCATGGCTTGCTCGGTCCGCGGCGCGTAATACGCGCCTGCGAGACCGGCGAGTGCCGTCGCGTCAACAGTCACGGCGATCGGATCGGCCGGCGCCGCGGTAAGGGTGGAACCGAGCACCAGGGCGGCTACCCGCTCCGCCGTTACCCCCGGATTGATGCTGCCCAGATTGCAAAGCAGTGCCACTGAAATGTTCTGGTCGGGATAGCGAGCGAGCGCGGCGCGATATCCACCGGTAGCCCCGGTATGCGATATCGTCGGGATACCCCGCCAGGTCGAAACGCCGACGCCCAGGGCATACGTAATTGCGGTTCCTTCATTGAGCCGCGACGTGCGTTGGAGTGAATCGCGCACCGCTCCCCACGGTCCGGCGCCAGTCTGCATCGCCGCCTGCCATTTCAGGAAATCGCCGACGGTGGTGAGAAGGCCGCCGCTCCCGAACACACGGGTGAACGGATGATCGTTCCGGAATCCCGAGCCGAGGCTGCCACTGTAGGCAGCCGCGCGCCCCGGGACGACGACGCGATGGTCCTCTCGCCAGCGAGTATCCTCCATGCCCAAAGGGCGGAACATCCGCTCGTTTGTAAACGTCTGCAACGACTTGCCGCTGGCTCGTTCGACGATCGTCGCCGCGACGATGTAGCCGGTGTTGCTGTACTCGTAGTCCTCGCCGGGATCGAAGTTGAGATCTCTCATCCTCGTCAGCATGGCGACCACTTCGCGATTCTCGTGGTCGGTTTGACCGGCGGGGCGATTCTGAAAATCGTGCAGAGTGTAGCGGTCGGGAAGCCCGCTGGTATGGGTCAGCAGGTGGCGGACGGTAATCTTCCTACCGAACCCCTTGACCTCGGGAATCCACTTTACGATGTCGTCATTGAGCGAGAGCACGCCGTCCTGTGCTAGGAGGACGACGGCGGCGGCGGTGAATTGTTTGGCGACCGAACCGCTCTCCGAGATGGTGTTGGTGGTCCACGGGGTTCGGGTTTCAAGATTTGCCATTCCATAGGATCGGCGCAGGAGCGGGATGCCGCCTTTGTCGATCCCCACCGCGCAGCCGGGCGTTGTTGTCCGACTCCATGGAGCAAAGATCGAATCGACGCCGCGCTCCATTGCGCCATTGCGCGTTTCCGCCGGAACGACCTCTTGCGCCATCACGCCGTTGCGCCCTTCCGCGAGGACAAGAATCCCCCCAAGCGCGATGATCCGTATCATGGAATTAGGCCCTTTAGGCAAGAGTGTCACCCGCAAACATCGCATGGTGTACAATTCAAGGTTCAACTGCAACGGAGAAAAAATAGAGCGCGCGAACCGCGCCCAGGATAGCTATGCGGACACCTGCTCCCCTTCCTGGGCGGCCTGACTTGCACGCAATGTACATCCTGATGTACATTATTTAACATGTCGAGACAATATTCCATCGCCGAGGCCCGCTCCAGTCTGTCAACTATCGTCGACAAGGCGGAAGCCGGTCAGGAGATTGAGTTGACGCGACGCGGCAAACCGGTCGTCGTTGTGGTCTCACTTCGTGAATTCGAAAGGCTTCGCGGCGAGCGCGCGGCTTTCGGTGACGCGTACAAGCGTTTCCTGAAAGCGCACCCGCTGCGCGACGTTGGGCTTGATGAGGGCTTCTTCGATTCGCCACGAAACCAGGATGCAGGTCGCAAGGTCACGCTGTGACGGTTCGATATCTCCTGGACACGAGCATCGTGTCTTCGCCAATATCGAAAGAGCCCAATCCTGAGATCGTGAAGCACCTGGAATCCTACGGGCACGAATGCTCGATCGCCGCCCCGGTCTGGCACGAACTCACCTACGGATGGCTCAGACTTCCGCGCGGGAACCGGCGCGCAGCGCTCGAGACTTACCTCCACGACGTGGTTCTGGCATCGTTCCCGGTGCTCCCGTATGACGAAACGGCGGCGCACTGGCACGGTCACGAGCGCGCACGGCTCGACGGCCTGGGGCGACCCGCACCGTACGTTGACGGTCAGATTGCTGCTATTGCGTTCGTAAATGAAATGGTCCTTGTCACGGCAAACGTCAAAGACTTCGCGCGATTCAGGGACGTCAAAGTCGAGAACTGGAGCAAGCGCCGCAACTGATACTCTGCTCCGTGTCCGCCCAGCGTCCATGTGCACCTCGTGCGACTATATGCCAGCCCCTTCATGCGTGAGCACAGTGATACCCGAAGGCCCGACGACAAACCGTCTCGCGACCTCAATTCGTTCAACGGGTTCGTGGGCGCCACCATGAACGGCGTTCCTTGCCACAAGCGCCAAACGAAGGTACACGCCCATGTGGCTGGCAAGAGGATCGCCAGGCGTTCGAATGTGCCAGCGAGTCCGCGGGGTTCGACGCTCCAGACGGCGTAAATCGCAATGCATCCGATCATTAGCACGGCAATCGTCCGCGTGTACGCGGGCCACCAACGCCAGTACGGATCTTCGGAGAAGCGCGTGGCAATCACAAGCAGACTGCCTACGGAACACAGCGCGGCGATGGCCGCGACCAGGGTGTGAAGGAGTCCTGGAAGCGTGGGCGCGGCGAGGTGTAGGCCTGCCGGATCGTATCCTTGCGCCGGATCCTGCGGGATCAGTCCGGCCAGCACGAAACTGATTCCTGACAAAACCGTCAACGCCGGATACCAGGTCGCTGCAACTCCGCCCACTAGCACACGCAGCCACATCCGTGCACTCGCCATCAACACGAGTCCAAAAAGGACGAGGTTCAGTGACTGCATCCAGCCAGCCGGGCCCAGACTCAGCGCGCTGACGGCTTGGTGCCACGGATCGAAATCAGCACGCACTATGCCTTGCATTGTGGTCACGACCAGAAACACGGCGGTCCAGGCGAGCGCACCCCATAGCGGCAACAAGAGTCGTTCCCGCGTTACCGACGGGAATTGGTGGAGAAACTCATCGAGCGTTTCGCCGCCCTCGATGTAGTCGAACAACGGCTGCACCGGCACACGCGTGCCGACGAAGACTGGAGTCCCACCCATAGTTTTTGGATCGCTGTGGACTGCGTCGCGAATGTTCATGCCCGGAAGCCAGAGGCTTACTCACTGAGTCTACATCGATGCGTGGTCGGTGTCTAACGCCGAGCTAACCTGCGAGCGAATGCAACAGAATGCGAGCGCAGCGAGCTTTCGACGACCGCTCGCCAGGTTCAGCGTTCGTTATACCTCAGCGACGTTGCCGCCAGATCTGCGGCCTACGATGACCGTGCAGCACCGCGATTACCGACGTGTGGCGTGGGAGAGCGACGAAGTAGATCACATGCGGAAAGCGATGCACCAATGCCATACGAATATCGTCGAGCACTGTCGGGAAACGGTGCGGTTCCCTTTCGCTCGCCTCAAACACTGAACTGATCTGTTTCGGCGAATTCGCAGCCGAGCCCGATCCGATGAGATTCGTACCAGTCAAACGCCTCGCCGACGTCGGCTCTGGCGTTCGTAGGCCATGTTAAGACATGTCGCGTTGATGAGAAGGCAGGACGGTCGGCTGGAGAGCCTTGTTGGGCGACATGTGTTATTGCAAGACCTGTCCCTATTGTTCACGGCACGGACTCAAGCACTTCCCTCTGCAACCACTCCGCCCACCGGAGCTGCTTCTTCTTTTCGCATGACGGGCACAAGCTCCGGCCACGACAAGAAACCCAGACAGAAGTAGCCGGCCTATCCCCCCAGCTCTTTCCTAAGAATGTCCACGGATTTGGCGACCTGGTCCAAGCTCTTCGCCGCCCGCCGCCGCTCCCCCGGACTCATCTGCCGCGCCAGACGCCGCGCCTGCTCGCGCAACACTTCCGGCGGCGGCGGATCTGGCAGCGTCAGCTTCACGTACACATCGTTGCGCAGCAGCAGCGCCAG
>JBGTBX010000466.1:0-14349 GCA_041749115.1 Gemmatimonadaceae bacterium
CTGTCGCGCCTGCCGATCATGACCACGTGGCCCGACGATGGTGGTCCGTACATTACGCTGCCAATGGTGGTATCGCGCGATCCGGTGAAGGGCATACGCAACGTCGGGATGTACCGCGTGCAGGTGCTGGGGCGCGATTCACTGGCGATGCACTGGCAGCGGCATAAAGTCGGGGCGGCGCATTGGCGTGAGATGGCTGCTCGCGGTGAAAAAATGTCGGTATGTATTGTGATTGGTGCCGACCCTGCGTCTGTGTACAGCGGGTCCGCGCCGCTTCCGCCGATGGTGGATGAATACATCTTTTCAGGGTTCCTCCGGCGCAAGCCGGTGGCATTAACCCGGGCCATCACCAACGATCTCGAAGTGCCGTATGACGCGGAAATCGTGATCGAAGGAACTATCGATCCCTCCGAGCCGCTGGTGACCGAGGGGCCGTTCGGCGACCACACCGGCTTCTATTCAGAAGCTGACCTGTACCCTCGTGTGCAGGTGGACGCGGTGACGATGCGGCACCGACCGGTCTACGCGGCAACGATCGTGGGACGTCCGCCAATGGAGGACTACTACCTCGGCCATGCCACAGAACGGATTTTTCTGCCGCAGCTGCGACTGACAACCCCTGAGGTTGTGGATTATCACATGCCGGCCGAAGGCATCTTTCACAACCTCGTCTTCGTGTCCATAGATAAGCACTATCCGGGACAGGCGTATAAGGTCATGAATGCGCTCTGGGGAGCCGGGTTGATGTCCCTGGCCAAGGTTCTCGTGATCCTGGATAAGGAAGTGAATGTCCGCGATCCGCAGGAAGCCTGGTGGGTGGCGTTGAACAACATCGATCCGGAGCGTGATGTCCGCTTCACGATGGGACCCGTGGATGTGCTGGACCATTCGAGTCGTGCGTTTTCTTATGGGTCGTAAATGGGAATCGATGCTACACGCAAGTGGCCCGAAGAAGGGTTCACGCGCAACTGGCCGACCGTGATCACGATGGACGACGAGACGAAGAAGCGTGTCGATGTACTCTGGCCTTCGCTCGGGCTGTGATTGTGACACGCGCTGAAGGACAGACCATTCGCGGCACATCCCGTGTGGCGCAATATGCAAATTTTGTAAAGCTGCCGCACACAATTTTTGCACTTCCGTTTGCGCTGGTTGGTGCGACGCTCGCCAGCTATAACGCACCGGTGCGTATCGCCGCTGTTGGCTGGATTGTGCTGGCGTTCACGTCGGCGCGGTTTGCGGCGATGGGCTTCAATCGCATCGTCGATCGTCACGTGGATGCCCGGAACCCGCGCACCGCGATGAGGGAAATTCCGGCCGGCATCCTCGGCGTTCGTGAGGCGCGCGTGGCGGTTGTTGTGGCATCGGTGCTGTTTATCGTGAGTGCGTGGCAGCTCAATCCGCTGTGCGGCCGGCTGGCACCACTGGCGCTGGCCTGGGTGCTGTTCTACAGCTATACAAAACGGTTCACGCGCTGGTCGCATCTGGTGCTGGGGATGGGGCTGTCCATCGCCCCGGTCGGTGGTTACCTCGCGATTTCGGGGAGTTGGCCCGCGCCGTGGTGGATGCCCGTCCTTCTTGCCCTTGCCGTCAGCACATGGGTCGCGGGGTTCGACGTGCTCTATGCGCTGCAGGATGTCGGATTCGACAGAGAAGCAGGGCTGCATTCGCTGCCTGCCATGAGTGGAGAAGGAGCTGCCATTCAGCTGTCCCGGGTCCTGCATGTGGTCACCGTGCTGGCCCTGGCTGTCGTCGGCGCCGCCACACAGAGTGGACTGCTCTATTTCGCCGGCGTGGCCGTCACGGCGATCCTGCTTTTATGGGAACATCGCCTCGTGCGCCCCGGTGATTTGAGCCGCCTTGATGCAGCGTTTTTTACAATGAATGGAATCATCAGCCTGGTGTTTTTCGGTTGTGTGCTGGCTGAACGACTGCTTGTTGGCACGATCTGGAGTGTGCGATGAGCGCCGCGCGAGGCAGAGTACGGCCGGTGGTACTCGCGATCACGGGTGCGTCGGGCGCGCCCTACGCGGTTCGCGTGCTCCAGGGACTCGTTGCAGCTAAGCAGGTCGTATGGCTTATCGTCTCGGGGCACGGCTTTCGCCTACTTGATACCGAAATGGGTATCGCTTCCATTGAAGCACTGCGGGACGCAGTTGGCGGTGCGGCGTGGGACGCCCAGGTCACGGTGTTTGATGATGGTGACCGCGGAGCAGCACCCGCCTCGGGGTCGGCGTTGACCGCGGGAATGATCATCTGCCCATGCTCCATGGGAACGATCGCCGCCGTGGCGAGCGGCACGTCGCGATCTCTGGTGGAGCGCGCCGCTGATGTAACCCTCAAGGAACGGCGCCGGTTGATTGTTGTTCCACGAGAGACCCCGTGGCATGAGATTCATCTGGAGAATTTGCTCCGGATAACCAGGGCCGGCGGCGTGGTCGTTCCCGCATCACCGGGATTCTATCATCGCCCCACACGCATCGAGCATTTGGTGGATTTTATTGCTGCCCGCGTCCTGGATCAGATGGATGTGGAACACGACCTCGGCAAACGGTGGGATGGTCAGTCCGCTGAATAGATACCTGACGTGAGTGACGCGATCGAGATCGGACTGATATCTGATACACACGGCCTCGTTCGGCCCGGTATTGCAGAGGCTCTGGAAGGAGTGTCCATGATTCTGCATGCCGGAGACGTGTGCGGCGATGACGTCCTGGAGGAACTTGAGCTGATCGCGCCGGTGCACGCGGTGATGGGGAATTGTGATCCACCCGGTCATCCTCGCCTGCCGGTAGCATTCACACGCACCATCGGCGGCGTACGTTTCCACGTGAGCCACGGCCACGAACTCGGCTCACCCACGACGCGGCGCCTGCTCGCGGCGACCGACGCCGATGTGGTTGTGTATGGGCACACACACCGGCCGCTGGCGGTGCGCGATGGGTCGCGCCTCGTTATTAATCCGGGCGCAGCCGGGCCGCGACGTTTCGACATCGCACCATCTGTGGCGCGCCTCACGATCGCGAATGGGACGGTGCAGGAACGTTTTGTGGACCTCGTCGGATGACAACGCAGCCCTCAACGGGCCCGGATCACGCGACAGAGGCCGGGCGCCGCCATTAACGTAGTCTATGGGTCACACCGCGATGGTCGGGTGCCGTCAGCTGTTGGCAATGGCGGCAAGACCTGGGAGTGTTATGCAGGCGCTCGGACTGGTAGCGTCGAGTTCCCGAGCCACCGCGATTGAACGCGTCGTGCGTGTTGCTTCTCAGGACAACGGCTCGGCAGCGCGCAGTTCGTCCAAGGGCATAGTATGCTCAAGTTCACCCGGGCGCGCCGCAAACCACGACGACACAATCAGCAACTCATCGACCTCGTGTGTAGGCACCACCGTTAATCCGCGATACTCATCCGCCGCAGCGACGCGCGCGGCCATACCGGCCAACGCGTCGTGATCTGCGCGCGTTGTCGGCTCGTGACGCCGCTCCCTCACCACTCCTCGCCGAATCAGATACACGCGGTTCTCCCCGTCGTGGCCGGTCACCCGATAGGCAAAGGTGAGCGACTCGACCGCAAAGCGCAGACGATCAAACTGATCACGCAAGCCCTCAAGGCGCTGCAGTTTATCGCGCAGCTGGCCCGCACGCTCAAACTCCAGACGTTCACTCGCGCCCTGCATGCGATCACGCAGCATGTCCAGCGGCGTTTCGCTTGATCCCTCGAGAAAGGCGCGGGCCTCCCGTGCACGGGAGTCGTAAAGTTGCAGCGTCGGCGCAGCGACGCACGGACCCAGACACGTGCCGATCTCAAAGCGGAGACACCCCGGTGTGCGCGCCGGCAACGGCATCAGATCAGGCTGATCCGCAAAACGCATCTGACGGTCGAGTGTGCAGTCGCGCAGGCCGAGTACGTCGGCGAGTTCCCGCAGCGCATCACGCAGGTGCGACGCTCCGGCGAAAGGACCGTAAACTACGCCGCCCTTTTCGCTGGCCCCGGTGCCTCGCACAACGGTCAGTCGCGGGGCCGCGCCGGTGGTCATTCGCACAAAGGCATGATGCCGGGCATCGCGCTTGAGTGCCACATTGAAGCGCGGGCGCAACGTCTTGATGGATCGCATTTCGGTCAGCAGCGCCTCGAATTCGTTAGGCACGTACGTCCACTCGATGTGTGCGGCCTGCCGCACGATGCGAGCGGCCTTTTCGGTGGGGTAGCTGGCTCTGAAATACGACAGCAATCGCGAACGGACTCTTTTGCTCTTGCCGACGTAGGCGACCTCGCCCGTCTCGGTGATCATCCGGTAGACGCCAGGCCGGTCCTGCGCGTCGCGTCGCACCTGCGCGCGCAGCTCGCGCAGGCGCAGCTCGTCGGCCGCGTTTTTCTTTACCGCTACAGCTGGCATCGAAAGCAGAACACGGTGGAGCGGCCATCGATCGCATGCGTCTCGATCATCCGCGTGTCACACCGCGCACATGCGAGACCGCCGCGCCCGTATGCTTGCAGATGTTTCGCAAAGCCGCCCTGTTCGCCGTAGGCGTCGCGATAATCGCGGAACGTGGTACCACGCGCCTCAATCGCCGCGCGCAACGTATCCTGAATCGCGGGCACCAAACGCCGCACCTCTTCGTCACCGAGTTGTGATGCCGGGCGCGACGGGTCGATCTGCGCAATCCAGAGTGCCTCGTTCGAATAGATGTTTCCGATTCCCGCGATGCGTGTTTGATCCATCAAAGCCTTCTTTACGGGTTGCTGCGTACCCCGAAGAATTCCCGATAGTCGCTCGAAAGTAAAGTCCGGGCCTAACGGCTCCACCCCGAGCTTCCGGTCAAAGCGCTCCCTGCCCGCGGCATCGACGATGCGCACAGTACCCAGTCGGCGCACGTCGTTGTAGACCAGCCCGCGCCCATCGGAAAGCGTCATCAACATCACGTCGTACGGCTCGGCGCCCGTGTTGCCGCTGCTGCGAACCTGGAGCATTCCGGTGAAACGTGGTGTGACGAGGGCTGCGTACCCCTCGGACAGTTCAATGACCACGGTCTTGGCACGCCGGGAGACGGATTGTATGGTGAGTCCGGCCAGGACCTCAGGCGCAAGCTCCGATCCTCGCAACACATCGTCGCGGATTACATCAACACCGGTGATCCTGAGTCCTGCCACAGCGCCCGCCAGGTCTCCGGCGATGGTCTCAGTCTCAGGGAGTTCGGGCAAGGCGCTCTGCCTCCCGCCAACCGATATCCCGGCGGAACTGCGATCCGTTGAGGACAATCTGCTCAGCTGCGGTGCGGCTGCGCGCGCGAGCTGTTTCAAACGAGTCGGCGACGCCAACCGCGGCGAGTACACGTCCCCCGGACGCCACAAGTTCTCCCGAAGCCGTGCGGCTGGTGCCGGCGTGAAAGATCAAATCATCTCCGGCTGCCGGCAGCTGAATCACGTCATTCTTGCGCGCCGATTCGGGATATCCATGTGCCGCCACCACCGTCGCAACGGCAAAGCGCTCTCCCGACGTGACCACGCCCGCCGGCTTGGGTCCGCGTTCGGCCGCCCACAGCAGGAGCGGCAGCAGCGGCGCGTCCATGACGGGCAACACGACCTGGGTTTCGGGATCGCCAAAACGACAGTTGAATTCAACAACGCGTGGGCCCGTTGGGGTGAGCATCAGGCCGCAGTACAACAATCCGCGAAAGGGTCGACCCCGGCGACGCATGGCCTCAAGCGTCGGTGCAATAATCAGTGCACTGACTTCGTCGATCAGCTCCTGCGTGCCCAGTGTCACAGGGCAATACGCGCCCATCCCCCCGGTGTTGGGTCCCTCGTCACCGTCGAACAGACGTTTATGATCCTGGGCGATCGGTAGTACAACAAACTCGCGACCGTCCGTCACAGCAAAGAGAGACAGCTCCTCGCCGCTCATGAACTCCTCGACGAGCACCTCATTGCCAGCTGAACCAAAGGCCCCGCCCAGCACGGCGTCGATCGCCGCATCCGCCTCGGCGATGCTCATCGCGACGATCACACCTTTGCCGGCGGCAAGACCCGATGCCTTGATGACCACCGGCGCCCCGAGCGCACGGGCTGCCCGTTTCGCATCCTGCGGAGCCCTGTGGGTCGTGGCGGCCGCGGTCGGAATGCCATCGGCCTGCATAACTTCCTTCGCGAATCGCTTGGACGACTCGAGTTCAGCCGCGGCGTGCGACGGGCCGAATACGGCGATGTTGACCTCCAGCAGCATGTCCGTCACACCGGCCGCGAGTGGTGCTTCGGGGCCGATCACCACGAGGTCAACACGTTCGTCCCGGGCGATTTGCAGCATCGCGATACCGTCTGACGGATCGCCGTCCACGCACCGCCCAAGTTCAGCTATCCCCGGATTCCCGGGGACAGCGATCAGTTCAATCTCCGGATCGTCCTGCGTGAGTTTCCAGGCGATCGCATGCTCACGGCCGCCTCCGCCGAGGATCAATACCTTCACGGACCGGAGGGACCTTTGAAAGCGGTGCTGAAGGCATCGCGCGCCCGGCCGATCACGTCGCCAATGGTGTCGATGGCATCGCGTGCCTGATCCGTGTAGTACCCGGCGGCGTCCTGGATGTCGTCGGACAGCGGCGGCGACGCGGCATCGCTGCGACGCCGATAGTCACCGTCGAGAATCTTCTGATACTCTCCGCTGTCCACCCACCGCTTGAGCTCAGCCGCGCGCACGGTCCCGAACGGATGTGTGCGGAAGGCGGTGTTGATGACCTGCCACACCTTATCAGCTAAATCATTCGTGCCTTCGTACTGGGCAGCCTGATGGCTGAATGCTTCGGTCGAGATGGTGTCGTCGCCGGCGGCGCCGCCGGCCATTTTGAGGAACGTCGACATCGAAACGTTGACGTCCTGTGTCGCGAGCAGACCGGCCCGGTCTGCCGAGAGCTCCGCCTTGCGATACCACTCCATCAAGGCCAGCTGGAACGGGAGCAGCGCCATGCCGGCAAGGAAGGGCAGGTTGTTCAATCCAACCGTGAGAATGATGATCGCAATCGTGGTGTAGGTCGTATGGCCGCTCATGATGTGGCCGAGCTCATGCCCGATGATATCGCGACGCTCGTCTTCATTCAGCAGCGAAAGCATACCCGAATTCAGTACGATGAACGGCTTATCAAAACCCACGGCAGCCGCGTTCACGAGCGGCGTCTGCGTGATGTAGAGTTCGGGAACGTCCTTCCAGTCCAGCGTGGCGAGCACATCCTGATACTGTGCCCACAGCTTTGGCCGCTGCTCAGGGCCTACCCGCACCGCGTTCGCCAGAAAGAGCTGACGCACGCCCTTTTCGCCGAAGAATCCGGCCACTTTGCGGACGACCGTGTCAAAACCGGGAATGGCGCGCAGGGTGTTGAGCGCGGCCCGATCGGCCGGATGCTCCCAGGCGGTTGAAGCGATGTCGGTCAGAAAGATGCGGTCAGACATGCGAGGCCTCGTGATGAGCGGAAAGGGCAAGAGAATCCTAAGGCACTACGATGCTTGGGGCCGGAAGTTGCGCCCCGTCACTCCACGTTCCCAGCGCTCCGGCGCCCCATCGGTACCAGGTGGCGCCCTTCACACTCAAATCGCGGGGGAGCCGGTCATCGGCGGTTGTCACAACTGGCTCGGTCAGCCGGTCAGAGCGTGCTCCAAATCGGCGAGCAGGTCGTCCCCGTCTTCGACCCCGACGGAAAAACGCACCAATCCCTCCGAAATACCCAGATCACGGCGGCGTTCCTCGGGCACTGAAGCATGTGTCATCGATGCCGGATGATTCACCAGACTCTCCACGCCACCCAGCGACTCGGCGATCGTAAACACTTTCAGGCCGTTCATCAACTTCGCCGCGGCGTTTCGGGAGCCTGTTTCCACTGACACCATCCCCCCGAATCCCTTCATCTGTTTTTTGGCCAGCTCGTGCTGCGGATGTGATGGCAAGCCGGGGTACGCCACGCGCTCTGCACCATATCGGTCAGCCAGCCAGGCCGCGACGCGCCGACCGTTGACATCGTGCGCTGCCATGCGCAGATGGAGCGTTTTTGTGCCCCGCAACACAAGCCACGCGTCGAATGGTCCCGGGACAGCTCCGGCCGAATTGAGAATGAACTGCATTCGTGTGGCCAGATTGTCATCTCGCACCACCGCACAGCCCCCAATCATGTCGGAATGACCGTTGAGATATTTCGTGGTCGAGTGGTAAACGATGTCGGCGCCGAGCTCGAGCGGTCGTTGCAAAACGGGTGAGGCAAACGTGTTGTCGACGATGAGGATAACCTCGTGCCGTTTCGCGATTTCGGCCGCGCCAGCGATGTCGGTAAGCCACATCAGAGGATTGGTCGGGGTCTCAATCATTAACCCGCGCACATCTCCGCCGGCCATCGCATCCTCGATGTCCTGTAGATTTCTCGTGTCCACGTAGGTGAACTTCAGACCGAAGTTGACGAGAATTCTATCAAAGAGTCGTGGCGTACCTCCGTAGAGATTGTTCGTACAGACAATCCGGTCGCCTGATTTGAACAATTTCATGATTGAATCAAGACAGCCCATGCCACTCGAATACGCAAAACCGTGAACGCCGCCTTCAAGCGATGCGATGTTTCGCTCGAGCGCCTCACGAGTCGGGTTCTTACCGCGGGCGTACTCGTATCCACGGTTAATGCCGAGCGCGTCCTGGGCGTAGGTCGAAGTCTGGTAAATAGGCGTCATGATCGCCCCGCTCGTCGGATCGGGGCGTTGCCCGGCATGAATCGCTCTGGTGCCCAGGGCGTACTTCAGGTCGGAATCGAGGACTCGAGACATTCGGGCGCAAGTAAGGAGGAGAGTTGAACATAAGCGACCTGACAGAAACTGGTGCCCGGAGGGCTGAATCCCGCAGGATGCCAAGTGGCGAACACGGCCTCCCTGAGGCAAGGCCACGTTGTCTCATTGTCGACGATGAGACGCATTTGCGTCGCGTGCTCGTTCGCATCATGCAGCGGGAGGGCTTTGATTGCGAGGAGGCCGCGAACGGTATCGAGGCGCTGGAGCGGATGCAAACCCGACCGGCGAAGCTGGTTCTGACCGATCTGCATATGCCGAAACTCGACGGCAGCGGGTTGTTACGGGCTCTCCGCGAGGATCATCCCGAGGCCGCGGTGATGCTGATAACTGCGGTGGCTGACGTGAGCACCGCGGTGGAATGCCTGAGCGCCGGCGCCATGGATTATCTCACAAAGCCCTTTCACATCGACGAGGTGCGGGCGCGTGTTAAGCAGGTGCTGGACAAGCGGCGCCTCATCATCGAGAACCGGAATTATCAGGAGAAGCTGGAGGAGCGCGTTGCGATTCAGGCGCGCCGGCTGGAAGAACTCTTCTTCGCGAGCATTCAGTCGCTGGCCGATGCCCTCGAAGTCAAGGACCCGTACACCGCGGGTCACTCCCTGAGAGTGTCACAGTATTCATCTGCGATCGCCCACACACTCGGCCTCGACGCAGATGCCGTGCGACAGATCGAATTGGGGGGGCGGGTTCACGACCTCGGCAAGATCGGAGTGCGCGAGGTAGTGCTGAACAAGGCGGGATCGCTCACTGCCGAGGAGTACCAGCACGTCATGATTCATCCCGTGGTGGGGTGGCGCATACTGGCACCTCTGCTGACAGAGCAGCCTTTGGCGCTTTCGATTGTGCGATCCCACCATGAACGTCACGACGGCGGCGGAATCCCTGACGGCCTTGCCGGCGACGACATTCCGATGGAGGCGCGCATCGCGGCTGTGGCAGACACCTTTGACGCCATGACCAGCGTGCGGTCGTACCGTCCCGGGCTCCCGCTTTCGTTGACGCTCAAGGAGATCAAGCGATGTTCAGGGGCTCAACTCAATCCCGTTGTGGTGGAAGCCTTTCTGGACGCGGTACACAGCGGTGTGATCGACACGTCGATCATTGAGGAGGCGGAACGGAGCAGTGGCAGTCACGAGGCCCAGCCGACCGATCTGTGAGCGACACTCCGTCGTGACGCCAGTCAGGTGAAATCGTGTTCTGGCAACGACTTAGTGTATCTTTCCGGCTCTTAAACTCTGACACTTTCCATGGATACACGTGGTTTGATGGTCAGCGTATCAGGGGTACGCGGACGGGTGGGTGAAGCGCTCACTCCCGAAGTTGCCTGCCGATACGCGGCCGCCTTTGGTGCTTTTTCGCTTTCCAGATCTGAAAGTCGGGCGATCGTGGTCGGTCGCGACAGTCGTGTGTCGGGCCCGATGTTTCATTCAGCAGTCATTGCTGCGCTGCAGTCTGTCGGCGCGGACATCATCGACATCGGCATGGCGCCGACGCCAACCATTCAGTTGGCGGTTGAACATCATCACGCCGCGGGCGGGCTGGGCATTACCGCCAGTCACAATCCGGTGGAGTGGAACGCGCTCAAATTTATCAGCTCGAGCGGACTGTTTCTCGACGCGGCAGAAGGCGCTGCAATGCGCGATGTGGCGGAGAACGGGATCCCGCGAGCGACGTGGGATAAGCTGGGCGTTGTGCGCAGCGATGCCGACGCCATTCAGCGGCACATCGAAGCGGTGCTCGCACTGCCGATGATCGACGTTGAGGGGATACGCTCGCGTCAGTTCAATGTTGCTCTCGACACCTGCCACGGTGCCGGCGTGACCATCATGCCTGAACTGCTCGAGCGCCTGGGATGTCGGGTGACTGCCATTAATCTGGAACCCCATGGCCGCTTTCATCGCCCTCCCGAGCCTGTGCCCGAAAATCTGGGCGAGCTGGAGGCGGCAGTGCGGAGCAGCCATGCGGTGGTGGGATTTGCGACCGATCCGGATGTGGATCGCTTGGCGCTCGTCGCCGACAGCGGCGTGGCGATCGGTGAGGATTGGACCCTGGCGCTGGCCACCCGCGTAGCCCTGTCTCACAAGAAAGGTGTGGTTGTCACGAACTTATCCACGTCCCGGATCGTTGATGACGTGGCGGGGGCATTTGGTGCGGAGGTGCGTCGGTCGCCGGTTGGCGAGGTCAACGTCGCGGTCGCGATGCGCGACGTCGGGGCGGTGATCGGAGGTGAAGGCAACGGGGGAGTGATCCTTCCCGATCTGCATCTGGGCAGAGACGCCCCGCTTGCGGTCGCGATGATCCTGCAGTTGTTGCATGCAACGGGTGGCACGTTATCTGCGATTGTTGAGTCGTACCCCAGGTATCACATCGTGAAGGACAAGCTGGCGCGACCCGACATGCCGTTGGACGTCGTTTATGCTTCTCTGGAGCGGGAATTTGCTGGTGGGGATGTGGTGGTCGATCGCCAGGACGGGCTTCGCCTGTCTTGGCCCGACCGCTGGGTCCATATCCGGCCTTCGGGCACGGAGCCCATCGTAAGGGTTATCGCGGAGGCTCCTACAGCCGATGCGGCGCAGGAGCTTGTTCGTCAATGCAGAGCGCCTCTCGAGGCGCTGGTCGCTTAACTCACGTCAAAACTGAATATGTGCGGAATTGTTGGATATGTCGGTCCCCGGGTTGCCACCCCCATGCTCATTGAGGGGCTGAAGCGGCTCGAGTATCGGGGCTACGACTCGGCAGGCATCGCCGTCATGAACGGTACGGGCCTCGAAACCGTGAAAGAGGCCGGGAAAATTGCTCGTCTGGAGTCATTGCTTAACGCAACGCCGATCAGCGGCACCACTGGAATCGCGCACACCCGTTGGGCGACCCACGGTCCGCCGACCCAGACCAATGCCCATCCGCATATGAGTCAGGACGGCTCCATCGCGGTGGTGCACAACGGCATCATTGAGAATGCGACCGCGCTCAGGAAGGTGCTGGTATCGCGTGGATATACGTTCACATCGGATACCGATACCGAGGTGCTGTCGCACCTGATTCAGGAGTTGTACGACGGCAACCTTGAGGATGCCGTTATTGCTGCGCTGAAAGAGGTGGAAGGCACGTACGGTATCGCGGTCATGTCCGAACACGATCCCCACAAAATCGTCGCAGCGCGCAAAGGCAGCCCATTGCTCGTCGGGCTCGGCGAGGATGAATATTTCATCGCCAGCGACGTCTCGGCGATTCTCGCGCATACACGCCAGGTTGTGTATCTGGACGATGGCGAGATGGCTGTTGTGGACCGCAACGGGTATCGCATTGTTGATCTCAACGCGACGCTCCTGCACAAGGACATTTCGAGCATTGATTGGGATCTCGCCGAGATTGAACGCGGCGGGTTCGCCCACTTTATGCTGAAGGAAATCTTCGATCAGCCACAGACGATCGAACAAACGATGCGCGGACGGCTCCTGCCCGACGAGGGGACCAGCAAGCTCGGTGGATTAAACCTGACGGACGAAGAGCTGCTTTCGTTCACAAATATCGTCATTACTGCCTGCGGGACCAGCTGGCACTCGGCGTTGATCGGTGAGAACCTGATCGAAGAGCTGGCACGCGTGCCGGTTGAGGTGGAGTACGCGTCGGAATTCCGCTATCGCAATCCGATTGTGGATGAACGCACCTTGTGCATTGTCATCTCGCAGTCCGGTGAAACGGCAGATACGCTGGCGGCGATGCGCGAAGCCAAACGTCGTGGCGCTCGCACGTTAGGCATCGTGAACGTGGTCGGCTCGACCATCGCTCGTGAGGCGGATGGTGGTATCTACATTCATGCCGGTCCCGAGATCGGAGTGGCGTCGACGAAAGCGTTCACCTGTCAGGTCACTGCGCTCCTGCTGTTCACACTCAAGCTCGCGCGATTGCGCGACCTGTCGTTGATGCGCGGGCGTGATATCATCGCCGCGATGAAGGAATTGCCGCAACAGGTGCAGCAGATCCTGGATCGCGCTGAAGAGATCGATGCCATTGCGGAAGAATACAAGCGCGCGAGCAACTTTTTGTATCTGGGACGTGGCTACAATTTCCCGGTTGCGCTCGAAGGCGCCCTCAAGCTGAAGGAAATCAGCTATATCCACGCCGAGGGATATCCCGCGGCAGAGATGAAGCATGGTCCCATCGCGCTGATTGATGAAATGATGCCGGTGGTGTTCGTGGCGCCGCACGATGCCGTGTTCGAGAAGATCTGTTCGAACGTGCAGGACGTGAAGGCGCGCAAAGGCAATGTAATCGCGATAACCAGCCGCGACGAACCTGCATTAAGTGGCCTGTTGGACTACGAATTCCGGATTCCGGAAACGATGGATCTGTTGATGCCGATTCTGGCGTCGGTGCCACTGCAGTTGATGGCGTATTATATCGCCGTCAAGCGCGGCGCCAACGTGGATCAGCCGCGCAATCTGGCGAAGTCGGTTACGGTCGAATAGCCACCCAGTTGAATGCACGGAAAGAGGGGCCAACATGGCCCCTCTTTTGTTCACGTCCCGTAGCAGCGCGCGCACGACTGAACCTGCACCGAAAGCACCGGTATGTTTGCTGTCACCCACGGCGACCGAAGACGCCACCACGATGCGGCGACAACCGGAGTTGGCCATCGCTTTGAGGATGTGTTTGGTCCCGACCGAGCAGACCGGGGTACCTCGCTGGCGTCGTGGGAGTTCGGCCTTTCCCACGGGCATCGTTCCGAGGGCGCAGAGCACTGCATCGTGCTTGCCCATCGCAGCGTCGACAGAGGACGCCTGCATGACGTCTCCGACGACGTGGCTTAATGCGGTGTGTGTGATGGTCAGTCGCGCCGGATCACGCACGAAAGCCGTGACGTCATGCCCCTGGTCAAGGGACAGCTGAACAAGGTGCAGTCCGGTGGCGCCTGTGGCACCGAAGACCAACACTTTTCATTGTGTCCCTCCGACCTTGGCCCGCAGTACACGCCACACCACGACGGATTCGATACCACTGGTGTCGGCCACGGTCGCAAGCAGCCGATCTCCTTCCCGATCGAGCAGAGCTGCATTGAGAGGGAGCGAGACGACAAACCGCACGACCCCCGCGCTATCCACTGCCGCCCAGCGGTCGGGCTCCCGCCATTTAACTATCAGGGGATCCGGCTCGCGTGGCAGATCCTCTTTGGCAATGCGAACGCCGGGCATGGAAAGGTGCAACCAGGTATATCCCGCGCCGTCGGTGAGAATGCGATTCACCGGCTGCTTGCGCTGGGGGAGTGACGCCCGCGGTCGTCCCAGCAGGTCGTTCATATGGTTGATCACAAGCTGCATCTCCTGTCGCTCGTCCGTACCATACGCCGCGGGTTCGCCGCCCCACTCCAGAACTCGCACATGTTCCGGGACGCCGTACCAGGTTAATCTATTCGGGCCGGGGATCGTGGTCAGTACGGAACCATCACGTCCCACGGTGCGTATCCGGCCCGGCGATATGCCATCCGGCGTAGGCTCTGCGAACAGTGATGAGGGAGGGAAGACGGTGTCTGCG
>JBGTBX010000467.1:0-8967 GCA_041749115.1 Gemmatimonadaceae bacterium
AAGAAACTGTTCGCGCGCCAACTGGGTCGGGTCGCACGGTTCGCCAGCCGCAACACCAGATCTGAATACAGCGCGTTAAACGCGGCCGCCGCGGTAAAATCGACCGGCTGCGATGTGTCGTCGCTGACCTGATGATAGTGATCGCGCACCCACGCCAGCCACGTCTGCTCCTCGGGCGTCCCCGGGACGTACCCCACCTTGAAGGCAAGCGCCGGAACACCCTGCCGAATAAAGCTGTACTGATCACTGCGCACGAACCGGTTTTCCTCGGGCTGCGGATCGGGCAACACCGCAACGCCACGGGCCTTCGCCACTGCATCGATGTCGTCGGCCAGATCGGACTCGTCGTAGCCGTAGGCGAACACACCCTTGAGCGGAATCAGCGGGAGGAACATGTCCGTGTTCAGATTAGCAACGATCGTCCCGCTGGTGAACGAAGGATGGGCCCCGTAGTAGCGTGAGCCGAGCAGCCCCTTCTCTTCGGCAGTGACGGCGACGAAGGCCAGTGTGCGCTTATTACCGCCGCGCGCGACCGCCTGCCTCGCGGTTTCGATTAGGGTTGCCGCGCCGGAGGCATTATCCATCGCTCCATTCAATATGCTGTCGCCACCTGCTGTCATCGGCGTGCGCGTCCCGACGTGGTCGCTGTGCGCCGAGACCACAACGATCTCGTTTTTCAGCACCGGGTCTGTGCCCGGGAGGATGCCCACCACGTTTGGCGACGTGAACTCGCGACGCACGGTCGGGAGCGTCGCGCGCAACGACACCGCGAGCGCACCGTTAGGCAGCGGCTCCCCGCGTTTGGCAATCGCGAGCACACTGTCCCATACAATGCGACTACCGGCGAACAATCGCGGAGCGAGCGCAGAGCTCGCGGTCGCGAAGATCCGCTGCCCGGCCGCGTCGTCGAGCGAAACATCGGCCAGCGCCACCGTGGCACCACCCGCCGCGCCGTTGAACGTGGCGTTGCCCACAGGGAGTGCAATCGCCCCCACTGCTCCTCCCCGCTGCATCGCCGCCCAGCGCGATCGGGAGCCGTGCGCCTGCAACGGCCCCGAGAGACCGTTGGGAATCGCGTTCAGGTACACCACAATCTTGCCGCGCAGGTCCAACCCCTTGAGATCATCGACCCCCGCCTGCGGCAGCGATAAGCCATAGCCGGCAAAAACCAGTGCGCCCTCGACGTTACCGGTGGAAAGCCGCGGCGTGATGCGAACATCGCGGCCGACCACGAGCGGCGACCAGGAACCCCCTTCGTTAAGCGACAGCGTGCTGTTGCCCTCGTCGAGGCGGACGCTCACGAAACTGACCCGCTGGTACCAGCCGTCGGTCCCCCCCGGCGTGAGCCCCGCGATCCTGAACTGCTCGGCGATGTACCGCGAGGCACTCTCGTGGCCCGGGCTCCCCGTGTCGCGCCCCTTGAGCGAATCATCGGCGAGGACCTGCACATGCTGCCACCAGCCGGCGGCCGGATTTTGAGCCGTGCTCGGCGACGACGCGACCGTGGCCGTACGGGCGCAGGCGGCGAGCGATGAGACAGCGAGCAGGGTGGCCAACAGGCGCGAACGGTACATGGGGACTCCTGGGGATGATGCGGATGTGCAAGTTACTACGACCGAGGGGGCACGGCCGTTGTCGGTCGACCACTGCCGTGAAGCAAATTGGACCTGCGTGGCTGAAGTCGTTTAGCCTTGCGCAGTTGTATATACAATAGTATTTTATTCGGTGACCCTTGAGTGGGATGAGGCCAAGAGTTCGCGAAATCTCGCGCTACGTGGATTCGATTTTGAGTTCGCCACGCAGGTGTTTGCGTCCACCTATGTGGAGTTCGATGATACACGTCGCGACTATGGTGAACCGCGCGTGATCGCACTTGGACTGGCTGATGGGATCCCGCTCACTATCATCTACACGGACCGTGTTGAACCAAGCGGAAGTGTGGTTCGCCGGATCATTAGTGCCCGTCTCAGTAAACGGAAGGAGCGCCGTCGTTATGCCGAAACCCTTGAAGCCATCCGCCCGCAAGAAGACCCCGACAAAGGGTCGCGCTGACGTATCGCGTCTCCGGCACGTCACGGAGGCAGAGATTGATCGCTCATCACCACCCGAGTTGCGTGATGTTCCAGACGCTCTGTGGGAGAAGGCACGGGTTGTCATACCCGTCGAGAAGCAAGCGATCTCGATTCGAGTTGATCGAGACATCCTGGAGTTTTTTCGCGCGACTGGCCCACGCTATCAATCGCAGATTAATGCGGTGCTTCGCAGCTATGTTGACCACGTGAAAGGCGCCGCATCACGATCCCGTAAACGCGCGGTATAATCCGGGATTGCAGTTTACAGCCGAGCTGTTATACGTTCGCTGCGTTCGCACTATCCGGTTCGACGGCAAGCGTCAGTCTCGGGAAGGCACCATGCCAAACGCATGAGGGAGGCGGGGGTTGCTCGGCTTCTTGCTCAATGCTTCCAGATGACAGCGGCGAGTGAGTAGGTCAACAGTGTGACCAGCACGATACCGGCAATGTTGAGGGCAAACCCGCTGCGCATCATCGACCGAATCGTCACCCAGCCGGTGCCGAACACGATCGCGTTAGGCGGCGTCGCGACCGGCAACATGAATGCACAACTCGCCGCGATGGCCGCCGGAATGGCGATCAACTCTGGCGGGAAACCTTGCGCGACAGCCACCGCTCCGAGCAATGGCAGGAAGGCCGCCGCGGTCGCAGTGTTGGATGTGACCTCGGTGAGGAATGTCACGACGAGCACCACCAGCGCGATCATCGCAATAAGCGGCAGCGATCCAATCGACCCGACGGCCTCCGCAATCCACGCCGCCAGACCAGTCGAGCCAATCACGGCAGCCATCGACAATCCACCGCCAAACAGCAGCAGCACGCCCCAGGGCAGCTTAATGGCGTCTTCCCATCGCAGCAGGAATTGCCGCTGCTTCGCATCGACAGGCACCAGAAAGAGGGCGAACGCCCCTGCCATAGCAATGCTGGTGTCGTTGGCACTGGGCAGGTAGCCCTTGATCACGGGCTGGAAGATCCAGGCGAGCGCGGTGAGCGTGAAGATCACGCTTACCAGCTTTTCGCCTTTGGACCATGCGCCGAGCGACGCCAGTTCGGCACAAATGACTTCATGGCTGTTCTCGCTCTTGAACTTGAACTCGTGCCGTGTCAGCCACCACCAGGTGAACAGCAGCATCGACACGGCCACTGGCACGCCAAGCAGCATCCATTGGCCGAATCCGATCTGCACCTGATAGGTCGCCTGTAGAAACCCGGCGAGAAGTGCGTTGGGCGGCGTGCCGATAAGCGTCGCAACTCCGCCAATGCTGGCGGCGTAGGCGATGCCTAACAATAGCGCGGTGGCGAAACGTTCTCGCTCGCTGGCGTCCACACGATCGCCGTCTTGCGCCATCCGGCTGATGACCGACATGCCGATCGGCAACATCATGATCGCGGTCGCGGTGTTGCTGACCCACATGCTGAGAAAGGCAGTGGAGAGCATGAACCCGGCAATCTGGAACGACGGCCGACTGCCAACGACTCGGAGTGTATTGAGCGCCAGACGCTTATGAAGGTTCCAGCGCTCCATCGCCAGACCGAGCAGGAAGCCGCCGAGAAAGAGATAGATGATCGGATTGGCGTAGGGACCGGTCGCGGCGGCGATCTCGTCGATGCCCAGTGCGGGAATCAGCAGAATCGGCAGCAGCGAGGTTATGGGAATGGGAATGGCTTCGGTGGCCCACCAGATGGAAATCAGCAGCGTCATGCCGACGACCGACCAGGCCGCGGGGGGCATGCCCGCTGGCGGCGAGGTGAACAGGCAGGCCAGCAACGCCAGCGGGCCGAGCCAGAATCCGATGCGAGCGGCGAGGTGGCTGGATTGGTCGTGTGCCGGCGTTTTTGCGCCCGGATTCGACGAATCCTGCGACGCGGGCAAAGCCGCGTCGGCCGATCGGTTTATCATGTGATGTCCCATTTTTAGATTGACGCCGCTTGCCTGGTGTTCACGATCGTCCCAGAACGAGGCCAATGTGGAGTCTGTGAACACGTTTCGTAATCGGTTGGCACTGCTGAAACGGGATAGAACGACTCAACGGGTGCGGGTCGCTGTGTAGGTCTGGCGCTGCTCCCCCTCTACCTCGCGGTCGCTGCCGTGTACGGCCTGCTCGCCGCAGCCAACGTAACCAGCTTATCACTTTCTGAATAATTCCAGTTCTGCATCTTTAACAGCGGAGAAACATTGTGATTGCGGCTCTCGTCGGTGCGGCGGTAGGTGTTCTCACGATCGTAATTGCCCGACTTATTCGCGGAGAACGTTGGCTGTATGCGTTGGGCCTGCTCGTTCTTCCGGGCCTCTACGCGAACTTCGCTCTACAGGCAGGTGAACCGGCCGTGGCCGTCACGGAGATGGTCTACGGACTGCCGTTTGTGGTCGCCGGACTTCTCTTCGCCTTTGTCAGCGTGCGCCGGTCGGCCGTAGTGGTCGGAGGATTCTGGCTGCTGCATGGGGTGTGGGATCTGGTGAATAGTCAGTTCATCACAAACACCGGCGTTCCCGCCTGGTATCCCGTTTTCTGCTTTGTGGTTGATGTTGTCGTCGGCGCGTACCTGCTATGGCTTTCGCGTCGTATTCCAGATGCAAATCTTCGCGAGGCGTAAATGATCCATCCCATGCTGCGCCCACAACATCTCATCGTCCTGCTCTGCGTCATCTCCTGCAGCTCAACAGATCGGCGCCCAAGCCAGCTGCCGTGGACCGATTCGCTCCGGGTTGAGCTGCTCCGTCGAGTCGCCGAGGATCAGGTCGGCCGGGAACAATTCGCCGCAGCGTTTCGCGCCGGTACCGCTCCCGACTCCGCGTTGATTAGCGCACTCCACGCCTCCGATTCCTCAAACACGCTCTGGCTTCGCAACGCCGTCGCAGAGCACGGCTGGCCGGATCGGGATGTTGTTGGAGCAGATGGTGCCAGTGCCGCGTTCCTCATCGTCCAGCATGCGGATCAGGACACCACGTTTCAGGCAGAAATGCTGGTGGCGCTTACCGCAGCGTTCGCGCGTGGCCAGGCCGAAGGCCAGAGCCTGGCGTTGCTCACAGACCGCGTGGCAGTCGCACGCGGCGAGCCACAACCTTACGGCACGCAGGCGAACATCACCGACGGACGCATCGTGCTCAGCCCCGTCGCGGACTCGGCGAATCTCGACGCGAAGCGCGCAACCATGGGCCTGCCGCCCTTGAGCGAATATCTCCGCGTTCTGGATTCCGTCTTACTTGGACGCACGACTCGGTAGTGCCCCGCCCGTTTCGCTTGTGCGGCGCAGTGCCTTTCAACGTTGGACCACCGACACGGGAAACCCGGCTCCGACAGTCTGTGTCTGACTTGGTCGCGTTGTCAATCTGTCCATCTTTCCGGAATATTCGCATGCGCAGCGCGCCTCCTCTGCTCTCGATCAGCTGCCACCGTGCATCGCTTCGGACGCGCTACACGTGTCGGTGGACATTTGTGCAACCCACGCCGACTGATACGGATTGTTAAACAATACACCATGAAACGGAGCACCGCTCAAATGCGCACACTTCTTTCCCTGAGTACCATGGGCGTCATCGCGATGATTACCGGTTGCCGCCCCGCCGGGCAGCCGCCGGGTGCGGTTGAGTCAGGAACGGTCAGTTCCATCTGGGCTGTCGATCTCGTACGCACGTTGCCGGGTGCGCAAACGGAATATCTTCGAAACATTGAGACGAACTGGAGTAACGCTCGACGACTCGCCCGCGCCGGCGGCGCCGTCCGCTCGTATCGTGCACTGGTTGCGCCGCCCGACTCTGCCCGTGGATGGGACGTGATGCTGATGACCGAATACTCCGATTCTGCGGCGTATCTGAATCGGGAGGCGATTTTCGAATCAATATTTGCGTCACCCGAGTACGTACGCGTGGACATGTCCCGCCCGTCGGCAGAACTTCGAGTTCTTGCCGCGAGTACCGTTCCGATGCGTGTACTGGTCTCACAGCCGTCGCGATGATCGCGGTGCAACGCGCCACCGATACTGGTATCCGGTGTCGCCAAGTAAACTGTTCGCGCGCAGGCGCGGTCCTGGTGTCACTCCTCCCGCAACGCAACCATGGGATCAACATGGGAGGCGCGTCGCGCGGGCACCCAGCACGCCAGCGTCGCTGTAGCAAGCAGCATAGCAGCTGAACCAATGTACGTGAGACTCGCAGTCAAATCGGGCGCGATCATTCCCGCGCTCCTGATGCTTCCAAACGTCGCCTGGATGTTGCTTCCAGCGCCTGCTCCTGGCACGGCAGCTACCCTTCCCCTTGTCCTCACACTCGCTGAGAACGTTGCCCGGGTTGCGACGCTGGCGTTGCCCTTTTTCTGCGCACTACACCTGAAGAAACGGTACTCCAGGTTCGCGATTGCGGGCATGACGCTCGCCTTGCTTATCTACTACGCAGCGTGGACACGCTTTTTCCTTGGTGGAGGCACACCCGATCTTCTGAGTGCTCCGCTGCTCGGTATTCCTTCACCTTTGGCGTTTGCGCCGATCGCCCTATTGATTTTGTCAGCCTATGTATTGGACTCGCGATGGATGTTCGGCGCCTCTGTGCTCTTTGGCGCTCTTCACATATGGGCGTCGACGCTGAGGAGCTGAGTTAAGGAGCAAGCCGGCGGTGATGCCGAAAGGGGAGCCAGCCGGTGGTGCACTGCCGCGTTCGCTGGGCACAACGAGGAGGCGGAGTGGCATCCCCCCTGTATCATTCAAGCCGGGCGGCCCGCCGGTACCTCTGGATCAGGGCATCCAATGCTGCGCCCATGTTACTTCATACTCGTGTGCTGCCTCATCTCCTGCAGTTCAACCGATCGGCGGCGGAGCCAGCTGCCATGGACCGATTCGCTGCGAGTTGAACTGCTCCGTTGAGTCGCCGAGGATCAGGCCGGTCGGGAACAATTCGCGGCAGCGTTTCGTGCCGGTTCCGCACCGGACTCCGCGTTGATTAACACACTACAGGCCTCCGATGCTTCAAACACGCTCTGGCTTCGCAACGCCGTCGCACAGATCGGTTGGCCGTTGGAACGGAAGGCCGTGGCTGGACCGGCGGGTGGGCCGCGACGACCCGCGGCTCGATTCATCAATCTCTGACATGACAATTCGGAGTCGGCGCTTCCGGTGAGATGCGGCCCGGGAAAGCATTGAGTGTCCCTCGCTCATCCCCGCACATGCGCCCCTCGTTTTTCTCTCGACGGTTAGTTCCCGCCGCCTCGGCCCTGGCATTTGTCAGTGCTACCGGCTGCGATGCGCAGCCGACGTACCCCGAATCACGCACCGGAACGTTCACAAGCGACTTCGCCAGTCTGGCGTACACAATGGACATGCCGAGTGGCCGCGGGCCATTCCCCGTGGTCGTTCTGGTTCACGGATCCGGCCGTACAACGCGCGATGAAATGCTCGACATCGTCCCGCGGTTTCTCTCGCGTGGTATCGCGATCCTTCGCTATGACAAGCGTGGTGTCGGGGCGTCTGAGGGTGTATACAGCGGTGTGGGCCCGATTAATTCGACCACGATGATTCCGCAGCTCGCGCGCGATGCAGCGGCCGCCTTTGCCACAGCCTGCAATGCACCGGGAATCGAGCAAAGTCGCTGTGGATTCTTCGGAGCGAGTCAGGCTGGATGGGTGATCGCTGAAGCGCTTCCCTCACTTCCACGCGCAGCGTTCGCTATCCTGTTCTCCGGTCCGACGGTTAGTGTAGGACGTGAAAATGCCTATTCCCGTATCGCCGAAACCGGCGCCGGCACGCTTGATTCGGCGTATGCCGCTGTCGATCGATTCACTGGTGTTGAAGGGTACGATCCCGCTTTTGCACTCAGCCAAATTCAGACGCCCATGCTTTGGCTACTCGGAGCAGACGATAATTCAATCCCGTCACGTACAGTCGCAGCGCAATTGGCAGTGGCGTCAGCGAACAGTCGCCCGTTCGTCTTCCGCCTGTTCGAAGGCTACGGCCACAGTCTTGGTCCACTTGTTTGGCCGGAGATTGACAACTTTCTTTCACAAACACGTGTGTCGTGTCGCGCTGCTAACCAACTCGCATCGATATTCCCCATCGTGAGGCATTGCTGATCGCGTTGCGCCCTTTTCGGCGTTTCTCGCCGGGAGTTGTGCTGCTGGCCATAGCGGCCGTCGCCCTGATCTCGGTCATCGGGTTGAGTCGTCAGGCGCTCTCGGCGTGGGAACAGCAGCGCACCGATGAGGCTCGCATGCGTGATAACATTTCAATCATCGGCGCCCGCAATCTCGCTGGGCGCGTCAGAGCGATGGTGGAGTACTATTCCTCTGAATTGGTGTCACCACTGCAGCAACCTGAGCTCTCCGAGTCGCGCCTGCTGGTTGCCGTACGGGCAATGAACGATTCGCTCATCCGCTGCAAGTGTCAGACGCGTTTTCAAGTCGAAGTCATTTTACTACGTGATTCGACCGGTTCGCATGTGAGTAACCGGAACGCTCCTCCGATGCTGTTGACCCGCATGGCTCGGGTGCAGAAAGCGTTGCAACTCTCGGAAGTCGCGGTATTTACGTGGGGCCGGGACACCACCGTAGCTTACCTGGCCCTCGCGCGTCCGACAGCTTCGCGTCGTCTCGTGGCCGAGGTTCGGTTTCGCGCGAATAATTTCGTCGAGAAGATTTTGCCGTTTGCGATCGACTCGGGAGGTACACTTGTACCCCAGATACTCACTGGCACGTGGAGTAATCGCGAAGCGATAACGGTGGGCGTGCTCTACGGCATGGATACACTCGTTCATACCGCTGCGGCGATCGACACGAAGCACACGGCGGAAGCGCCGTTGTGGTCGGATTCGTCCATGACACTTTCGGCATCAACCAATCGATCCGTCCGACTGCCAACCGTGGCGCCGAGTGCGAACCGCGCGTCGCTCGTGGCGGGGCTGGCGCTGGCG
>JBGTBX010000468.1:0-2191 GCA_041749115.1 Gemmatimonadaceae bacterium
CGATAGCCGGTGAATCTCGTCGATAAACAAAACCGCGTTTTCTTCGATATTCGTTAATATCGCCGCAAGGTCGCCTTGCTTTTCAATTGCCGGCCCACTGGTGATCCGGATATTCGCGTCCATTTCGTTGGCGATGATAAAGCCGAGTGTGGTTTTTCCGAGGCCGGGTGGACCCTTGAGCAATACATGGTCTAATGATTCGTTGCGCTTTTTCGCCGCCGCGATAAAAATGCGTAGGTTTTCGCAAATTCGGTCTTGCCCGATAAACTCATCCAGCGATCGTGGTCTTAGTGCCGGTTCGAAATCCGCGTCTTCGACGTGCGGCGCGGCATCCACTAATCGCTCGAATTCATCCATTGGTATTGCTCGATGCGTATTTTAGAGCAATTGGGATGAGCTTTTGCGGAACGGCTTCACCCACCTCTTCCTTGGCAAGCGTCGCCGCCCTCTCCGCGTCGGAACGACGGAGGCCAAGCGCAACAAGCGCTTCTATGACGTCGCCGAGGCCGCTCCGCTTTCCACCTGTGGCAACTTTGCCGAGGAGCGATTCTTCCCGCACCTTGTCAGCGAGTTCAAGGCAAATCTTCTGGGCGAGCTTTTGGCCGATTCCGGCCGCTCGCGTTAGCGACTTTGCGTCCGCAGCCAAGATCGCCTCAACCACAGCATCCTCTCCAACGTCATCGAGAAGAGACAGCGCAAGCTTGGGCCCCAGGCCGCTGGCGGTAATCAGTAGTTCGAAAAGTCGCCTCTCTGCTGGTCCATCGAATCCGTAAAGCGCAATCTCGTTTTCGCGAACAATCTGCTTCAGCGAAAGCGTCGCCTTCCCGCCGACAGCCAAACCTGAAAGCGTTCGGTGGGTGGCCGCAATGCGGTAGCCGATGTCCGATGCGGCGACCACTACGCTGCCGTCGTCCAATTCGATCACCGTTCCCGTAATGTATGCGATCAAGGCTTGTTGCCAACTTTCGCGCGGGGGCGGACAAGGTCAAAACTGAGTTCTGTTGGCACGTATTCGAAAGGCATTCCTGAAACCGGGCTGACTGCCGTTTCGCCCAACGAGGCAATGTCGACCGGCGGTTCTGTGATCGCGATCTTTAAGGTCAAGGCTACCAAGCGCAGGTTCTCCTGCCTGAGAGCAACCAAATCGGGTGCAGCTGAAACGGTAGGCGTTAAGATCGAGAAGATGAACGCCGCGATGGGGTTGCGCGATCCGTCGATGGCCGGCAACGGTCCTCGAGGGTCAACAAGATACGCAGCTGCCAATTGAGTCGCCATGCCGCATTCAACGACCAGCGCCGCGTGAGGGACTTTGCCCAAGGGCGCCAGCTTCTTGACAGTTTCCGTGAACTCGTCCGATGGCCGAGAGCGTGCTTCCGGATCCACGCCGGCGATGAGCGGTACGCTCTCGACCGGTACCGGCTCAGGATTGGCTTTGACAGAATCAAACCAACTGAGGATACGTCTCGAGTCAGCCGCGAGCACTGACTCGGGCTGAGGTGGCCGCGTTTCAAGGTCGGAGAGAGCGCGAGTTAGGCGTTCGACCATTTCCTCGTCGAGTTGACCGGCGACCGATTTGATCCCCAATGCGAGCGTGTCGGCGACTGCGCCCGAGGCGGTCCAGTCCGGCACGGAGCGCGTGGCGACCGAGTCGGCGTAGGCCACTGCGAGCCGCAGCGTGTCGTCGGCACGCTGAGGATCTGCGCGGTCGATCGCATCAGCGAGTTCGACAGCGAGGAGCTTCGAAATTTGCAGGATCTGCGCGCTCTGGTCTTCAAGCAGAAGCTTGCTGGACGGCGCGCGTTTTTCCGGAGGAGCCTTGGGCAGCTTCGCCAGGTTCGTGAGAGCTTCCTCAGCGGCGGCAAGGTATTCCTTGCGCATCGCTCGCGTAGCTTCGCGGGCTAGCGGGGGCTCGGGTACTCCAGACGAACCGAGCGATTGAGCGGCGAGCGTGGTAAGTGCCTGTTTCGTGAGAACCGGCTCGCCTTTGAAGGGCTCGCCGCCGGCGCGGCTGAGGCAGCCTGCGCTGCAAAGCGCGATTGCTGCAATGCCGACCAGAGCTGTTACGTACCGGAGGGGGCTCTTCTGTTTCAGGTCATCGACTCCTGTTGCCCTAGTTTGAGCGGGATTCCACGCGGCGCGTAGAATAGCGTAGTGAGCATACCGCAGACACCACAAGAGCCTACGGATCAGG
>JBGTBX010000469.1:0-2973 GCA_041749115.1 Gemmatimonadaceae bacterium
AAATCCGGGACACGGTCGCCATTCGTCTTGAAGATTTTCACTTCCTTCTCCCTGTCTCAACCCTGAGTTTTTGTGCTTGCAAAATCGGCCGGCCCGCAGCCACGCAATATGTTTGCACATAATACGGGTGTTTGCACGATCATTTTTTGGGACCCTGCAAGACGAAAGCAAGGTAGTCGATTGAAGAAGAACCTGATTAACGGTTCTTCCTCACTTTGTGTGAAGCGGTGGCAGCATTCGTGCCCTCAGCAACTCAGGGCCTGCCCGACCGTACATCGAGCGCTTGAGCGTCTTGAGGCGGTTGATCTGGCCTTCAAAAGCCCGTCATGCCACACATGGTACTGGCCTTCGTGCTGGAGGAACTGCGCATAGCCTGATCGATCATCTACCTGGTGCGGCGTTTTTTGACCGCCAGGTGTGGCTTGTCGGGGTAAATTCTCGAATCGCTTCTCCTCCCAGTTGACTTGGCAGGATTCTCGTCAAGATCATCGAACCAAACCCGGCTTTCTCCGGCTCCGAGATTCCCTCGAGCCCTTCCAACGCATAGCCCTCACGACCGACTTTGTTCCATTTGATTAACAAGCGGCCATCGTGGTGCTTCAGCGCTCCATATTTCGTGGCATTGGTTGCTAGTTCATGCAACGCCATGGAGACCGATTGCGCTTCGGCAGTTTCATCTCCGGTCCGCCTATGGCAACGCGGCTGTCGAACTCGTCGGCGTAAGCCTCAAGATGCGTGCGCACGAGATGGTCGACAGTCATTCCGTCCCAGTTCCCGCCGGTCAGCAGCGAGTGGGTTTTTGCCAGTGATCCGATCCCCTGCGGGATATCCACTTTTACCGGTGACCTGCACACCACATGACAAGTGGCCGGTGCTCCGCGTTTTTACGAAACCTCCGGTGAGCAATTCTACCTGGGCTGCCATGCCAGCAGGTGTTGAGGGATAATTTGCACTGGATTGGTTCGCCAGGCGAGGCACCCGGCGAACCCGAACCCGCATGGCCCGTCAGTTGGCCGTTTCGGCCTTGTCGACAAATCGGCTGTCAAAGGTTTTCGACAAATCAATGCTCTTGAGATCGAGATCGGCATCGAATGACAGAAGCTGCGTTGCTCCTTTCATGCCTTCCTCGGTGATTTTGCCGGTGCGCGAATAAGCCCCGAGCGAGCCTTTCACCGCCCGCGTGTACATGTCTTTGTCACCGAGATAATACTCTTCCGGCATCAACTCCGTGATCTCTTCCGGCGAGGCTTGGTCGAGCCACTTCAAACCCTTGTGGAAAGCGTTGACGAGCGCTTGTACCGTTTGCGGATTCTCTTCGATGAACTCTGCATTCGTGTAGAGCACGGCGGCCGGCGACGGCGAGCCGAAAAGGTCGATCGTGTCCTTTTCGGTGCGCGTATCGACGATTACCTTCAAGCCGACCTTCTTGTCGATCATGGATATCACCGGATCGATGTTGGAAATGGCATCGATCTCGCCATTTTCCATTGCCGCAACAGCGGTGGGACCGGCGCCCACGCCGATGAACGATACATCGCGCGACGACAGTCCTGCCTTGCTCAACGCGAAATTGACGATGTTGTTTGTCGATGATCCCGGCGCGGTGACGCCGATCTTCATGCCCTTGAGGTCCGCAACCGAATTGACCTTGTCCGCCAGGTCCTTGCGAACCGCGACCACAATGCCGGGAAACCGGCCAAGTTCGATCACGGCTACGACGTCCTTGCCTTTGGCTTGCATGCGGATGGTGTGCTCATAGGCGCCGGTAACGACATCCACCGAGCCGCCGACAAGGGCCTGAAGGCTCTTCGAGCCGCCTTGGAAATCCTGGATGGTGACATTGAGCCCTTCTTCCTGGAAGAACCCCTTCTTCTCGGTTATCGTGAGCGGCAGATAGTAAAGCGCCGATTTTCCCCCGACGCCGAGAATGACATCCTTCTTTTCAGGCTCCGCCCAACTCGCGGGCGGCAACGCCACCGCGAACAATGCGGTTGCGATCATCAATTTGCTTAAAATGTTCATGCTGCTTGCTCCTGTTTTCCTGACTAGCCTTGTATTGTTCCGGTAATTGCTGGCGCCGGTCGCCAGACGAGAAGCCTCCTTTCGGCAAGGGTGACAAAACCGTCGATGATGACGACGAAGATCATCAAAATAAGCATGCCGGAAAAGACCCCGGTCACATCGAAAACGCCTTCCGCTTGGGCAATCCGGTATCCAAGGCCGGCTGCCGACCCCAGATATTCGCCAACCACCGCGCCGATCAGCGCGAAGCCAACCGAGGTGTGCAGCGAAGAAAACATCCACGACAATGCGGACGGCAGATAGACATGACGAAGCAGTTGACGGTCGTTCATGCCGATCATTCGCGCGTTGGCGAGCACGGTTGGACTGACCTCCTTCACACCCTGATAGACGTTGAAGAAGACAATGAAAAAGACGAGCGAAACGCCCAGCGCCACTTTCGACCAGATGCCAAGTCCGAACCAGAGGGCGAAAATGGGGGCAAGCACGACACGCGGCAGCGCATTGGCAGCTTGCACATAGGGGTCGAACACCGCCGCGAGCAATGCGCGCCTTGCAAACCAGAAGCCGAGCACAATGCCGCTTGCCGCGCCGATCACGAATGCCAGCGCCGTCTCGAGCAGGGTGATATACAGGTCGTACCACATCGTGGCAGTCGCAATATCCTTCAGCGTCCTGCCGACCACTTCGATGGGAGTGGAAAAGAAAAACGGGTCGAAAAGCGGTTCTTCGGGCGCAGGGACTGTTGTCAACAGGTGCCAAAGGACGAGCGCTGCAACGCCCGCGAGAATGCGGAGGAGAAGAATGCCGCCATGGCTCACGCCCTGTCCTCCTCAGCATAGGCCTTGAGGACTTCCTTTTTCAGGCTCTGCCAAATCTCCTTGTGAATGTTGCCGAACTGCGGCGTGTGCCGGATTTCGGCCGGGTCGCGCGGGCGATCGAGGGAAACGG
>JBGTBX010000470.1:0-9224 GCA_041749115.1 Gemmatimonadaceae bacterium
GGATTCAGCGCGACCTCTGCCGGTTGCACCGCGGGCTGTGCCGACTCCCGCGACACCGGTGGACACCACGGGCGCCGACACGACAGTTTTCACGCTACCAAAGCCACCGATCTCCCCACCAGACAACGAAGTGGTGCTGACACTGGGCGAAGTCCTTGCTGCCAACACGCGCTTTGTGGTGCGTGCGACCGACGTGGTGAGCATCCTCAAGCACACCCGCTCATCGCAGCGATTATTTACGACGCCGCGACCACGTCGACCGGCTGATACCACCGGGCGCGCCCCTGCCCGCACCGACACTACCGACACCACCGGGGCACGAACAGCTGAGCGATCCATCGGAACGCGTGCTCCGGCGCCGCAGATTGCGCCGCGCGTCGACCGCATAACGAGAGAACCGGCACGCCGTGAAGAGTGACCCGCGCAGTGGACTCCCGGCCGTTCATGTAGTTCTGGGCTACACAGAACTCGAGCCGGTGCTGGCCCGCAACCCGCGCACTGTTGTGTTGGCAGCCATTCGCAGCGTGCTCGGCGACATTCGCGCGACGACAATTCCAGCCCTTGCGAGCGAGAGCGAGTGGGTGGCAAAGATCGACGAACGCATTCAGCAGGCGGCGCAGCTCAGTCTGCGCCATGTGATCAACGCGACCGGCGTGATCCTCCATACCAATCTGGGACGCGCCCCTCTTCACGCGAGCGCAATCGCGGCGATCGCCGATACGGCCGCAGGCAACTCCAATCTCGAGTACGACCTGTCCACTGGCGCGCGCGGATCGCGCTACGTGCATTGCGTTGACCTGCTGACGGAGCTCACCGGTGCAGAGGACGCCCTGATCGTCAACAACTGTGCGGCCGCTCTGGTGCTCGCGCTGAATACCACGGCCAACGGCCGCGATGCGATTATTTCCCGCGGCGAACTGATTGAGATTGGTGGGAGTTTTCGTGTCCCGGACATCATGGCGCAATCGGGTGCCGCACTGTGCGAGGTCGGCACCACCAATCGGACCTATGCGCGTGATTACTCCGAGGCACTGACCGATCGCTCCGGCGCGATTGTCAAAGTGCACCGATCCAATTTTGAGGTGTCGGGGTTTGTGGCCGAAGCTACGGTCGAGGAGCTGGTGCCCGTGGCACGTGAAGCAGGCATCGCGCTGATCCACGACTTTGGAAGCGGCCTGCTTATTTCACTTGACTCGGCGGGATTACATGGCGAACCGACAGCGGGTGATGCCGTGAACGCGGGCGCGTCGCTTGTTGTGATGAGCGGTGACAAGTTGTTAGGCGGTCCGCAGGCAGGGATCGTGCTCGGTTCCCGCGAACTGGTGGCCCGCTGCCGCAAAAACCCTCTCACGCGAGCGCTCCGCGTCGACAAACTCACCGTCGCCGCTCTGGGAGCTACGCTCCAGCTGTACCGCGACGCTGACACCGCCATGCGGGAGGTGCCCGTGTTGTCGATGATCGCAACGCCCGCAGAGAGTGTACGCGCGCGTGCCGCGCGCATCGCTGAGCAGCTGAACGATGGACAGCTGAATGATGGACAGATGAGTGCAGAAGTCGTGAACACCGAGGCGACCGTTGGTGGTGGCGCGTATCCATCGTCACGCATTCCATCGCACGCGCTGGCGATCCGCGGTGATGCGCGCGCCATTGAGCAGCGACTGCGCGAGGCCCGCGTTCCGGTGATCGGTCGCATCGAAAAGGATCAACTCCTGTTGGATCTTCGATCTGTGTTGCCACGCGACGACGCCGAACTTGTCATGAGCGTGCAGCAGGCCCTTGGGGGCGTGGGAGCCTCGTGACGATGGCTGGAGGACGCCGAGCCGCGCTGATTGACCGCGATGGAACGCTGATCGAGGACGAACATTATGCTGCGGACGCGACACGTATTCGTTTGCTGCCTGGCGCTGCTCAGGCCGTGGTGTCGCTTAACAAAGCAGGTGTCGCGACGATCATCGTCACGAATCAGAGCGGGATCGCCCGGGGACTCATTACCGAGGCGCAGTATCAGGAAACACGCGCCCGCACTGAAGAGCTGCTGCTCAATGAGGGAGCAGTGATCGACGCGTCGTTGCATTGTCCCCATCATCCGGACTTTGGTGCGGCGTGTGACTGCCGCAAGCCGGGCACGGGCATGCACCTGGAGGCCGCCCGCCTGTTTGCGCTCGATCTTTCCAATTCCCTCTTTGTGGGCGACCGGCGCCGCGACGTCGAACCGGCGTTCGCATTCGCGGGGTTTGGCGTGCTCGTGCCCGGACCCAACACTCCGGAAGAGGATTTCCTCTGGGCTCGAGCGAACGCGTACGTCGCGCCCAATCTTGCCGTGGCCGTCGAACACTTTCTCGCCGGTTGACCGCTGCCTGGGAGTGATCCACGGCGGCCTCTGGCTCGTCGCCGCATTGTCCAGATAGATCGGCGGCTTGCTCCATTCGTTGACCGCATGTCGTGCGTGTCAGCCGATCCTTACCCCGCGCGGCACGTGACACTAACATCCGCGCGATGACTACTCGCATTGCGGTGCTGGCGTCTGGCGGAGGAAGCAATCTGGCGGCGGTGCACTCTCACTTATCTGCACTCGGGAGTGCGAGCCCGGCCCACATTGCGCTCGTGCTCTCCGACCGCGCTACCGCCGGCGCGCTGGCCAGGGCCCGCGCCTGGGGCATCGAGGCGCTCTCGCTCAATGTTGAGGAGCGCACCACCGGGCTCGACGCAATTCTGGGCGCGCACCGCATCGATTTGGTCGTACTGGCCGGGTACCTGCGCAAGGTGCCGGACGCCGTCGTGGAGCGATTTTCCGGTGGGAGAGGCCTTGTGAATGTGCACCCTTCGCTGCTGCCGGCGTTCGGCGGACCCGGAATGTACGGCCGCCATGTGCACGAGGCCGCGGTTGCGCGCGGCGTGCGCGTCACCGGGGCCACGGTGCACTTTGTGGACGCGGTCTATGATCACGGGCCGATTATCGCACAGTGGCCGATTGCTGTGGGCGCTGCAGAGACAGCCGAGAGCGTGGCGAGCCGTGTGCTTGCAATTGAGCATCGGTTGTTCCCGCGGGTTGTGTCGGCCGTGGCCGCAGGCGAGGTTCGCCTGAAGGACGACGGCCGAGTAACGGGTTGGTCGATGGACGCTGCGCTGGAAGCGGCGCTCGAGGCGGCCTCGCAAGTTTTGATCGACACCACCAACGGGGCGCCCCCCCAGTAAAACGATACTGCCGAATCCCATCTGCACCTGCACCACGTTCTCACCGATCGAATCCAATTCTCTCATTCCTCTGCCGCACCAAAACCACTGCGGCGCTCACGATACACACCACCGATGCCCCAGGCTCTCCTCTCCGTTTCAGATAAATCAGGTCTCAACGACTTCGCGACCCGACTCGTGGCCCTCGGCTACGACCTCCTGTCAACCGGAGGCACCGCGCGTGCACTGCGGGCCGCCGGCCACACCGTCCGCGATGTCGCAGATCTCACACACTTTCCCGAAATGTTGGACGGGCGAGTCAAAACGCTGCACCCGGCAGTCCACGGAGGACTGCTTGCCCGGCGCGATCTTCCCGATCACATGAGCGCGATTGCGGAACACGATATCGCCCCCATCGATCTCGTGTGCGTTAATCTGTATCCGTTCCGCAAGACCGCCGAAAAGCTCGATGCCGCCCCAGACGATGTCATCGAACAGATCGACATCGGTGGCCCATCCATGCTCCGCTCCGCCGCAAAAAACTTTGCCGCGGTGTGGGTTATTGTGGATCCGGCAGATTATGAACGCGTCGCCGCGTCGCTCGAAGCGCACGACGACGACCTTGACCTGCGTCGACTCCTCGCAGAGAAGGTGTACGCACACACGGCGTCGTATGATGGCGCCATCTCCAACTGGTTCGCAGCTCAACGCGGTGAACGCTTTCCAGCCGAAATCACCGTAGCCCTCGAACGGCACCAGGCACTCCGCTACGGCGAAAACCCGGGACAACAAGCGGCATTCTACGTGGAACGCGCCGGTGAAGGGCTGGCAGGATTGCAGCAACTCGGCGGCAAGGAACTCTCGTTCAATAACCTGCTCGACCTCGAGGGCGCGCTCCACGCCACCGACCCGTTCAGCAGCATGCCCGCGTGCGCAATCATCAAGCACACCACGCCCTGCGGACTGGCTATCGGGGACTCCGCGCTCGATGCGTACCGTAAAGCGCTCGCCTGCGACCCAGTCTCGGCGTTTGGGTCCGTGATCGCGTTTACCACGCCCGTAGACGTCGCTGCCGCGGAGGCCATCGCCACACTATTCGTCGAGTGCATCGCCGCTCCGTCGTTCGACGAGGGTGCCATCGAAATTCTGGGCCGCAAGAAGAACCTTCGCATTCTGACCGGAGCAGCGACCTGGAAGCCCGGAATGCTCGATATGAAGCGCGTCCGTGGAGGCATTCTGGTTCAGGAACGTGCACCAACAATCCTCGAGGATGCCGAGTGGCGCGTAGTAACGCGACGGAGCCCCACGGCGGCCGAGCGCGTTGACCTTTTGTTCGCATGGCGCGCGGTGAGCAGTGTCAAATCGAACGCGATCGTGCTCGCGCGCGATGGCGCCACGATCGGCATCGGCGCCGGCCAGATGTCGCGGGTCGACGCGTCGTTTCTGGCGATTCACAAGGCGCGTACCATCGGGCACGAGACTATTGGCGCCTCGCTCGGCTCTGACGCGTTTTTCCCCTTCCGCGACTCCATCGATCAGGTCGCTCAGGCAGGGATTACCGCCATCGTGCAGCCCGGGGGATCTGTGCGGGACGAGGAGGTTATCGAAGCCGCGGACGCCCACAAGATTGCGATGGTTTTCACCGGCCTTCGCCTCTTCAGGCACTAGTCCCACCGGCTGGATTTCGACTCAGGCGCCCGAGGCGGTGGAGCAGGCCTCGCGCGCCGGCTTGCAATATGTGCCCGGGCAGCCGCACGCGTGGACTCGCCGAAGGAGAGCCGAACCTTCCCAGACCGTGCCCAGCGGCTATGATATGTAGCTCTGGATGCCACGTCTCCCGACGCGAATCCGGAGCGCGGGGCAGCCTTTCGCTCCGCAGTAGTGACCAACCGAGCGGCCACCACGCATGAAAGCCAGTGGCCGCTTGCCGCTTCTACGCACCGACACCCGATGACCTCCGTCGCATACAACGAGCTGGACTACCGACCGTCGTATCGTGCTGCCGCCATTGCCGGCCTCGCCGTCCTTCTGCTCTACGTCATCACGCTCGCGCCTTCAACGGCGATGTGGGACACGTCCGAGTACATCGCGGCGGCGTACATCATGGGAATTCCGCACCCTCCCGGGAATCCGTTCTTTGTCATTCTGGGTCGGTTCTTTACTTTGCTGCCGATCGCGCCCGGTATCGCGACGCGGGTCAATCTGCTCGCCGCGATCTGCAGTGCCGCCTCGGCGGCGTTCTGGTTCCTGATCACTGAGCGTGTGCTTGTGTCGTGGCTGACCGAACGCTGGCAGCGCATTCTGGGTGGAGCACTCGCGGCGGGACTCGGCGCCACGGCGTACACCGTGTGGAGTCAGAGCGTCGTCAATGAGAAGGTGTACACCGTCGCCCTCGTCGGCGTCGCGTTGATTGCATGGCTTACCGTTCGCTGGTGCGACGACCCCGAAGGTCCGAAAGCCGACAAGATTCTCATCCTGATTGCTTATCTGCTCGGGCTGGGATATTCCAATCACATGGCCGGGTTCGTGGCCGCCCCCGCCGTCGCTTTATCAGTCCTGATCCGGCGACCCGGTACCCTGCTCCGCTGGCGCTTGATTCTCGCGGCCGTCGGCGCGCTGGGCCTCGGCATGACCCCGTTCATTTCGCAGCCGATTCGTGCTGCGTACCAGCCCGTGATCAACGAGGGTGAACCCACGGCATGCCGACAAGGTCTCGAAGTCGGTTGCACATTCTCCAAGGGCACCTGGGAAGCCTTCAAGTACAATTTCAACCGCGAGCAGTACGGCAAGCTGAGTGTAACGGAACGACAGGGGCCGTTTACCGCTCAGATCGGCATGTGGTGGTTGTACTTCAAATGGCAGTGGCTGCGGGACGCCTACAACGAGCGCCCGGCCACGCAGGCCGTGCTTGCTTCGCTCTTTCTCGTACTCGGCCTGTTTGGTGGCTGGGTGCATTGGCGACGTGACAAGCAGAGTTTCTGGTTCTTCGGGCCTCTGATGTTCACGTTAACGCTGTTGCTTATCTACTACCTCAACTTCAGGTACGGCGCATCGCAGTCGCCTGAGCTCGGCGACGCTGTCGATCGTGAGGTTCGCGATCGTGACTATTTCTATCTTTGGAGTTTCAGCGCCTGGAGTGTGTGGGCGGCACTCGGACTGGTATTCGTCTGGGAGTCCGTCGCCGCACTGCTCGGCAGTGAACAGGTAGTGTACGGCAAGCAGACACTGCAGCTTCCGACGCGCAAGAGCTGGTTGCTGGCATCGCCGTTGCTGCTGGTCGCCTGTGTACCACTGTTTGGTAACTGGAACGCCAGTTCGCGCCGAGGTGACGACACCACACTGTCCTTCGCTCACGATCTGCTGAACTCTGTTGAACCGTACGGCATACTCGTCACCGTCGGAGACAACGACACCTTCCCCCTGTGGTTCGCGCAGGAAGTGGAAGGCATTCGGAAAGATGTGATCGTCGCAAACACGTCCCTGCTCAACACAGATTGGTACACGCGGCAACTCGTACGAAATCCTGTACGTGATTACGACGAAGCCAATGGACCCGATCTGTATAAGGGTGGGAACTGGACAAAGCCGGTGGGTCCGCCGGTGAAAATGACACTCGCCCAGGTGGATTCACTTCCGCTGGCCTTTCAGCTGCCGGACACGGTTGTGTTCGAGGCCGGCAATATCAGGGCCCGCATTACACCACGCGTCTTAACAAGAGCTGATATTTTCGTCCTGCAGATGATCAAGGACAGTCCGGAGCGCCCCATGTATTTCTCGCGCACGGCGGGGAGTTACGGACGCGAGCTGGGTCTCGAGGCATACCTCATCACGCAGGGGTTGGCGCGAAAGGTTATGAGGCAGGTGCCGGCGCTGGATTCCAACGTGCTGTTCGTTCCGCAGGAAGGCCTGGTGGACGTGGCGCGGACGAAAGCCCTGTGGCAGGACGTGTTCAAAGGGCCTGAGTCGTTCGGCAACAAGAACGGGTGGCCCGATAAACCATCCGTGGGTATCCCGGCCCTGTACGTGTCGACCGGGTTCATGGTGTACGACCTGCTTACCACGATAGGTGATACGGCGGGCGGAGCCAGGGCGCTCGAACAGTCGAGAAAGATCGCAAACTCCACGCGCATTGCGCAGTGGTTTGATTTCTCCGCTTTCGACGAGCCGCCACCTGCGCTGCGCGACATGCCGCCGATCATTCCGCTCGATGTTGCACCCAAGGAGTCTGCAGGAAAACAGAAATAGCTTTGGTTACGCGGCTACAGCTCGCCCCGCCGCGCAACACCTGACGACCCTCACCGGGTATCCCGCCATGGAACAGAAAACCTCCCACGACTTCGACCAGGAACTTCTTATTCTGTTCGATGCCTATGTTCATGGCGGCATCGACCGCCGAGGCTTTCTCGATAAGGCGTCGAAATACGCCGTTGGCGGTGTCACTGCCGTGATGCTGCTCGAGCAGCTGAGTCCCAAGTTTCTGGAGGCGCAAATGGTCTCCCTCGACGACGCGCGCATTCAGCAGGAGCACATTGAATACCCGTCGCCCAGGGGATATGGCAACATGCGCGGATACATGGCGCGACCCACGGGTGCGACCGGTCGGCGCCCCGGCGTCCTGGTGATCCACGAAAATCGTGGCCTCAATCCCCACATCGAAGACATCACGCGGCGCTTGGCTGTCGACGGTTTCGTCGCCTTCGCCCCAGACGCGCTATTCCCGCTCGGCGGGTACCCCGGTGATGAAGGGAAGGCACGCGAGGTGTTCCCCAAGCTCGACCAGGCCAAAACGCGTGAAGATTTTATTGCAGGCGCGCGCTTCCTCAAGGCGCGGCCGGAATGTTCGGGCAACATCGGCGCGGTTGGATTTTGCTACGGAGGCGGCATGGTCAACTTCCTTGCCACACAACTTGGCAGCGACCTCTCTGCCGGCGTCGCATTTTATGGTTCGTCGCCTGATCTCGCCGAGGTGCCGAAGATCAAGGCGCCGTTGATTATTCAGTCTGCCGAGACCGACGAGCGGATTAATGCCAGCTGGCCTGCCTACGAAGCCGCGTTAAAGGCTGCTGGAGCGAAGTATGAGCGGCATCTCTATCCTGGCACGCAACATGGATTCAACAACAACACCACGCCGCGTTTTGACGCCGCTGCTGCGAAGCTCGCGTGGGACCGCACGGTGGCGTTTTTCAGGGAGCATGTGAAGTAATCGCGGGGATCGCTCCTGGTGCAGCAGGCTACAAAAGCGAGCGCGCAACGCGACCTGATCCTTCGACTTGAACGAAGCGGACTACCTCGATGGCTCGCCTGATTAACGCGATGGGCGCTCGATCCCGGCGAGCGCCTCATGGAGCGGAATCGAGAACAAGTCAGCGTTGCGCGAGCCCATGACTCTGGTGCTGGTGTAGAGCAGGCTGTCGCCGGCGATCGTGAGCCGCGGCAGAAGGTCGCTGCCCGTTGTGTTGAGCGCCGCGAGCGGCAACGGCTCGCCCCATCCGTCGGGCATGCTCCAGCTGATATAGAGATCGCCAGACGCGGACAGCCCCTCGGGCCGCCCCGACGCTTCCAGGATGATCCAGGACTCGTCTGGCGCGATCAGCAGGTTCCATTCGCCATGGGGCGTATTAATCCGCGGCCCGAGCCAGATCGGCGATCCGAACCCATCGCCGGTGGGCTCGGCGCGCCAGAGATCGCCCTGACCGAGCCCGCCGGCACGGGTCGAGGCGAAGTACAGGGTGCCGTCGTCGGCCAGCACAGGGCTCGCTTCGTAGCCGTCCGTGTTCAAGGCGTCGATCGGGCGAGCGTCCACCCATTCGCCCTGAGGTGACCTCACGGCAGTCCAGAGGTCCTGGTCCCGACGCATGCCGTCGTCCAGGCGATGAGACGTGAAGTAGAGCGCTCGACCGTCTCGCGAAATGAAGGGATCGCCGTAGCACCCGTCGCCACCCATCACGAGCTCCGGCTCCCGCCAGCTCCCCGCTTCGAACCGACTCCTCAGAATGCGGCCGCAGCCCTGCTCACCCCACGGTTGATCGGCCCGCACGAAGTAGAGCGAT
>JBGTBX010000471.1:0-10584 GCA_041749115.1 Gemmatimonadaceae bacterium
CTTCGCCGGGCTTGCGGAGCTGGAGATGGACAACCGTATCCGCCCGCTGCTCGCCCGCTACACCGATTTAGAGTTTGAGATCGACACGCAGGGGTGGGAGGTCAGCTTCGCCCGCGAGACCCGCCGGAAGGTGGCAGACGACACGTACGAAACGGAGCGCCAAGAGGATATCAAGGTATCGCGCGGCGAGGAGAATATGTTCATCTGGTGCTTCTTCCTCGCCGTCATGCAGCTCGCGCTTGACGGCGCCGAGGCTTACCGATGGGTGAAGCATGTGTACATCGACGATCCCATTTCCTCACTCGACGACAACAATGCCGTATCGGTGGCCAGCCATCTAGCGCAGATGCTGAAGGACGCCCCCGACCGGCTCACCGCCGTCGTGTCCACGCACCACGCGCTGTTCTTCAATGTCCTCTCGAACTCGATGCCGAGAGGAAGGGCCGTATCGAGTAGGTATCTACTGACCCGAGCGGCGCGGTCCGGGGCTTTGGTGTTGCAAGACACGGACAGCACCCCGTTTCTCCACCACCTCGCTTCGCTCGTCGAGTTGCACAACGCCGAGCTGTCTGGCGTGCTGTATGCGCATCACTTCAACGCACTACGCCGCGTGATGGAGCAGACCGCTAGCTTCTTCGGTTACGACCGATGGGACTACTGCATCAAGCCTGAGCCCGACGACGTCAACGGCACGCTGTACAAGCGTGTGATCGATCTCCTGAGCCATGGCGACTATGTGCTGTATGAACCTCGTGAGATGATGCCGGAGAACAAGGAACACTTCAGTCGCGCGCTGCGGCAGTTCATCAGCAAGCATCCGTTCAACCCCACGCTCTTCCCCGCCGAGGCCCAGTGACCGAAGATCAGAAGCAGCTCGGCCGCACTCTCTGGAACATCGCCGACCGCCTGCGCGGGGCGATGAACGCGGACGACTTCCGCGACTAAATGCTGTCCTTTCTCTTTTTGCGCTACCTTTCGGACAACTACGAGCAGGCCGCGCGGCGGGAGCTGGGGTCGGACTACCCGGCCGCGACCAACGGGGCCGCCACGACGCAGCTGCAGGCGTGGTACGCGGCCAACCCCGACGACGTCCCCGAGTTCGAACGGCAGATGCGCCGCAAAGTGCATTACGTCGTCAAACCCGACCACCTCTGGGGCAACGTCGTCCACCTCGCCCGTACCCAGAGCGATCGACTGCTCGACACGCTGCAGAAGGGCTTCAAGTTCATCGAGGAGGAGTCGTTCGAGAGCAGCTTCCAAGGGCTGTTCTCCGAGATCAACCTCGGCTCCGACAAGCTCGGGCGCACCTATGCCGACCGGAACAAGGCGCTTTGCGGGATCATCGGCGAGATCGACAAAGGCCTCGCCGAGTTCTCCACGAACGCCGACACGCTCGGCGATGCGTACGAGTACCTCATCGGCCAGTTCGCCGCCGGTTCGGGGAAGAAGGCGGGGGAGTTCTACACCCCGCAGCAGATATCCAGCATCCTCTCGGCCATCGTCACGCTCGACGGCCAGGAGCCCACGACCGGTCCCCGCGAGCGTCTGGACAGCGTGTTCGACTTCGCCTGCGGGTCGGGGTCGCTACTCCTCAACGTGCGGCACCGTGTAGTGGAGGCCGGCGGGACCATCGGCCGGATCGTCGGCATGGAGAAGAACATCACGACCTACAATCTCGCGCGCATGAACATGCTGCTGCACGGGGTCAAGGACACGGCGTTCGAGATCCACCACGGCGACACGCTCAAGAACGACTCGGACTGGCTGCGCGACCCGAACCCGGCGCGCAAGCCACAGTTCGACGCAGTTGTGGCCAACCCGCCGTTCAGCCTGCGCTGGGATCCGGAGGAAGCGATGGGACAGGACTCGCGCTTCGCCAACCACGGCGTGGCGCCGCGGAGCGCGGCTGACTTCGCGTTCCTATTGCACGGCCTGCACTACCTCAAGGACGACGGCGTGATGGCCATCATCCTACCGCACGGCGTGCTGTTCCGCGGCGGCGTGGAGGCCCAGATCCGGCGCAAGCTGCTCGACGACGGGCACATCGACACCGTAATCGGGATGCCGGCCAACCTGTTCTACTCGACTGGCATTCCGGTGTGCATCCTCGTCCTCAAGAAATGCAAGAAGGCGGACGATGTGCTGTTCATCAACGCGGCCGATCACTTCACGAAGGGAAAACGGCAGAACCGGCTGGAGCCGGAGCACATCGCGCGCATCGTCGATACCTACCGCGAGCGGCGGGAGGAGGCGCGCTACTCCCGCCGCGTGGCGATGCAGGAGATCGCCGAGAACGACCACAACCTCAACATCTCGCGCTACGTCAGCACCGCCGAGGCGGAGGAGGAAATCGATCTGGCGGCCGTTCACTCCGAGCTCGGGGATATCGAGAGGCGACTGCAGGAGGCGACGGCTCGACACGATGCCTTTCTGGCAGAGCTTGGACTCGATCCGCTTCCCCACTCAAGTGCGACGTAAGGTGTGATCGCAGCGGTGGCCTACCGATGCGCTGAAGCTGACAAGCGGTCTACGGAAGGTCGCTGCGCTCGTAATAGTTTGATCCGCTTGCAGCTTAGCTTGGGCGTTAGGCGGGCGCCACCTAAGACATGACCGTAAAGGATTTTCTCGACAGGCTTGTCGCCAAGCTCATAGAGCAAATGGAGCGTGACGACGACAGTGACTACGGCGCCGTCTCGGTCGTGCGAATGGCCGTGAATAACCTTTCGGAAACAGAGTTGGAGCGCGTCTTGAACTCGCAGCAGCGTCAGCAGCTCCTTGCGGCCATTCAGGATCTCGACATGGGACCCGATGGCGAGGACTTGGAGCGTGGAAAGGACGAGCTAATTGACCTGATTCGGGCGCTCTAGTCGGTGGATAATCGAACAGTATGCGATTCAGAAGAGACACCTTCGGCATCCCGGTGCTCGGCGGTGAGGATGTTGAAAACATTGCAGAGCGCTTTCTTGTGCACGTGGCTCCTCACGTCCTACAAGCGCCGGCGGTCACGCCCCTCGCAGCGATCATGCAACAATTGCAAGCTCAAGGCCATTGCACGTTCTCGTTTGGCCGCGATCTCGGGAGTACCGTTGAGGGGTACAAGTACCTGGGCTACTACGACCTCAAGCGGAAACACATCGCAATCGATGCGTCACTGAGCGATCAGGATGTCCGATTTCCTTTTACCGTCGCGCACGAGCTGGGTCATTTTTATCTACACGGGAGGATCGATCCACGAGCGCTTCGCGCTGCCGATGTTATCCGTGACTCCACACGAGATTTGGTAACACATCGCATTGATGCGTCGAATCCGCGCACGCTGCTCGAATGGCAGGCGAATAAGTTCGCAGCAGCAGTTCTTATGCCTCGTGCGACCGCCCGGGACGCCGTGATCGATATCCAGCGCGAGCGTGGCATTGCCCGCAACCTCGGCTCAATCTGGCTCGACCGACAGGCCTACAACAGTGTAGAGTACAAATTGACTATGACGCACCTCGCGACGTTTTACCGTGTGTCGCGGTCAGTCGCACGATTTCGTCTACGAGAGCTCGGCATCCTGAGAGTTGACCCTAAGACAATGCCAACGCGCGCAAATGAGAGCCTCGGAGACATTCTGGCAGATCTCTTCTCACCGGCTGGCCCAAATGAAAACCGGCTGACGACTTGACGCTGGCGGCGCTCGGTCTTGTGGTGGCCTCTAAAGGGTACCGCATTGGAATGAAGCGCGAGACCGTCACCGCGGCGCGCTTCGCCTTAATCAGAATTGGACTTACGGCACGACCTGCCATATGGCATTTCCCCCCACAGCAAAATCTGCCGCGTTGGCGGCATGTGGCCGTCATTGCTGCATCTGTCACAGATTCTGCGGCACCAAGATGGAATGCCATCACATCGTCCCTGAAGAAGCGGACGGGGAAGACACGTTCGAAAACTGTATCCCCGTGTGCTTTGACTGTCACGCAGACATGCGGTCCTACGACTTCAAGCACCCCAAGGGCAACAAGTACACGGAGTCGGAACTCCGTTTGCATCGCGACCGTTGGTATGAGAAGGTGGCAGCGGGTGGCGGCTTGGCCCCTCGACCGGAGCACGTAGAAGTGGATAAGGAAGTCTTCGCTGAGTTCCAACGTGTCGTGCCGTACTTTCCGACTTTTGACTACCTCAAGGGTCGGAATTTCGCCGGCTTTGCTTTTGAGACTGCCCCACTGGATCCCCTGTTTAAGTACGCCCACTATTCCGATCGGCCTGAGTACGAGTTTCTCGATCCGGAACCGGAAAGTGCGCGCGCCGCCTTCGTAGACGCCGTACGGCGGTTCAGCGTTGGTATCGGGCAGAACACATGGACGGCGGGCAGAGTGGGCGTCCAGACTGTGCCTCCGGAATGGGAGGAAACGCAGCCAGAGCGCTTCTACCGTGTAGTGAAAGAGCTTCACGAGGCGGTTGATGGCGTCGAAGCGGCATATCGCGCGCTCATCAGAGCCTAACTCCGGCTCGTTAGGTACCCTTCTCAGCCCTTTTCGCATGGCAACAGTTTCCGCGAAACTCGATTCCGCCGTGCGACGCTGGTTTGACAGTCACGGACTATCGGTCCACGAAACCCACAACGAGTTCAAGTACGATTTCTTTGCTTGGCGCCATTACGGCAACCGGCGCGCATTGACGTTGTGGATCTCAGAGATCGCGGCCGAAGACTATGAGCCGGAGACTCTACTGTACCTTCTAAAGGACTTCGAGCTCGTTGCGCTAATGGACGAGTTGGGCCACGCGCACCTGCACATCGTGACGCACGAGGGAATAGGCGCATACGCGCGGGCCAACTTTTCCCCAACTGAATTCGAGCCGCCAAATCCCTTTCCCCCGAAAGAACAGCGCCCTTCTCCTGCAGATCCTTGCCAGTACGCCCGCTGCGGAGGCCTCGGTTTTCGTAAGGTCAATCGCATATGGGCTGCTCACTTTCTGGTCGTGATTGGCGGACGAGAGTGGCGGGTGTGCGAGGGCTGCGCCGATCTGCTTTCGCGCGCCGCCACCGCAGAGGGTCGCAGCGTAAATCGCGAACTGCTGCCGCCTGACATATGACACAATGCCTACGCGCCACCCAGATGAGAGAAAAGCGAAGCCCCCCTCCGCTATGGGCAGAGGGGGGCCTACTCATTCGCCAACAGAATTCGTAGGGCCAGCCCAGTGGGCCCGGTAACACCTACTGACCTCTGGGAAGGTACGGTGATTCCCAGCACCGCTCTATTGACAATCGCAGTCTAACAACACGCAGCCCGAGCGCGCAAGACAGAATATTTCCCAAGGTGTCGTGGATTCCCTTTTCTGGCCAAACACGGCGTGAGACAGCGAACACGAGTCACTGGCGCGTGACAATTGCGACGTGCGGTGCTAGGTTGTACCACGCGGCCGCGTGCACGCTACGCCAGCCGCACATTGAGAGACCGGGGTGTTCCATCGGACGTAGGACCGCTCTGGAACCGTCGCTCCGCAGCTGCAACCAGACGCCGCACTACCCTGGCGAGGGTGGCTGCGGCGTCTGCGTTGGAGGGGGATTCAATTGGCGAAGCGGTCGCGGACATCCGGAGCTGCATAGCTTTGTAAACATGCCCACGAACCTACCCGAGGCTTTGGCAAGCCGGTTCGCGGTCACGGTGCGCGACGTACTTTGTTTCGAGACCGCGTTGAGCGATTGGTCGTGCGCGGTGGCGTATCTGCCGCGATCATGGCAGACATCCGACGCGAATCCGCTCTACCAACGATCAAGAAGTGTCTGCGCGTCGTCGACTTGCTTGAACAGGGCGGCGCCTCAGGTATTGGGTGTCCTCGAGCACCTACTGGCGGAAATCTCGGAGTACTCGGACTTGTCGCACCTGAATCCGGTGAAAGCAGAGGACCGCTCGCGCGTCCCAAGCCGCGCTGAAAGCTGAAATTCGAGCTGTTCGACAGGAAACCCATCGGGATCGCCTCGGCACACGCTCGCGCGCCTTCCCCCCAACAATGAGGCACCCGGATCGAACAGCGAGGCGGATGTGGCGCCTCGTGGTTGACTAACCCACGCATTATTCTCAAACGACACAGATAGCAGCCACCCTAGCGGCAAGGAGAGCCGGTGACTGAACCTAAGCGGCGAGGCGCCGTCGAGAACACTTCGCGAATCGAGGATTCGGGATGGGACACGGCTGTGCTAGGACCTTCCGGTGCGCGTATCGCCGATGCGCCTGCGCTTTCTCTTGAGTCGGTTCTGCAGTCCGCCGCTCTTTCACCTCTAGCACAAGCCCTCATTCAGCATCGACTGACAGAGAATCAGTTGGCGGCCGCACCTAGTCCTAGCGCCATAGCCGCCTCAACCGGGGGCCTGTTCTCTCCTCGCTTGAGACATCGCAACGGGCTCCGAGAGACGGAGACACTGTCAACACCGGCGTTCACGTGGCTTCCGATCGGCGCACTTCCGCTTGCGGAATTGAACCAGTCGTTCGCCAACAGGATCGCGGTCGCAATTGAGACTCAACTCGATCATTGGCAGTTGACGCCCAAACAGTCGCGACGCGTGGCATACTTGCTTTTTCATCCGTTGCAGAACATCACGCAGCACGCGGTGAGTAGTCAACATGCTAGGGCTGAGCCGTTTGGGGGACTGGCGCTCAAGGTCACTGAGGTTCCGGAACCACAAACTCCCAGCTTGAAAGAGTATATCGCGTTCGCACGATCCCGCGCCAGGACTCCTGGACCTTTCCTAGAGCTGATCATCCACGATGATGGCGAGGGCATTGCTCAACACTTCGCGCGACACCAACTGCAGATGCAGGGAATCTCAAACCACGATCTTCAGGGAGTCGATCATTCCCGCGAGTGGAACTACCTGAAGAGTGCCTTTGAGCGACACACATCGAGCAAGTACTTCATCGCCACAGTCGATCAAAGGGACGACGACATCGCGTTCCGGCCAGGGATAGGGCTCGCCGCAATGATCGCCGCAGTCAGGGCTCTCAACGTCTACCTAGAAGTTAGGGCAGGGCGGCTTCGCGCCTACCGATGGTTCAAGCCTGAGGAGAAGCTGATCCGCGACAACCTGATTCATCCAGACATTCCACCAGCGGCATGTCCTTATCTACGCGGAACGCTTATTCGCATGCTCCTTCCGTTGGAAAGCAACGGACCATAGCTGGATGGGTACCGCACATTACTACCGGTTCAGCCCTTGGACGCCCCGATCCTACGAAGCGAGTATAGAACACTTGGGCAAGGACATCAGCGTCTATGATGTAGTCGGCGAGCGCGGCGCGTATCCGCTTCGCGATAGACTTGTGGGTGCGCCACGAGTGGGAGTACGAACGGCGATACTTCGTGGACTAACCGACGAGCTTCGCGAGGACATTCACGAGGGCCTCTATGACTCAGACATCGAGGAATTATTCGCAACCGACTGTTCGGTGCTGGACTGTAGGACTGACGACTCCCCTCGGCTTGTTGACTTACGCTCTGGGGTGACATCGCCTGACAACAAACAGCTCCTCGCTGTTGTCCGCGAGGTAGAAGTACGAGCACTCCTGGAGTGGGCTGGAGCTATTTGGAAGCCGACGAGCTATCACTACGTCTTGCCATCGGGGCAGCATTGCAATCGATTTGTTCGTGTTGCCGACGTCTTCGCTTCACCGATCTATGCGGAGAGGATTGCGGATTGGTGCATGGACGCTGCGGCACCGGCAACGTTCGTCGTACTCGACTCTGCAACGATGTTGCCTCTCGCGCATGCGATCGCAATGCGCTCGCTGAAGCAGGACGCCGCCTCGGTCGTTCCGATCAGGGTGCTCCCGCTGTACGCCTTTACGCCGGAGCGCACGGCTGCGGCATTTGCTGAGATTGACCAGTGGTACCGCGCGCATCGCGGTCAAGCTGCTGTTATACTCAGCATTGTTAGCGTCAGTGCATCGGGCGGCTATCTTGATCGTTTTAGAGCTGCTATTCGCGCGTGTCCATCGAAGCCGCAAGTAGAATCGATTGTCGTCTGCAATACTGGCCAAAGTCTCGGCGCGACAGTCCTCACTAACGTTGCTGTGCAGGCGCACGCGGAGGACCAGTGCTCCGATCCTGCCAACGCACTGGAGGTAGAACAGCAGAGCTTTACGACTGGGGTTTACATCGGCGTCCAAACTGATCCGCTTCCGAGCTACAAGGAAGTCCAAAAGTTGCGGCCATTGATGCAAGCTTTGGACGAACTTGGTGCCTTCAGAGCGCATGCGGATCGACCGCAACACGGGCATTTAAGTATCGCAGTCGATACCGGTCGGATGCTTGACTGCCGCGAGTTTCTCAGCCTCGCCAACCGGTCCTTGGCGGAAGCCACTGCTGAATGGCCGCCGGACTTGGTGCTGGTGCCCGATCATGACGGCACGCAACCGATGCTGCGATGGCTCAAGTCCCGAGGGATCCCTAACGCACTGCAAACGCGAGTCGACTATGCCGTTGGGGGCGATATCGTTGAGGAAATCAAGAAGGCGAAGCGGGTGCTTCTTGTTGATGACGCGCTAATAACGGCAAGGACGTTTCGAGCGCTTCACGACATGGTGCAACGTACGGTCACGCCCGACACGGAAACGCGAGCGCTTGTCCTTCTTGGCCGGACGGCAAATGAAAGAACGGCCTCTCAGTTCAGGAAGCGCTTTTTTGTTGAGGGCCGAAATGGGTTTTGGATCGCTTGCAATCTCCCGCTCCCCGACACGGGAACCGCTGACGCAGCGACCTGCCCGTGGTGCAACGAGTACCGCTTTCTGGGAGAGTTGCTTCCTACCGCTGAAGGGGCTGCCAGAGAATACTTGCTGGATCGTACCGCGCGTTTAAGGCGCAGCGACGGGCTTGCCGATCGCCTCTTGCTGCTGTCGGACCATCCTCAGGTCCTTGATGCGGAAGCGGCCACTCGTACCACTCCGAAGTCATACCTCGGAATGGTCAGCGATGCGGCAGCGTACCCATTTGCCGCGACGCTCGTGCAAACGGTCCGTCAGCGCTGGGAAACTGAGCAAACCTCCAATTTCCAGCGCCGGCTCCTCTCTGTTCAGCCGCTTCGCTTTTACACAGATTGCGTGATCGCCGGCTCAATACTGCGAGCGTCACGGATTGGGGAGCTGTGGTCTGCCGAAACGGGAAATGAAGTCAAACAAGTCCTTCTCGAATTAGAACACCCACATCAGCACCCAGTGCTCGCCGCAGAGATACTGTTCGCCGTTAGTCGCGGCAAACTTCCTCGACACCTCGACCTAAGGGGTTACGTAACCCCATTCGCAGAGTACAACGGCATTTGGTCGGTGCTCGACACTCTGCTCAGATCGTTGTGACAGGTCAAGGGGCAGAGAGGTGGTCTGAGGATTGTGGCCAGAGTAGGTGGAATCGGCGCTCGACGAGGCGAGAACTTTCGCTGACCAAGGGCTGTTTCCCGATGCAACTACCCCGACGGACCACTCACCCGCACCTATGGCCATGGCGGCCTTGGCGGCTCTCGAAAGGAACGCTAGACTGACCGAGTTCGCATAGCTTCGACCTCCACGCCAATCTGCGAACTTCGGAAAGACACCGACGACGGCCTGCACGGCTTCGAGCTCAAGGACGCCGACGGCTATCTCCCCTTCTTCGGCCACCGCAAAAACGAACTTGATCGGGCCCCGGCGACGACTGCTTCACCGCCGCCGGGGCCGCGCCTGCCTCACGGCGTCAGCTTCGTCTCCTGCTGCCGCACCTTCTCCATGTACTTCCGGAAGAAGTGCTACTGGTTGTTGTTCATGTCGATCTCGCGTCCGTGGGTCTACGACTGCTCGATGTCCGACGTCATGTCCAGTGGCGTGCCGGTTGTGATCAGCAGCGTCGAATCCTTCTCCACCTCCAGCGACCCCCACCTTGTCGGCGATCCCCATGAACTCGGCGGCGTTGATCGTCACCGCCTTGAGCGCCTCATCCTCCGGCAGCCCGAACGCCACGGCCACGCCGGCGTCCCACGGCAGGCGGTTGCTGTGCAGGCCGCCCGAACCACCGGAGATGCGAACCTACACTCGCTCGTACTTGTCCTTACATGAGGGCTCGCTTGAGCGCCGCGTGCAGCAATTCCATCTTACGCCTCACAGATTCCGGCTCGGGCTGTATGGCATTGTACGCCTCCAACAGCGTGCCGGCGCGCCGGCGGCTCTCTTCGTCGTTCGCCTCTGCGATGGCGACCGCCACCGCTGTGTACGAAATGCGTTGCAAGGGATGCCTCCGGAGAATTGCGTTCTGGCCGAAAGATAAACGTGGCGTCAGGCAGCCACTCGCAGTTCCATATCCACCCACCGCAGGAACCGGTCGCCGCGGCGGTTGCTGAATGCCCGCGTCTTGCGCAGGGTGGTGTGTCCGTTCGATGAGCCGTCGTCGTTCGTGTTCCCCTCGATCGTGGTGCAGACGCTGATGTCGTCGCTGATCACGGTCTCGTCCACGCCCACGACGATGCCGGTGTGGGCAAAGCGCTCGAGCTTCGCCGAGTATATAAGGAAGACGTCGCCCACCTGCGGAGTGTCGCGCAGCAGCTTGCGCTTCCTGCCGAACTCGCCCAACGCGGCGCAACTGGCC
>JBGTBX010000472.1:0-35249 GCA_041749115.1 Gemmatimonadaceae bacterium
GCCCGGTGCAGGCGGTCCGCCACGCGCAGTGCCGCCGCCCTGATTTCCACCAGCCTGACGAGCACACGCCCGAGCAATGCCGGCGTCAACTCCCAGATCAGCGTAAATCTTCTGGCTCTGGTCACGCATGCCGTTCAGATCGATGGCGCCGGTCGACATCTTTTCGCGCAGATCCTGCAGTGCCTTTTGTGCGGCCGGTTTCGCGGCAAGTGCGGCCGTGTACTTGGCGCAATCTGCGGCGGAGGCCTGAACCTGCGGCGGCTGCAGGTCAACTTCTCCGCGCATCATGCGCATTCCGCGGCCGGCATCAGGAATTTGAAGTCCCGCCTCCTGCTCTCCGCGTCGACCACCGCCAAAACCACCGCCCATGGACGCCATCTGCGTCGTGATGGAAGCCTGCACGGAGTCCGCGTCCAGACCCATGGATCCTGCAAGCATCGGCGCTTCACGAGCAGTGCGAATTGCATCGATCGGCAAAGCGAGCACGTTTTCTTTCTGCTCCACCAGCACCGATGCCTCGCCGTTCATGCCGGGCTTCAGCAGGCCGGCGGCGTTGTCGAGCGTAACCAGTACGGGGAACATCGTCACACTCTGCTGCACCACGGCCTGTGGCTCAATCTTTTCTACAGTCCCTCGGAAGGGTCGATCGGGATAGGCGTCCACGATCACGGTCGTGGGGAGCCCGGCACGCACGCTGCCGATATCAGTTTCATTGAACAGCGCACGCATGCGAACACGGCCAAGATCGGCCATCTTCAGAATAGTGGTACCGCCGTTCGCGCTGTTGGTGGCTGAGGTAATAACCTGACCGAGCGAAACGATCTTCTCAATGACGGTACCGCCGGTCGGTGCAGTGACCGTCGCGTCGTCGAGGCGCTGCTGTGCGAGATCGAGGCTGGTACGCGTCCGGATGATCTGGGCCTGCGCGTTGGCATAATCAAGCTGTGCTGCTTCCTGTTCCACCGCCGTGATGATGCGCTGCCGGAACAGCTCGTCAGAACGTTTTTTCTGCGCTTCGGAGACGGCCAGACGTGCCTCCGCGGCGTTCAGATCAGCCTTGGCCTGGTCATACTGGTTCTGCACGTCGCGCGTTTCCAGCTGAACGAGCAAGTCGCCGGTGCGCACGAGTGAGCCGGTTTCCACCGGCATCTTCTCGATCATTCCCGAGGACTTCGACTTCACCTCGATCACGTTGATCGGCTCAATCGCGCCGGATGCCGTGGCGTCGAGGACGATGGTCTGGCGCGTAACGGGCACGGTGGAAATGACCAGTTTGGTCTCTTCTTTTTTAGCGCATGCCGCGACGACGGTGGCGAGCAGCAGGCCGACCGCAAGGCGCGAGCGTCGCGAATTAATGAACTGGTTCATGTTCGATCGTGTGATGGGAGCCGAAATCATGGGAGGTTCCGTCCGACAAGGGCTTCGATCTGCGCCTTGGCGAGTCGCGCATCGTATCGTGCCTGAATAAGCGAGCTGCGCGCCTGGTTAAGCGTTGTCTGCGACGTAAGCACGTCGAGCAGTATGGCTGAGTTCAACGCATACCGTTGGTTCTGGACCCGGAGATCCTCTTCAGCTGCAGCAATGGAAGATTGCTGAATTTCCATGCGCGCCTGCGCGAGCCGCAGCTGGCCAAGCGCCTGCGCGTACTGCTGCTGCGCAACAAATTGCGCGTCACGGAGGGCAGCTGTGGCATTGTCCTCTGCAACACTGGCGCGCGTCATCTGCTCTTCGCGCTGGAACCCGTTGAAGACGGGATAACTCAGTGTCAGCCTCATGGCGTACTGCGAGGCGAACGTGCCGGATGGTGCAAAGGAATCGTCGGTGCGATTGCCCGTATAGCTGAAGCTGCTGTTGAGCGTTGGGAGGTACGGAGCGCGCGCTGCCTTGCGGCTTGCGTTCGCTGCATTCAGCGCCGCCTTGGCCTGCAACACCGGCGGCGCGTCATCAACCCAGGCCGAGACCATCGTGCTGTCTATGATAACGGTGGTCAAGAGGTCACTGGCGTCGTCCTGCGCGGTGACAAGATAGGGCGTCGCGACCAGTCGTGTCAGCGCATTGTTCGCCTGCAATAAGCTGTTGCCGGCCTGAAGAACGGCAAGCTGCGCATTGCCAACCTGAATGATCGACCGCAGTGAGTCGGACACGGTGGCAACGCCAGCTGCCACACGAGCGTTCGCCGTTTTGAATTGTTCTTCAGCCTGCGCAAGTTGCGACTCAGCCGCAGATCGCGACTCCCGGGCCGCAAGCACAATGAAGAATTGCTGCTTCACCTCGAGGGCGGCCTGAAACTCCTGCAGCCTGCGGTTGGATTCAGCTGAAGTCACCTCGGCCTTGGCGGACCGCAGGTTGTTCATGCGGCGGCCACCGTCGAACAGTTCAAGATTGCTGGAGAGGCCGCGGCTGAAATTCCACGGGTTACCCGTAAACGGAACCAGACGACCCTGAAAGAACGTTTCTCCGCCCTGACGGTTGCCACCGTAATTCACGTTGAGCGATGGAATAAAGCTGCCGTACGCCGTGCGCACCGATGCATCGGATGCGCGGACCTGGTTGCGGGCCGAAATTACACGCGGGGAGTTGCGCTGCGCCAACGCGATCGCTTCGTCGAGCGAAAGACTACGGGCGCCGCTTTCGGCGACGCCCTGGGCAAAAATTGTGATGGGTGCCGTGAGTGCCAACAGGCACAATGTCCGTATCATGTATCGTCCTTGCTCCTGCGAGTTGTGTCCTGCATTTCCAGAATCAGTGCCTCAAACCGGGCACGCTGTTCATCCTTGAGCATCCGCCGAATCTGGTTTCTAGCATTCTCGCGCACCGAATCGAGACTCGGCCGGACCGGCTCGAGCACCCTCTGGTACTGCACACCGCGATCATCAAGAATGGAATCCAGCGCCTTCGATTGCTCGCCAGAGAGTACAAGTCGGTTGGCCAGTGTAGACCGGCTCGACTCAGACGCCCCATTCTTTGACGTGCACACCTGATCCCTGTTAAGGAACCGATCTGCGGTGAAGCCCAGAGCGCCGCCGGTCACGAAAGTCCCCAGCAGAAACATCAGAGCAAGATTCTTCGATTGGTGCATGGATTGTCCTCTAGCGCGAGATCAGATAGCGCAGGGTGTTCTCACGCTGCGCTTCGGTACGCTCATCGAATACTTCGGTGAGCAGCGGGACTCCTGTGGGGTCGCCGGCGAGTTCTTCGTACGCGATACGGCTTTCCACGGCGCGGAGCTGCCAGTTGGCAACGCTGATCGCAACGGTCGCCGCCGCCGCAGCGGCCAGACCATAGCGCACCCACCCTGGGAAATGTGACCACCATTTGGCAGGGAGCTCAGCCCGCACGCTGCTCATGATACGATGTTCGAGACTCGTCCAGAACGACTCGTCCCGAGGTGCACCGTACACGCGCTGCAGCTCGCGTTGCAGCTGATCGTCGGGGAGGTCGCCCCCGTTGCCATGGATGATTTTCATAACGGCTTCCGGAAATGGCCGAGTGCGTCGCGAAGGCGGGCACGGGCATGATGGAGATCTGAACGCGCAGTGCCCTCCGGGATTCCGAGGATGCGCCCTATTTCTGAATGTTTGAACCCTTCGACGTCGTGCAATACAATGACCGAGCGCTGCCGCTCGCCTAACAACTCCATTGCTTCAATAAGCTGCCGACGCAATTCATCGGATTCAGCTGGGTCCCGGAACGGCGACGCCATGGTGTCCGATAACATGTCCGCGTCGCGTACTTTTTTGCGCCGCGTGATGTCCAGTGCTGCGTTGGCTACGATGCGGTGAAGCCACGCACCAAACGCCTGATCGGGAAGGAACCGATGCAATGCCTTGAATGCGTGCAGAAATCCTTCCTGCACCGCATCCTCCGCATCCTCGTGTGTCAGGACGATCGAACGCGCGACAGCGTACGCCCGGCGTTGATGCATGCGCACCAGCACCGCAAATGCCTCGGTGTCGCCGCCTTGCGCCGCAAGAACACTCGCGTGCTCACGCGCCCTGTCGCTCGTATCTGCGTTATGCACGCGCACGGCGAGGCGGCGGGGGGGCGCCGAGGCGCCAGGTAGGGAGAGTGCCGTAGCGGTCACAGGTCGGGGTGCGGGGGTCTGCCTGAAGTACGCCCCGTGCACTCTGAGTGTTGACCGACCAGGAAGGCATGTTCATCCGGTTGCTGCGATCCCTTCCAAACCGAGCACTTCCGCCCTTTCCCGCATCGATGTTATCACAAAGCTAATGTGTTCGTCGAGGTCGACGCCGAGCGCGGTGGCCCCCTCTATGACATCCTCTCGCGAGACCCCGCGGGCAAACGCTTTGTCTTTCATCTTCTTTCTGACAGCGCGTACCTCCACTTCGTGCACGCTTTTGCTGGGTCGTACCAGCGCGGTCGCGGTGATAAGCCCGGTGAGCTCATCCACTGCGAAGAGGGTCTTGGCCATCAACGTGGTTCGAGGGACGCCGGTGTAGGCCGCGTGTCCCAGAATCGCGTCGCAAATCACCTCGGGGTAGCCCCGTTCGCGAAGAATTCTGACGCCCTCGGCCGGGTGCTCCGCGTCCGCAGCGTGGGTGGCATTGGGGAATCGCTCGTAGTCGAAGTCGTGGAGGAGGCCGGCGAGGCCCCAGCTCTCGACGTCGGCGTCGAAATGACCGGCATAGGCTCTCATGGCACCCTCGACGGCGAACATATGCTTCCGCAGAGAGTCACTCGCCGTGAAGTCGCACATGAGCAGGAGCGCATCTTCTCGGGTCGGCAGCGTCACAACGTACCTCAGCAAAATGGTGGAACAGGAGATGTTACTGCGTTTCGCTCGGGTGTGCACCCTCTGAGTGCTCCGGGTTGAACAACCAACTCCTTCCCATGTTCCGTTCAAACGAAGCGACCCGAACTGACTGTCCCATCAAGTGACTCAACCCACACAAAAAAGCTCATGTCACGTTCTGTCTTCTTTCTCGCCGTCTGCTGTCCGTCGATCCTGCTCTCGCAGGAGTCGTCACACACCCTTCGTGGAGCGGACGTTTCGCTCTTCAATATCGCGGGAGAGGTGCGCGTGGTCGGCGGCGGAGGCAGCGATATCCAGGTGAAGGTGACGCGTCGCGGGCCGGACGCCAGTAAACTGCGCATCGAGACCGGGCCCATCGGACGCCGTGAAACGTTGCGCGTGATTTACCCGTCGGATCGCATCGTGTATCGCACCGGCGAACGTGGGCGGTCACGAAGCACGGTGCGGATCAATGACGATGGCACGTTTGGCTCCGAATCGACCGACGGTCGCGGACGCCGCACGGAGGTTCGCACGGATGGGAGTGGTTTGGAGGCCTATGCGGACGTCGAAGTGACTGTTCCTCGCGGAAAGCGCGTCGACATTAATCTGGTGCTCGGTTCGGTGGGCGTGCGGAATGTGGACGGAGAGCTCCGGATCGACACACACGCGGGTGATGTGACCACAGATGGCACCAAGGGTTCGCTTGATCTCGATACCGGGAGCGGACGTGTAACGGTGCGCAACGCCGAGGGCAGCGTAAAGCTGGACACGGGATCAGGTGATGTAACGGTCGAAGGCGTCGTCGGCGATGTGCTCGAGATGGACACCGGGTCGGGGTCCGTACGCGTGGAGAACGTGAAGTCACGGAGTCTCAGGCTCGACACCGGCTCGGGTTCTGTCACGCTGACGGGTGCCGATGCGCGCGACATCTTCATAGATACCGGCAGCGGTCGTGTGGAAGTGGACCTCATTGCCGACGTGGACAAGCTGGTCATCGATTCCGGGTCTGGCGGTATTACCCTGGGAGTGCCCGAATCGTTAGGTGCTGAGCTGCGCGTTGAATCAAGCAGCGGAGGGATCGATCTGGATATCCCGGTGGAGGTTACGCGGACCGGTCGACGGAATTTAAGTGGCAGGATCGGTGATGGGCGAGGACAGATTACAATCGATACCGGATCAGGCGGCGTTCGGATCCGACGCAGCACCAGCCGCTGACCACCCCTCAAACCAAAAGCCTGCATCCGTTAAGATGCAGGCTTTTTCGTTCCTGGTTCAGATCGCTGTTTAGTGCGTTTCGGCTGCCGCGGCGCCGGCCTCATGTCCCGCAAATTTGCGGTTGGTCAGCAAGACGACGGTGTAGGCAACGACGAAGAGAAGAATCGCCGTGATGATCAAGCCGCGGAACGCGGCAGCTTTATCGTTGTGCGGGGTGGCGGACATGGGAACGGGGGAGCGGAGGTGAGATGCAGGGAGATCAGGCAACAACAACGGACGTCAGCTCATCGTTCTGCTTGATCTTCGGGATGATGTCGAGGCCTTCCGTAATTTGTCCAAAAACCGTGTGCACGCCATCGAGGTGCCTGCAATTGTCACCGCTCAGCACCATGAAGAACTGCGAGCCCCCGGTGTTCTTGCCGGCGTGCGCCATGGAGAGCGACCCGACATGGTGGGTCTGTTTGTCGCCTGAGGTCTCACATTTGATGGTCCAGCCTGGTCCGCCGGTTCCCGGGGCGCCCTTGGCGTGTTCTCCGCCCTTGGTGTAGGGATCTCCGCCCTGAACGACGAAATCCTTGATGACCCGGTGGAATCTGGTCCCGTTGTAGAAGCCTGAATTCGCGAGCTTCTCGAAGTTGGCAACGGTATCCGGCGTCTCTGCCTCATAGAGGTCTGCGACGATGGTACCGTGCGAAGTGACGAAAGTGGCCGTCTTCATTGTGTGTGGATCGCTGAAAGAGTGATGTGAAGCGCTGAAGCTTACTCAGATGGATGCGGAGGGGCAAATCCCGGCCAGTGTGCACTGGGAACACTTCGGCCGACGCGCCACGCAGATTCTGCGGCCGTGCCAGATTAATAAATGCGACAGCATGGTCCAGTTGTCCCGCGGAAACAGCCCGATCAGGTCCTGCTCAACACCAATCGGATCGTCTCCGGTTGTTAAGCCGAGTAGCCGGGTGAGGCGCAGCACGTGGGTATCCACCACCACACCTTCGTTGCGCTGGAAGGCATTGCCGAGGACCACGTTTGCCGTTTTGCGCCCGACGCCGGGGAGCTTCACGAGCGCCTCCAGATCCTCCGGCACGCGTCCACCATGATTCGCGACAACGGCAGCTGCGGCCCCAAGGATGGACTTGGTTTTCGCCCGAAAGAATCCGGTGGTACGGATGATGTCCTCGACGTCTTCCGGATTGGCCGCGGCGAGCTCCCGGGGTGACGGATATCGCTCGAAGAGAACTGGAGTGACCATGTTCACGCGCTTGTCCGTGCACTGAGCGCTCAGAATGGTCGCGACGAGCAGCTCCCACGGATTGCGGTAATCCAGCTCGCAGTGCGCATCGGGGTACAGCGCGATGAGGTGGGCCCACACGGCGTCTGCGTGGGCTCGACGTGCCGCGGCGGTGCGTGCCCCTGCGGATGCTGTGCGCTTTTTGGGATTGATGGTGCGGGACTCAGCCCTTTTTTTCGCGACTGCTTTTTTCCTGGTGCCCTTGGCTTGCGGCATGACGGGTGTGCTCGGGAGGGCTCAAGATAGCCCGGAGCACCCCGCGAGTCAGGCAGCTACACCAGCGTGGATGCGCAGCTCGGCGATCAGCGCGTGGAGTTTGCGCTCGGTCGAGTCGATCTCGCCGGCTGCGTCCTCAATTTCGAGAAGTCCGGCCCGCATCGATGTCGACACCCGATTCAGGTGCCTGATGGATTCAAGAATCTGGTCGGTCACACGTCTGAGGCCGTGGTTCCGCCGACTGTCCACCTGCGCACGGTGGAAGCGGAGCGTGAGATCGTTCATAGTGAGCGCGGCGGCCTGTTCAATCACCTCGGAGGCACAGCGCCCGGAGATGGAGCCATGGTCTCTCAGTCCCTCATCTTCCCATTCCTCGTCGTGAAACCAGAGGTGCCCGATATGCTCAACACCATCGTCTTCGATGACCACTGAGGCTGCGTAGCGCCTGCCGTCGACTTCGATAGAGCGGACGGGTGATTCCACAGTCTGACTCGCGATGGGCATGCTACTACCTCGTTGCTATGCAGTGTCCTTAAGGAATTGCTCGATCGCGCTGAACAGTGCGTCGGGCTGCTCGACGTACGGAACGTGTCCGCTCGATTCTAGGACGACGCAACGCGCGTTCATGGCACGCGCTGCTGCCAACGTCGAATCAACCGGAATGGGATCACGCCATCCGTGCACCATCAGTGTCGGCAGTTTGAGCGAAGACAGCTGCGGAATCAGGTCGAATTCCTCCAGACTTTCCCAGACCGATTGTTGCACGCGCCCGGTTACCCTGAAGGGGGTGAGGTTGTGCGCGTTGGCCACATCCGCGAAGTAGCCTGCGACACTCAGTTCGAAGGCTCGCTGCCGGTACGCGTCGGGGTCCCGCTCCCTGAGTCCCGAGGCAGCGAGCTCTTCGCGGAGTGACGCGATCTTCGGATCGGACTGACGGCGAGCGAACTCTGCCTCGAACTGGGCTCGCCATGTGCGCGAAAGTGGGGCGGGGTCTATGAGGACCAGCCGCCTCGGAGAGATCGCGCCGTCACTTAGTGCCGACACAGCGTAAAGCAATGCCAGAAGTGCGCCCCACGAGTAGCCAACGATTGTGGGGGAAGGCAGCTCAAACTCCTGCAGGAACGCCCCCAGATCGCGCGCCTGGACAGCAGCCGTTATGGGCTCGGCGGGTGCTGAATCACTTCTTGATCGGCCTCCCCCGCGTTGGTCATAAAACAGCAGGGTGTGATGATTTGCCAGGCGCAGGAATTGTGGCAGCAGGTAGTCGTGGTGCGCCCCCGGTCCGCCATGAAGCACGACGAGGGGATCTCTGGTGTCCGCGCCGTAGCGACACCAATACAGCGGTTGTTCTGTGGTGGTGGTAAAGCCGGCGGCGTCGGGGGTGGGAATCGAAAGTGGCATCGGGAGCGTCGTTGGCGGTTCGTGTGCCGCTGCGTGCCAACGCAGTCAGCGAGAGTTGCTTGCTTAACAGTATTCGCTGGCGGCGAGAACGGTGCGCACGTGCGCTTCCACCGTGGTTGCCACATCACGGCCGTAGCCCCCGGCAATCGTGATTGCCACCGGGATGCCGACGTCGCGGCATGCCTTCAATACAATATGATCGCGCCGCGCGATGCCGCTGAACGACATGCTGAGTCGGCCGAGTCTATCGCCTTCGTGTGTGTCAACGCCGGCCAGGTAAACCACCACATCGGGGTTGGAGACGGCGAGTACTCCGGGCAGTGCATCGTTGAGCAGAGATAAATACTCGTCGTCGCCTGTGCCGTCGTCGAGTGGAATATCCAGATCTCCGGGGACCTTCCTGAACGGATAGTTGCGGGCGCCGTGCATGCTGAAAGTGAACACAGTCGGATCCGACGCAAAACAGGCATGTGTGCCGTTGCCCTGATGCACATCCAGATCAATGATCGTAGCGCGCCGGATGCGACCCGTCGCCTGCTGCTCGCGAATCGCGATGGCCACGTCATTAAAGACGCAGAATCCCTCCCCGTGATCGGGAAACGCGTGGTGGGTACCTCCGGCCAGGTTGATGGCCACCCCGTGCTCGAGCGCGTTTTCAACTGCGGCGCAGGTGCCCCCGACGGCGCGATAAGAGCGCTCAACCAGATGTGGGGACCACGGGAAACCGATCTGACGAATTTCGCCGACGGTGAGTTCGCCCCGCGTCAGCCGGTCCACGTAATCGGCAGTGTGGACGCGCAGGAGCTGTTCCCGTGTCGCTCGGTCGGGTTCGTGGAGGTGGCTCGCCGGTACGATCGACTCCGCGAGGACACGGTCCCGAACCAGCGCGTACTTCTCGATGGGGAAGCGATGTCCGCCCGGTAACGGGATCGTATACTTGGCCGACGTCCATGTGTGCAGCATGCAGTCAGCAATGTGAAAAGGTGGTCCGCATTGGCGCAACGCGTTTCGACCGACGGGGGGTGTGCGTCTCTTGACTGTGATTTCCTCGAAAACCGCCCGTGATGCCTGAGCCCCTTCATCCGTTTGCAGAGCACCTCGCGAAACTGGTATGGCAGCTGGTGTATCGCCCGACAATGGTAGGCGAGCACAAGGCCTCCCTGCGGGAGGCGTTCATGGTGAGCGATACGGCAGTTGTGTCGGTCAATCGAGCGGATCTGGTTGAGTATGTGAACTCGGCCGGCAGAGAGGGAATGGATAGGTCGAAGCTGTCCCCGATCAGCGAGCTGGCCAACCGGATGGCTTCACATTCGGTCAAGATGATCACGTTGACCGGGCGACCGGCGGCATCGGAAGTGCTTTCGGTGGCACGTGCGTTGGCAGCGGAGGGTGTTCGCGACGACGATGGGCAGGCCTTTGATATGATGCTTCTCGACCTGGAGTCGAGCTCGATCGCTGTCGTATTGGGTCGGGATAACTTTGTACGGGCCGCGACTCCTCCGATCGCCATGCCGGCTATATCGCCCGACATGCTCGGCGCATCGGGGGCTTCGGCTTTTGAAATTTCGTCGGCCGGACCGGCGCCGACGGCCGATCCAAAGTCACCTCAGGAGCAGCGCCATCAAATGATCGTCGATGCGTTGCAGCGGCCGGGCCGGGCGCGTGCGCTCGACGATCTGCTGATTCGGTTGCGCGGCGGTGCGAGACCTGAGGAGGCGCCACTCCTTATGAATGAAATAGGGCGGCGGGCCGAGGAACTCGCGCGCGAAGGGGCGTGGATGGGAGTGCTCGAAGTGATCAGCGAGATGATGAGTCCCGACTACGAACATGACCGTGACTTTGAGCGGGCGATTGGTGTTCAGCTGCGTCGTTTGGCTCAGCCACCGACGTTACGCGGTTTGGCAGAACTGCTTGGCCAGCGTCGCGACGCCCGTCCGGCCCTTCACAGGTACTTCTCGTACGTTGGTGATGCGGCCGCAGACGCTCTCATAGATCTGCTCGTGAAGGCCGAACGTGCCAAGGATCGCCGGGCGTATCGTGATGCGATCGTCCAGTTGCCTTCGGCGGCCAAGCCGCTGCAGCAGCTGCTGCAGGACCATCGCTGGTTTGTCGTTCGCAACGCGGCCGAGTTGTTGGGAGAAATGGACGTAAAGCAGGCGGACGCGGCGCTCGTGGAAGTGCTTGAGCACCGAGACGTGCGCGTGCGGCGTGCGGCGACGGTGGCCCTGATTCGTCTGGGAACTCCGCGTGCTGCGCGCACGATCACCGAAGCACTTCGGGATGCGGATGCCACGGTGCGCCTGCAGGCTGCCCGCGGTCTCGCGGATTCGCCGAATCCACGGGCTGCGGCCGCGATGCTCAGCGCGCTGAACGACGAGGATGTGGAAGAAGTACAGCACGCGCTGATGATCGCACTCGCCCGTGAGGGGAGCGCCAATTCGATCGCTCGGCTGATCGATGAAACGAAGCAAGGGTCACTGCTGAATCGTCGGCCGTTGGGTCGCCGGTTGGCTGCGATGGCCGCACTCTCCGAAACGCAGCACCACGACGCTCTGACGACCTTGCGCGCGTTGAGTCGTGAGCGGGATCGGGAGATTCGTGAGGCAGCTGAACGGATCCTGGCAGCTGAGAGCTCCCACGCAATGGTCGAACGCTAGATCTATCGGGCGGTGAAGTCGATGTCCGCAGTTACGCGGCGACAGGTCTCCGCGATAAGCTGCGCCGCGCGATCCACATCGTTGAGACTCACCATTTCGTTTGGTGAGTGCATATATCGATTCGGGACCGAAACCAGACCGGTGGCCACCCCTTCGCGCGCCAGATGAATAAAATCTGCGTCGGTGGCCGTATCGCGGCCCACGGCGTGGACGGTGTACGGCATCTCAAGGGCAATCGCGGTGTCACGGAGTAAACCGTGCACGAGCGGCGAAATCACCGAGCCTCGGGCGAGAACCGGGCCTTTGTCCAGCGCTGCTTCCCCGTGTTCCTTCTTTTCAATGCCGGGGTGATCGGTCGCAAACGTCACGTCGACAGCAATGCTCATGGCCGGATTCACGCGCGACGCCGCCACCATCGCGCCGCCACCGTGAAATCCGATTTCTTCCTGTGACGTTGCCACCGCCACCACACGCGCCGTGCCAGGAGATGCGTGATATAGCCGCAGCGCCTCGAGCACAACAAACGCACCAATGCGGTCATCAATGGCTCGCGACACAATGCGCCGGTTGGGCAGTTCAATGAATCGGGCGTCGATCACGGCCGAGTCGCCGATGGCCACAAGTGCCGCGGCATCGTCGCGTGACATGGCGCCGATGTCCACCCAGAGTTCGTTGATGCGTGACGCCTTCTCGCGTTCGTCCGGCTTGATCACGTGGATCGGCTTTTTCCCGATGACCCCGTACACTGCGCCCTTGGCGGACTCAATCCGCACCCTCTGCGCGACGAGCACCTGCGGATCCCAGCCGCCGATGGGAGCGAAGTAGAGCAATCCGGTGTCATCGATGTACGTGACGATGAGCCCGATTTCGTCGATGTGGCCCGCGAGCATGATGGTCGGACTTCCGCCCGGATTTACAACGGCCATGCTGTTGCCCATCACGTCACACGACACGTCCGATGCAAACGTCGACGCTTCGTCGCGCCAGACCTTCGCCGCGGCGCCTTCGAACCCCGATGGTCCGGGAGTATCGAGGAGCCTCTTAAGAAAGGGGAGGGATGATGTAGACGGCATTCGTACGATTGGTGTCAGCTGCTCAAGAGATGGGGCAAATTGACCGAACGGAAGATGCGCTCAACGCCACTGATCGCAATGTGCGGCGCCCTTTGTAGACGCACACGCGGCCACGAGGTCAACGCATTTTTGCCCCGAACTGTCACCCATGCTGCGGGTTGAACAGCATGAAGACCACGACCATGAAGACCATCCCCGGGCCGTACCACGACGGAGACCCGGTGATCAACCAGATCACACCGCCGAGCAGTGCCAGCGCCTCACCCGCTGCGTATGCGAGGATGCGATAGGTGGGTTGAGCTTTGGCGCGGGCATCGCGCCTTTTGAACCACAGGCCCGCCACCGCTCCGACAAAAACAACCCACATTACCTGAGCAATCCGGATTAATCCGGCGCTCTCCTCGAGTGTGGCGACGGCGGGTGTATTCCGACGCTGGACCCACACCACCACGCCAAACAGGATCGCGCCCGAGAGCATGGCGAGCCGAATAAGCTGTTCCGGCTTAATTGATGGAGAGTTGTTGTTCATGGGTGTCGCGTATGGTGGAGGTGGGACTGCCGATGTGTCACAACCAACCATTGCCGCATCAGGCCATTGCGCCGCGAGGTGGTCCGCCGCGCAAAGATGGCCCGCAGGCGCTCAAAGCACTGTCACGTGGTGGGAACGCGACGATACACGGCCTTGCCGCCCACCCAGGTCGAGAGCACACGAGTCTTCAGCACGAGGTCGCCGGGCACCCGCATGATGTCCTGGTCCAGAATAACAAAATCCGCATACTTGCCGGCCTCAAGTGAACCCACCTCTTTTTCCATGAACGCGGAATGTGCTGCCCAAATGGTCATGGATTTGAGCGCCTCCTCACGAGTCATCGCTTCCTGGGGCAGCCATCCACCAACCGGCCAGTTGTTGGCGTCCTGGCGGGTGAACGCCGCATGAAAGGAGATCAGCGGGTTGACCTGTTCGACGGGAAAATCACTGCCGTTGGGGATGATCACTCCGGTATTCAGCAATGAGCGCCATGCGTACGATCCCAGCAACCTGTTCTGTCCCAATCGGTTGCCGGCCCAGTACATGTCGCTGGTCTGGTGGCTCGCCTGCATCGACGGAATAACACCCAGCTTTGCAAAACGGGGAATGTCTTCGCTGTGGATGATTTGCGCGTGCTCGATTCTGAACCGGTGATCGGTACCTGGGACCTCCTGAAGTGCCGCTTCAATCGCGTCGAGCACCATTCGATTGCCGCGATCACCAATCGCGTGGCTGTTCAACTGGAATCCGTTCTTGAGTGCCTCCACGGCAAGGTACTTGAAACGTTCGGGAGAGGTGCGGATGAGTCCGAGTGCGGTGTGATCATCCGCATACGGTTCAAGCAGTGCTGCACCTCGTGAGCCGAGTGCGCCGTCAGAGTATGCTTTGATGGAACGAATCCACAACGTTCCGTTGTACAGGCCCGACTGCGGCCCCCGTCGAAAGAACATCGCCAGCGACGAATCATCCGGCTGAATCATGATGGATGATCGAAGTGTGAAGGCTCCTTCCTTCGCCATCTCTTCGTACAATGCGACTTCGCTGCGGCCGACACCGGCATCGTGGATTCCCGTCAGGCCCCAGCGGTTGGATTCAGCAATGGCTGCGGCCGTCGCCAGGCGCACCTCATCTTTGGAACGCTCAGGAATCCGTGAGCCAACCTGTGCCATCGCGTCGTCGATCAGCACGCCGGTGGGAGATCCGTCGGCGTTGCGCTCCAGTTTACCGCCACGAGTGTCTTTTGTTGCAGCAGTCACGCCCGCGGCCTTCATCGCTGCCGTGTTCACGAGCGCTGCATGCCCATCAACGCGCACCAGATACACAGGGTGATTCGGCACTGCGCGGCTGAGGGCTTCATGTGTTGGAAACCGTGTGTTCGTCCAATCGTTCTGGTCCCACCCGCGACCGATAATCCACGTGCCGGCGGGTATGGTTTTCGCCCGCTCCACAACACGTGCGATGACTTCGTCGTATGACGAGGTTCCCACCAGATCGACATTGCGCAGCGCGCTGCCAAGTCCGCCGAGGTGAACGTGTGCGTCGATCATTCCGGGAATGACGGTATTTCCCTGCAGATCGACAAATTGCGTCGACGCGCCCTTGAAATTCATGGCGAGAGCCGCCGGTCCCACAAAAAGAACTTTGCCGTCCTTGATGGCCATGCCGTCTGCGAATGGGCGCGACGGATCGACGGTGTAGATGCGCCCTCCGGTCATGATCACGTCGGCGGTGGTCTGAGCGGTGATCGCCGGGCCTGAGGTGAGGAGGAGTACGGCGGCAATAATGCGGAGTCGAGACATCAGGTCAGTCGGTAAAGGGACCGTGCGTGTGCTCTCGCGAGCGAACCGGGCTACGGGCAATATCAACGGGACTCAAAGCTGGCGCCACCGCAAAGGGGCGAGCTTTCGCTCGCCCCCGGGGACAACTACGTGGTCGGTGGCAATACTACGGAGTCGCCGGTGCGTCTGATGGGCGACGGCGCCAGCGGCGCCATCCGTAGAACAACGCTGCGAGAATCAGTGCGACGGGGATCACCACACCTAACGATTCGATCAGCTGAGCGATGAAGTTGACGAAGTTGCGCCACATGTTTGCAAAGGCGTCGCCGAGGACGTTGCGGCCAGGTGTTGAACCGACCAGCGGAGCTTTTTCGTGGACGGTAATGGACAACGTGCTCGTAGCCACGCGGGTTTTGAGGAATCGGAGACGGCCCTCGTACCGTTCAATGGTTTCGCGCACACGGGCCAGTTCGCGTTCCACGGCGAGCACGTCTTCGAGCTTCCCGGTGCGCGTGGCGAGCAGCGATATCAGGCGATCTTCGAGTCGGCGCTGGTTGGCAACCCGAGCGGTCACGTCCACAAACTCCTCACCCACATCCTCGGCGGTTGCATTGCTGCTCTCGACCTTTCCGAGCGGCTTGAGCCCGCTCATGGCGTCGTCAAAGCGGTTCGCCGGAATTTTGAGCTCGAGCGTTGAGCTGCGCACCTGATACTCGCCTGCGAATGTGGACACGTTCCCGACGTAACCGCCAAGGGATTGCGCCAACTGTCGTACCGCCGCGACCGCAAGCTCAAGAGAATCAACTTCGATTGACGCCGACCCGTTGCGGATGATCATTGAACTGGGGGCCACGTCCTGCGCGCTTGCCGAACCGGGTAACTGATCAGCTTCACCGCCGCCTTCGGCGCGTCTTTCGCTGGCTACCATTTGATTGGACGCGGCGCCCGTCAGCGTGACTTCGGCTGGGGCGGCCGCCTTGTTCGACTGGAGGGCCATATCGGCCATCGAGCCTTCTGATCGGTCGCTGGAGCAGGCGAAAAGGGCGGTTATCGCAAACGCGGCAAGAAACGCCGCGGGCAGCCGAGATAAGTATCGAGACATGGAGGAGACTGGTGCGAGTGGTGACGTGAAAGATCTGTATGAAGAGGGCATAGCTCCGGTGAGCAAAAGTCTGAGTGAGTGAAGCCCGACAACTTGGAGACGTCGACCCCGTTGAAACTTGCACATGTCGGGGCAACGCCGTCAGACGTACCGCCCCAAACCTGATTCCTGAACGTGATACCCGGATTAGGTTGCGGCGTACCCGCGGAGGCAGCTCGACATGCGATCGTTCGCCACGATAGTTCTGATGACCCTGGGGTCGGCCTGCGCCTCGACGGCGGGAGTAGGCGCTTCCGGCGCCGGCCTCGAGGGGGCCTTGGGTGGCTCGCGCGTTTTGGTGTCGGCACCCATTCAGGACGTGCGCTACGAGGTCCGGTTCGACCGGCTGCGCGCCTTGCGCCGTTCGATCGGCGTGACGATGACCTTTCGTGCCGCCGGGACCGCGCCCGTCCTGCTCTCCTTGCCAGCGTGGACACCGGGGGCATATGAGCTCTCGTTCTTCGCCGGACGAGTTCATGATTTCAAGGTGACCGCAGCGGGGAGAGAGCTTGTCTGGGACAAGGTGGATCCCGATACGTGGCGCGTGCGTCCGGTCGCCGGCGATGTCTCCGTTTCGTTCAGCTACCGCGCCGATTCCCTGGATAATGCGATGGCGTGGGCTCGCGATGACTTCGTGTTTTTCAACGGGACGAACCTTTTCATGTATCCCGAAGGTCTTGCCGCCGGCTTCGCCGCGACGGTAAAGATCGAAACCGAGCGGGAGTGGCTGGTGGCCACGGGAATGCGCGGAAGCGCCGCGACGAGAACCTACGGCGCTGCGAATTTCCACGAGTTGGTCGACATGCCGGTGTTCATCGGTGTTTTTGATCTCGACTCGGCTCAGGTTCAGGACAAATGGATGAGGTTGGCGACGTATCCGGCCGAGTCGATGGTAGGCGAAGCCCGAACGCGCTTCTGGGATCATTTGCAGAAGATGATGCCACCGATGTCTGCGGTCTTCGGTGACCTGCCGTACGACAGCTATACAAACCTGATCGTTTTCGACACCACGCTTGCTGGTGGAAGTGCGCTGGAGCACGCGAACTCCCATGTGGGTATCTACACGCCATTTATCATGGAGAGTGTGTTGCTGCCCTCGATCACTGCGCACGAGATTTTCCATATATGGAATGTGAAACGCATGCGACCGGCGGACATGGTGCCGTACCGCTACGATCGGGCGCAGCCGACACCGTGGTTATGGGTCAGCGAAGGGATAACGGACTATTACGCAGATCTCGCGCTGGTGCGCGGCGGAATTATGGATTCCGTTGGTTTCCTCGGTATCACTCAGGACAAGATCGACGAGGTGTCGAATGTTCCGGCCGTCGCATTGGAAGATGCATCGCTTAGCACCTGGGTTAAGCCGGACGACGGCACAGGATACCTCTATTATCCGAAGGGTTCGCTGGCTGGCCTCCTTCTCGATATTCAGATACGTGACGCAACTGACAACGCTGCGTCGCTCGACGATGTGATGCGCGACGTGTATCGCACTACAGTTGGCAGGGGATTCAGCGGTGCGGAGTGGTGGGCGGCCGTGTCACGCGCTGCGAAGGGAGTTTCGTTCACGCAGTTTAATACGAAGTACATAGATGGGCGCGAACCCTTTCCGTATGACAGCGTGTTGCCGCTCGCTGGTATGAAATTGCGGGTGGATACACTGCGAGAGCCTGTGATCGGGATCTCAACGATTGCCGATTCGATGGGCGTCCGCGTGACGGACGTGACACCCGGGAGTGCCGCCGGATTAGCGGGACTGCAGCCGGGCGATTATCTGATTTCTTTCGGTGCGATCAGGGTGACCGAGGGCTTTGGGGAGCGTTTCCGCGCCCGGTATGGAAAGTCGCCGGGAGCCGATGCTCCTGCGCTGGTGCGTCGCGACGGCACGGAGCTGACCCTTCCGATGAAAGTGCAGCTTGATGAACGTTACTCGCAGCAGCTGGAGTTCGTGAGAGACGCGAGCGCCAAGGCGGCACGTGTGCGCGCGGGCATCCTGCGCGGGTCCTGATGTCGCGGATCAGGACTGCCTACCTGGTGAGTCGTCCCGATCGCGTTACGACAAGTTTCAGGGCGTCGGGCCGACTGTAGTGGCCGGCCACGTCGAGCGCCATTTGTTCCCGTTTAATCCGAGACAGGTCCAACTCGGCGTGGAGAATGGCCGGCTTGTCGTAGATCGGTTCGACGACGTAATTGCCGTCGGGTCCCACAATTGCGCTGCCGCCCCTGATCAACCATTGATCCGGAGACGTCACGCGCTCCGGATGTGCGTCGAGTTCAGGCGGAAGTGCGGCCGCGCGCATGACAGACGCAGCGATCAGCACAAAACATCGCCCTTCAAACGCGTACTGTCTGCTCGCGATCTGATTGTGTTCGTGCGCGGTGGGCCAAGCGGCCAAGTGAAGATCCTCGCCGCTGTCGTGCAGAGCCTGCCGGGCGAGCGGCATCCAGTGTTCCCAGCACACAAGGCCACCCACTCGACCTGACGGTGTGTCCACGGCACGCAGCCCATCCGCGTCACCGGGGCCCCACACGAGGCGTTCAGTGTGCGTGGGCACCAGCTTACGGTGGTGATTCAGGAGCGCGCCATCGGAACCGTACGTCAGGATGGCGTTGTACAGGGTCCCACGTCCGGCGCCGGCGGCGACGCGTTCACTGACGCCGATAATGAGCGTGATGCCTAACGACTTCGCCAGCGCCGAGAGTCGAGCGCCTTCCTGTCCCTGTACGTCGACGGATGCGTCGGCGTATCGGGCATGCACCGCTTTGGTGGGTTCGTGGTCCCAGAGGCCCACATCCCGGCACACATCAAACCACACCGGATATCCGGGAATCCACGTTTCGGGAAAGGCGACGAGCTGGGCTCCGGCCTTGGCCGCATCGGCGGCGAGCGCCTCCGTTTGATCGAGCGCCGCAGAGAAGTCGCCACGCGTTTTGTGGGCGCCGCTGTGCTCGCTTCCTCCTTCTCCACCACCACCGCCGCCGCCTCCCACGGCGCTCACATTGCCAACGCTACCAACGCCGCTGCCCACAGCTTCAGCTGCTCGGGTCGCCGCGGGTGCGTAGCCCATCCCCGCGCCAGTTTCTCCCTGAACCACGGCGACGTGTACGACGGTCTTGTTCACTTGAGTAACTGTTTCGCGATTGTCTGCAGTTGCATGTTCGACGTTCCTTCGTAAATCGTGCCGATCTTCGCGTCGCGATAGAACTTCTCCACAGGATAGTCTTTGGTATATCCGTAGCCGCCGAACAGCTCCAGGCACACCGACGTAACACGCTCGCACACCTGCGACGAGAACAACTTGGCCATCGCGCCTTCGCGCAGGATGTCCTGTCCAGCGTCTTTGAGCCGGGCCGCATTGTAAACCATAAGGCGCGCCGCTTCGAGCTCTGTCGCAGCCTGAGCGAGCTGAAACTGAATGCCCTGAAACTCGGCCAGCGCCTGTCCGAACTGATGACGCTCCTTCACATAGTCAGTTGCTGCAGCAAGCGCGCCCGCGGCTACACCGATCATCTGTGCGCCGATGCCGATGCGCCCACCATTCAACGTATCCATCGCAATCTTATAACCTTTGCCTACCTCGCCGAGCACGTTGGCAGCTGGAACCCGGCATCCGTCGAGGATGAGTTCAACAGTACTCGATGCACGAATGCCAAGTTTGTCCTCTTTCTTGCCGACGGAGAATCCATCGAATCCGCGTTCGACGATGAATGCCGTGATGCCCCGGTATCCTGCTTCCGGATTAACGGTCGCAAAAACAACATACGTTCCGGCTTCGGCGCCATTGGTAATCCACAGCTTGCGACCAGTCAGTACCCAGCTGTCGCCGTCCTGCACTGCGCGGGTGCTGAGGCCGAACGCATCGGATCCCGAACCCGCTTCGCTGAGCGCATAACTGCCAATGATCCCACCCGATGTCAGCGGAACGAGATAACGTTTCTTTTGTTCATCTGTGCCGTATGTACGGATCGGATAGTTCACGAGTGTGTTCTGCACATCGCACATTACGGCGACGGATGCGTCGACTTTGCTCAGCTCCTCGACGGCTATCGTGACCATCGCCAGCGTGCCGTCGCTTCCGCCGAATGCGTCGCTGACTTCGATGCCCATGAGGCCAAGGTCGAACAGGCCGGAGACGACATGCGGATCAATGCGTCCTTCGCGTTCCATTTCCTGAACGCGGGGGCCTACCTCCGCCGCAGCGAATGCCGCGACCGCGTCACGGAATAGAACCTCGTCGTCGGAGAATATCGTAAGAGGACCTGTCATATCCTGGGTTGCATGAGAATAGTGCTGGAGAATAGCCGGATAGTTGGAATGGCGCGAGGATCCATCGTGGTTCTGCCGCTCACGGTGCCGGAGAACCGCGCCGAAGGCCTTCGGTCCGGCGAGTTCGGACCGAGGCGTCGCGACGCCAGTCCACCATCAGAGATCGCGGTGCGGCTGGCAAAGCGAATCTCGACGCATGAGCTGTTCGGTTCGGCTAAGCAAATTGTTCAATGGGCGGCTCGATCCGGTCGGGATGCTTGGCGAATGTGTCCATTAGGCGCTAGATTCCGCCCCATGATCGCGAGAGCTCCGTCCAGCGCCGAAGTAGTGTCGCAGATCCTTGAGGTCCAGGTCGATATCCTCGGACTCGGCGTTCGTCGTCTCGCGCTCTTCGGCTCCGTGCGCCGCGACGCGGCGACAGTTGACAGCGATGTCGATCTGCTTGTCGAGTTTTTCCCTGGTCAGAAGACGTTTGATCGCTTCATGGCCCTTGGTGATTTGTTAGAGGGCGCGCTGGGCCGTAACGTCGAACTGGTGACAGCGGAGTCGCTCTCACCCTACATAAAGCCGCACATTCTGGCGGACGCGATGGATGTCGTTCTCTCCGCGTGAGTTTCTTCGGCATATTCTTGCCGAGGCCGAGTACCTCGTCTCAATTTCCGACGGCCTAACGCGCGAGCGGCTTGACAGTGATCCAACTTTGCAACGCGCAATTGTAAGAAGTATTGAAATCATCGGTGAGGCCTCGAAACGCGTGCCCGCTGACATTCGTTTCACTAATCCGCGGGTGGAATGGCGCAACATGTCGCGGATGAGGGATAGACTGGTCCACGACTACTTTGGAGTCGACTTCGACATCGTCTGGGACGTACTGCAGAATAAGATACCGGCGGTGCGCGGCGAAGTGGCCCGCATGTTGGAGATCGAATAGGCCCGTCGTTCCCTCCCTTTTGCCAGTCGCACGAGGCATCGACAAACCTGAACGATGTAAACGATGGGCACGCTGCAAGGATTGAGTCGATGGTGGCGGACATCTCGGGTCAGAGACGTAAATCCGAAAAAATCACTCCCCTGGGAGAGGTTGTTTAATGAACTACGGTCTGACCCTCTGACTAGTGCATTTCCTGGCAGGCTGCCGTGAGTTGCCCTTGGACAGGACACGGGAGGTGGCGAGAGAAGGTGTGCTCCTCCTGCGGGCGCGTGTCGGATCAGAAAGCTCAAGCGATCATCAGCCGGGCCGGAGATCTTCTCACTCGCGTTATGGCTCCGGTGCGCCCAAGAGTCCTGTGGGCAAACGGTCCGACAATTTGGGCTGACGAAAGAGACGCCGATGACGTACCCACCCTCACACGCTTCGAACTGCGCCTGAGTGCACCCCTGATCTGAGTTGGTTGGGTGCGCGAGGTGTGAACTCCAGACGCTAAGCTGTGAAGTGGCTAGCAGTCGAACCACGGCCTCACGGCACTCAGCGACGAGTCAGGGCGCGAACACGTCCAGCGCCAGTTCCACCTTTCCAAACGGTGCCGAAACCTGCGCACCCTGTACCAGCCCTCGCACCCTGTCGAGCATCTCCCGCGCAATGCTGATCCCTTCGGCCACGGCGTGCTCCCGCGACTGCTCGTTGGCCCTGCGCATCCTTGTGATTATGGCCTCAGGCACCACGACGCCCGGAACCTCGTTCGCCAGAAACTCTGCGTTGCGCACCGACACCAACGGCCAGATGCCCGCAATAATCGGAATGCGATCTGAGCCCAGCGACTTCAGGAACTTTTCCAACTGCTCCACGTCGAACACGGGCTGCGTGATGGCATACTCTGCGCCCGCTTCGATTTTCCAGGCGAAGCGGCGATGTTCCACAATGGGATCGATAGCGGCCGGGTTAACGCCGACACCGATTGCATAACGAGTTGGTGCGCCGATGGCGTGACCACCAGGGTCAAGGCCTCTGTTGAGATTGCGCACAAGGTTGGTAAGTCCGATCGCGTCGATGTCAAAGACGGCGGTGGCGTCGGGGTAGGGACCCATCTTTGGTGGGTCGCCCGTGATGAGCAGAATATTGCGTAAACCCATGGCCGCGCCGCCCAGCAGATCGCTGAGCATGCCGAGCAGATTGCGATCGCGGCAGGCGTAATGGCACACGGACTCGATGCCCACCTGCTGTTCAATAAGCAGGGAGGTCATCATGGCGCCCATGCGGCTCTGCGCGCGCGGTCCGTCGGGCACGTTGACCGCGTTGATCCCCGCTTCCTTCAGCCGCCGCACGTCGTTCAGCATCTTTGTTGCATCGACGCCGCGCGGCGGAACGATCTCGACCGATGTGACAAACTCCTTGGCCGCGATACGCGCAGCAAAGTGCGATCGGTCGGCAAAGGGAACGGGTTCAACGCCGGGATGTTCTTCGCGGTCAATCGTCGCACCGCCCTCGGCTGTCCGCGACGCGGTGCCTTTCCCTCCTCCGGAGGCGAGTCGAGGAGCCAATGGTCGGATGCCCTCGACCATGGCTCGTACGTGTTCCGGCGTCGTGCCGCAGCACCCGCCGATGATGCGCGCTCCGCCGTGCACCAGGTGTCGGGCGTAGGACGCCATGTATTCCGGGCTCGCCATATACAGCTGCCGTCCACCGATTTCGCGGGGCATGCCCGCGTTAGGCATGGCGCTCAGCTTGCGATCCGTCACCGCGGTCATCTTTTCGATCGCCTCAAGAATGATCTGCGGTCCTACTGAACAGTTGAGGCCGATGATATCAGCGCCGAGTGCATCGAGTGTTCTGGCGATCTCCTCGGGGGTAGCGCCGTAGGGTGTTACGCCGTCTACGCTGATGGTCATTTGAGCAATGACCGGTAGTGTCGGGTCGACGTCGCGAGCGGCGGCGATGGCCTGGGCCATCTCGTCGAGATCACCGATCGTTTCGAGGATGAAACAGTCGGCGCCACCATCGGCGAGCGCCTGCATCTGTTCGCGAAAGTGCGCGCGTGCCTCGTCGCGGCTCGTTGGTCCGTAGGGTTCGATGCGTACTCCGAGCGGACCAACTGCTCCGGCTACGAGGTGATTGTTGCCTGCCGCTTCGCGCGCCAGGCGCGCCGCGGCGTAGTTGATCGCAGCTACTTCACCCTCGAGTCCGAATTGGGCCAGCTTGAGCCGATTGGCACCGAAGGAATTCGTTTCTATGGCATCCGCGCCGGCCTCCACGTACGTCTGATGCACCGACCGCACGAGATCGGGTGCCTTGAGGCACAGCTCATCGTAGCACTGATTAATGTAAACGCCCTGCGTGTACAACATCGTCCCCATCGCCCCGTCAAAAACGATGATGGCTTCGGGGTCGACGAGGCGCTCCCGCAAGGCCGTGCGGTCTGCCGCCTGCGGCACGGCCCCTTCTCCTGACTTGGCCGCAGGCGCGGGAGCTTTTGTCATACAGAGGGCAGGGCAGCGGCCTCACCACGTACGGCGTAATAGCGTGCCGACGGATGATGCACGATGATGGCGGCTGTCGATTGCTCAGGAACGAGTTGAAAGGCACTGGTAAGTGTCAGTCCAACGGCCGATGCCGGCAGCAAACGGAACACGATCTCGTGATCGTCGAGATCCGGGCACGCGCCGTAGCCCCAAGAGTATCGCTTGCCTGTTCCTTCCGGAATATCGAGCTCACGGCAGATCCTGCGGTGCATCCATTCAGCGACGGCCTCAGCGGTCTCAACAGCGATGCCGTGGGTATAGTATGCTTCGCTGTATTCATTGGCTGATTGAAGCGTGTCAAACCGTTCCGACGCGGCCTGCCCGACGGTCACGAGCTGCAGCGCAACAACGTCCACTTCATCTGATGCGACGTCGCGGAAATAGTCGGCGATACACAGCCGCTCTCTCCCCTCCTGACGCGGGAACGTGAGCCGGGCGATCTCGCGTAGCGCACCGCCGTCTGCCTCGTAGGCCGCAGGGTCGTACACGATCAACGAATTGGCATCACTCTGCACCGGGAAGAAGCCGTAGACAGCCTGAGGCACCAGCCAGCCCTCCTGCTTAGCTGTTGCCTTGAGTCGTGCGAGCGTCGGTTCGAATTCTTCCTTGACGGTGCGCTTGTATGCGTCGCCTGAACCACGCGCTCCCCATTGCAGCCTGAACAGTTCGTCGAGGTCGAGCAGATCAAACACTTCATCGAGCGGGATGTCGCGAAGGACGCGCGTGCCGAAGAACGGCGGAGCGGGCACCGGATGGTCGCGTGAGACATCGCTGCGTTCGCCGCCTGTGTCGCCGACGGCGATATCCTTGCCGACAGCCGTCTTCAGATAAATGTCCGCACGGGCGTCTTCGATGAGCTTTTCGGTAAACGCGCCGCGCTGCGCCGGGTCCTGCAGGCGGTCCATTGTCTCCAGACCTTCGAACGCGTCCTTGCAGTAAAACACACCGGATTCGTAGGCACGTTCTTCTTCCACAAACATCGCACGGCGGCCGAAGCGACGGTTGATCGCTGCACCACCGATGAGAATCGGAATGTGAATACCACGACGATCCAGCTCCTGCACACACATTGGCATCTGTTTGGACGTGCTGACGAGCAGCGCCGACAATCCAATCGCGTCGGCGTTCACTGCCTGCGCCTTTTCGATGATGGTGTTCACCGGCACCTGTTTGCCAAGGTCGTGCACGGTGTAGCCATTGTTAGACAGGATTGTGTTCACCAGCGATTTGCCGATGTCATGAACGTCCCCGTAGACCGTGGCGAGAACAACAATGCCCTTGGTATATCCTTCCGAGCGTTCAAGAAATGTCTCAAGGTGTTTGACCGCCTTTTTCATCGCCTCGGCGGACTGCAGAACGAACGGCAGGATCAGTTCGCCGGCGCCGAATTTGTCACCGACCTCTTTCATTGCCGGGAGCAGCACTTCGTTCAAGACTCGAACCGGTTCTTCGCGTACGCCTGCGGCATCCAGGGCGTCCTCAATGCCGTCTTTCTTGCGGTGGACAACCATCCAGTGCACGCGTTCAGCTGGCGTCATTCCTTCGGTTGGATCCACCCGAGTATCGCCGCGATCACTGCTTGATCCTGTGTCGCCGGAGTAATGCTCAATGAACAGCTGCAGCGCCTCGGGCCGGCGATTGAAGACAAGATCATCGCAAAGCTTGCGTTCCGCCTCCGAAATTTCTGCATACGGTGTCACGTGCGCCGGATTGATGATCGCGGCGTCGAGACCGGCCTCCACGCAATGATGCAGGAACACCGAGTTGAGCACCGCGCGCGCTGCCGGAGCAAGGCCGAACGATACGTTCGACACACCCAGTACCGTGTGCACACCCGGGAGCTCACGCTTGATCAATCGGATCCCTTCGATCGTTTCGTGAGCGGAGTCAATCCACTCCGCATCACCCGTCGCCAATGTGAAGGTGAGAGCATCGAAGATCAGGTCTTCGGGGTGCATTTTGTATTCGTCAACGACGAGCGCGTGGATCGCCCTTGCCACCTCGAGTTTGCGATCACGCGTCTTGGCCATTCCCACTTCATCGATCACCAGCGCGACCAGTGCCGCGCCGTGTTCAATGGCGATGGGAACAACGTCATCGATCCGCTTGCGGCCATTCTCCATGTTGATGGAGTTGATGATCGCACGTCCCGGAATGTGCTCAAGTGCCATACGAATCACGGCGGGCTCGGTTGAGTCCACCATGATCGGTTGTTCCACACTCATCGAAAGCAGCTTAACAACGGCGGCCATCTGCTCCGCCTCGTCGGCACGCTCAGTCAGCGCAACGCATACGTCGAGGACGTGAGCGCCCGAGTCTGCCTGTTCGCGACCCACGTTGACGATCCCTTCGTAGTCGTCCTCGAGGAGGAGTTTCTTCACCCGTCGCGAGCCCTGCGAGTTCACCCGCTCGCCGACCAGCAGCGGAGGCGGATCCTGACGCACGGTGATCGCACGCATCGCACTCGACACACGCGGTGCAAGCGGGATGGTATGTTTGCCCGCGGCCTTCGGCGCTCGCGCGCCTGCAGCATCAAGCGCCTCGCAGACGGCCTTCAGGTGAGCGGGGGTGGTGCCACAACATCCGCCGACGATACGTACGCCCTGGTCGCGCACAAACTCCAGGAGCATCGCGGCCATCGGCGCGGGCTCCAGTGGATACACGGCGTCGCCGGTGCCGGTGTTCAGTGGCAAACCCGCGTTTGGAATTACGGACAACGGAATCCGCGAGTGCTGTGACAGGTAGGCGATCGGCTCGCGCATATGCTCAGGGCCGGTCGAACAGTTCAACCCGATCACGTCCACGCCCAGCGCGTCGAGCGTGGTCAGCGCACTGGCGACGTCCGTGCCAAGCAACATGCGCCCACTCGTGTCGAGCGTGACTTGTGCCTGAATGGGTACGCGAAATCCGAGATCGACGAACAGCCGGCGGAATCCGACAATCGCCGCCTTCACTTCGAGAATGTCCTGCGCGGTTTCGACCAGCAAAACGTCGACGCCTCCTTCGATCAACGCAGAGGCCTGTTCGTAGAAGTTGCGTGACAGTTCAGCAAATGTGATCGCCGAGAGCGTTGGATCGCTGCTCGACGGCAACATGCCCGTTGGTCCGATGCTTCCCGCCACAAAACGCGGTCGTTCGGGAGTCGCATACTTGTCGCATGCGGCTCTTGCCAGCTGTGCGGCCGCGATGTTGATGGCCCGGGTCTTGTCCAGCAGGCCCCATTCTTCGAGGCGGCGCGGCGTCGATTGAAAGGTGCAGGTCTCCACCACGTCGCAGCCCACAGCCAGAAACGATTCGTGAATCTCCTGAATCACGTCGGGCCGGGTGAGCACGAGGTTGTCGTTGCAGCCCTCGAGGGTTGTACCGCCGAAATCTTCGGGCGACAAATTGAAACGCTGAATGCTGGTCCCCATCGCGCCGTCATAAACGAGGCAGGCGCTGTGCACCGCGTCGAGGTATGCGGATTTTATGGGGAGCGAGTGCTGCGATGTGAATTCAGTCACGGATATGTTCTCTCATAACAAAAAAGCCCGGCGCCAACGCGGCTCCGAGCCGGCGCTTTAGCGATTGTTTAACGTGGTCGCAATTTGCCTGAAATCGCCACGAGACAGTTTTTCCGGTGCCGAAGCACCGGTATAACAACTTCATATCCCGTGCCCCTCAGCACAACCCACCCTGCGGGTAAGACAGACGGTGCGGTCAGGCACTGCCGATCCACACCTCAACATCAGTCACTGTGACCCCGACAATTTCCACCACTTTTCGGCGCGACGAGGCTCCAGAGATGAGACGTACCTGTCTGAAGGGGACGCCCAGTGCATCGCTAACGAAACGCAGCAAGGCGGCGTTGGCCTCGCCGTCGATCGGCGCGGACTGCACACGCACCTTGACCGCGTCGCCGTGTTTGCCAGCCAGCTCTGTGCGAGAGGCGCGGGGCTGTACATGAAATAAAATGCGCACTTTTCCCGCGTCGTTCATGTAGACCGGAGCCGCTCCAACTCAGATGAGTCCGAACACCGCCCACTGCAGCAGGCCGATCCCGAGATAGGCGACAATCGGGGACACGTCGATCATCCCGATGGTAGGAAGGACCCGGCGAAGGGGAGCGAGCATGGGTTCCGTGACGATAAACGACCAGCGCACCCATTTCGAGTACGCAGACACGCGAATCCACGACGACACCACGCGGACTATCAGGGCCAGTCGGAGGAATCCGAAGCCCCAGGCCAACGCCACGGTTACGATACCTCGTGGTCCGCGCTGTCCCGCAAGCGCCAGGGTAACGAACTGATCGCGCAGAAAGGACAGAAGGCTCAGGACGACGATGCCGCCGATGACGACCGCGGCCAGCGACCACAGTGGCGCCGACGATGGAAGGCCTCCCGCTTTCACCACGGAGCGTTCAATCGGTGCCATCATTGGGTCCACCCGCTGCCGCATGAATCGAGCGATCGGGTTGAAAGGATTTATTCGCTTGGTTCGGACCAGATAGTCGCCCACGCAGACGACGGCGGTCACGGCCGCCAGCCCAAAAAAGGCGGGGCGCAGGAACAGCATGAGGTAGTCGAACCCCTCAACAAGAATGGTCATCAGAGAAGTTTCGCCACTGCGCACCGTGGGTGCAACAACGGCCCCAGTCCGTCGCCTGTCGCCGCAGCGTGCCGCGTGCCCAGGGCCTTTTCTCCTGCTATCCCCGAAAACCGCCGATCCGACACCTTGATCCCCGTTCTGATCACCGCGTCGCGACTTCCGCCTTCGGCTGTGCAGTGTTACGCTGACGTCGCAAAATTCAGCTTTGGAAACGAGTTAGAATGCGCGATCAGGAAGTGGGTCACTATTCGGATCCGTTCAGTGGCGACGGCGTGGATCGCCACGCAGTCGACACACTTTTTGCGGAAGCCTACGAGGAACTGCGGCGGCTCGCGGCGCGCGTGCGTGAGGGAGATCCAAGCGCGACGCTTGGCCCGACTGCACTTGTCAATGAAGCGTGGCTCAAGATGTCGGGGCTGCCAGGCGCAGAGAACATGTCGCGACTCCACTTCAAACGGATCGCTGCACGCGCCATGCGTCAGATTCTCGTGGAAGCGGCTCGGCGGCGCAACGCGGACAAACGAGGCAGTGGCATGCCTCTGGTCACCTTCGATGAAGCGTTGGCAGACGGTGCGAGCACAAGTACGGAGCTCCTCGCGCTGAACGACGCGCTCGACTCGCTGGGCAAACTCAGTCCCCGTCAGGCAACCATGGTGGAGGCTCGTTTCTTCGGCGGTCTCGACACGAAAGAGACAGCGGAATTGCTTCAGGTGTCCGAAGCCACGATTCTGCGGGATTGGCGGGCCGCACGCGCGTGGCTCGCAGTTGAGCTGGCCAGCGGATAAACCATGCACGTCGACCGATGGGCGCGGGTTCAGTCGCTGTTTCATGAAGCGGCCGATTTGCCTGAAGATCAGCAGCGCAGGTTCCTCACCACCGCATGTGCAGGCGATGGGGCACTCTACGATCAGGTGCTCGACATGCTGCGTGCCGATGCGTCGGGGCATTTGCTGCTCGATGCAGGCGTTGAACATGTTGCTGCCGGGCTCATTGAGCACGATCAGTCACACCTGTTGCCTCAGATGCTGTTTGGGCCGTACAGATTAACAACATTCCTTGGTGAGGGGGGGATGGGCGCGGTCTATCTGGGACGGCGGGAGGATCTGGGCAGCACGGCCGCAATCAAGATTTTGCGGGACGCCTGGGTGTCCCCGACACGGCGCGAGCGCTTCCTGACCGAGCAACGTGTGCTCGCGCAGCTCAATCATCCCAACATCGCGCGACTGTTCGACGCTGGTACGCTCGTCAGTGGCATGCCGTGGATCGCGATGGAATACGTGGAGGGGATACCGATCCACGAGTATTGCACGGACAAGAGACTTTCACTGCGCGATCGCCTGCGCCTCATGTGCGATGTGTGCGATGCAGTGATTCATGCGCATCAGCACCTGATTGTGCATCGGGATCTCAAACCCACCAACGTGCTGGTGACGCCAGACGGAATCGTGAAGCTGTTGGACTTCGGAATCGCCCGTCAGCTGCAGCCGTCACTTCTTCCCGCAGACGCGACCCGCACCGGGACGCGGTTTCTCACCCCTGTGTATGCGTCACCGGAGCAGGCGTCTGGTGGGGCCACCGGTGTGCAGAGCGACGTGTACTCGCTCGGCGTTATGCTGTATCAGATCCTCACCGACGTGCTGCCGTTCGATGTCGCAGACAAATCGCCGAGTGAAATTGAGCGACTCATAGCTGAACACGACGTACCACCTCCCTCCCGGCGCGCGGCGGCCGATAGTGGCATCAGCCGACGTGAATGGGCGGACCTCGACGTGCTGTGTTTAACTGCGACACAAAAAAGTCTCCAGCACCGCTACATGTCCGTCGAAGCGTTGCGGCGCGACCTGGACCACTTTCTGCAATTTCAGCCGCTTGACGCGCGCGGTGATTCGTTTGGTTACCGCGCGCAGAAATTTCTCCGTCGTAACACCCGCGCCGTTGCCACCGCGGTCGCGGTGGTTTCCGTCGCTGGGGCCACGATCACTTTCTACACGACGCGTCTGGCGCACGCGCGCGATGTTGCGGTCGAGGAAGGGCTCCGGTCGCAGAGGATTCAGCAGTTCATGACCGACCTCTTTCGTGGTGGAGATGAGTCGGCGGGGCCGGCAGACAGCCTGCGTGTGATCACAATGTTGGATCAGGGCGTCGCCGAGGCGCGGGGGCTTGACGCAGAACCCCGTGTGCAAGCGGACCTCTATGGTACACTGGGTGGCATCTATGCTCAGCTGGGCCGGCTCGATCGCGCCGACTCACTTCTGCAGCTGGCTCGATCCATGTGGGGCACCACCGAGCCGAACGGAATCGCAGCGTCGAGAGCCACGATAGCGCTCGGCGATCTGCGCACGCTGCAGGCACGATATGACGAAGCGGAAGAGCTGCTGCGAGCCGGGTTGCGCGATGTTCGCAGCGTGGCCCCTGCCAACCACGAGGCCGTCGCCGACGCGTTGATTGCATTGGGTCGGCTGCGCACCGAACGCGGCGCTCACGCAGAGGCGATTGTTCTTCTGGATTCAGCTGTTACGCTCGTTCAGGCGGCTGCTCCGCGCAGTGCCCGGTTTCTCAGTGCACTCGGCGAAGCGGCCAACGCGCAGTTCTACGCCGGGAACTACGACGCGGCCGATTCGATCAATCGGCGCCTCCTTGCCCTTACCAAGGAGCTGAACGGCGAAAAGCATCCGCTGGTCGCTGAGGATCTCATGAATCTGGGGGCGACAGAGCAGGAACGTGGGAACTACACGGCCGCCGAAAAGTACTTTCGCGATGCATTGGAAATATCAACCGCGTTTTATGGCAACGATCATCACCGCACGGCGGGGAACCTCGTTTATCTCGGTCGGGCGTTGCTGCTGCAGGAGCGCTACAATGACGCGGCAGATGCGCTGACGCGAGCGCTCGAGATTCGCGAACGTGTGTATGGCTCCGATCATCCCAGCGTGGCCAACACGCTGAACGAACTGGGTAGTCTTGCACTGCGTCGGGACGCCTACGACGACGCGGAACGCAACTTCGAACGCGTGCGCCGGATTTATCTCGCGACCTACCCTGGAAAAAATTTTCGTGTGGGTGTGGCCACCGGAAATCTGGCCGACGTGTATCTGTATCGAAAGGAATATCACCGGGCCGAACCGCTGTATCGGGAGGCGTTGGAGCACTACATCGCCTCGCAGGGAAACGATCACCTCAATACAGGGATCGGATATATTAAGCTGGGCAGATGCCTGATGCGTGCAGGGCGCTTTCGGGAAGCGGAGCGCGAGACGTTACGCGGGTATGCCATCGTTGAGAAGGTGGCCAGTCCCGGGGTGAATTTCCTCCAGGCGGCGCGCCTCGATCTCTCAATCATCTACGACTCACTCGGCGTTCCGAACAAGGCGACGGCGTACCGCGCAGAACGCGAGCGATACGCCGCCAGACCCTGAATCACCCATCCCATCCTCACCCCCTTCAAGCTGAATCAACTAATCCGCCCGGTCATTCGGTGTTGCCGAAGACTGATGGTCGGCGTTGTTGATTCTTCGGCAATTGCACTGCGAGCGCCTACCTGTCTGTGTGACGGACAGACACAATGTTACTGTCCGCCGATCTTGAACATGGCGCCGAAGTTCAGCGTTGATGCACCGGCACCCGCGTCAGCATAAAGCGCGAGCTTGGGCAGGTAGAAGTAGCGAATGCCAGCTCGACCGATAAAGTAGACGCCACTGCTCGCGGACACGTAGTCGGAACTCACACTGTTGAAACCGAGCCCGAGGCCCAGGAATGGATCCACCTTCGGATTACTCTTCACGTTGAAGTGGTAGTTGGCCGTGCCGCCAAAGGCGATGTAGCGGAAACCGTAGTCGACGTTTACGAAGCGGTCGTCGTAGCTCCAGTAGTCGATGCTTGCTTCGATGCCGAGTGTTCCGTCGCCGAGCTCGGGGAGCGCCTTAACGGCGCGCTCGAACCGGCCGCCAAATGACAGTCCGGCGCCGCCGATTCCGCCGATGCCGACAACCGGGCCAATATCCGTGTAACCGGTCTTGAAAATCCGTTCTCCGGTTTGTGCTCCGAGCGGAATTGTGGCGGTCAATCCGACAGCGGCGATTCCGTAGATCAAGCGTGTGAACATGCGATCCTCCGTACATAGGGGTGATGGGTCATCCACCTATGCGCGGAAGCGTTGCACGCACCGTCATCGGACTTGTTGTCCTCTCCTCACGTTCTGACTGCCGCCACCACAGTGTTGAAACGGTGTCAGGTTTTCTGTTCGTGTGGCGGTCCAAGCAATCGCGTGGCGAGCGCGCCTGCGGCCGCACCCGCGGTCATTCCGATTGCGGCTGCCATCCACTCGTCCGCTGAGCTTGTGGCAAGTCCCGCGATGGCAGGAATCGCTGCGAGCGCGACTGATGTTGTGAGCGCAGCAATCAGGAGACCTCGACGTCGCCACGCGATCCAGCTGAACACTGCCGGAATTCCCAGCAGTAGAGCCAAGAAGCTCCAGCGCAGCATTTGTTCACTGGCGGGTTTTACCGCGCGGAACGGAGAAAACAATTCCCATCCGCGACCGAGCGTTACTGCAGCATCGAGGGAGTATTCGCCTGACGTAGAAGAGGCGGAAAGTCGCGCGACTGAGCGTTCGGAGCGGGCTGTCACAACCATCGAATCCGCGGACTGGGGAAAGACGCCACCCAGCACAAATGTGGGCGACCGCAGCCTCAGCAGGCTTCCCCGTTTGCGAAAGCGCACCGCGAGTGCATCGTCGCGTTGACTGATCTGGACCAGCATCTCGTTATGATTTGCCAGCCTGAAAATCAGTGCTTCTACAGGAGGGTTCGCCTTCTGGTGGTCTGTGATGATCACGCGTGCCTCGAGATCACCTCGTCTGTACTCCGCCGGTTCTTCGTAGGGCTGAATAATCGTTCCCACACGGCGCGGAGTGTCGAACAGTGACACGGAAACGTTACCGGTGAAGTGTGCGTATCCGGCGCGATCGGGCTGAATCTGGACCCACTCGAGATATCGCACTCTGGCGGGGAGGAGACCCCAGGCGACGAGGCTGCTGAACGCAACAATGAGCAGAGCGCTCGCTACTGTGGCCAGGGACCGACCTGTGGCCGATCGGAGCAGTGCGGGAATCACCGATGCCACCGCGAGGCCCAGCAGTCCCCCCGTGGTGTTTGCCACCAGATCGCCCAGTGAGGCGTCCCGGCCCGGGATGATTCGCAGCTGCATCACCTCGATACCGAGAGAAAGAAGCGGCGGCACCACCCAGATCCATCGTCGTCCCGGCCAGCCCATCGCGAGCGCTAGACCAAGTGGAAGGAAAAGCGCCACGTTGAGGACGAGATCGACGCCGCCGAGCTCTCCGCACGCGATGCACAGGGAGCTCCCGCTGGGCGGCGCGCCGGGCAGAGGCCACAGGGTTGCCACAGAGACGGCAATGAATGAGGCTGCGGCGAGTAGCCGGGCAAAAAGCGCTGGGTTTGCTTGAAGCATGAAGAGACAGTAATCGTTTCGATAGCCGATTGACGCCTGCCCCCTGTCGAAACGGCGCGTTCAAGCATTGACTGTGCGGCGCTCACGCTCGTCCTTGTTCGTATACTTTTCAGGGCCGTGTCGCCTGAGGGGCAATTCATTCATCGAACTACCGAATTCATGCACGCAGAACTGCAGCAGGATCCGTGACCGCCGGTTCGGCAACTCTTACGGCCCCCACCTCATCGAGTGGGCGGATTCAATCCCTTGATGGGCTGCGAGCGATCTCGATAGTGCTTGTTCTTTTGGGCCACCTTGGCGGAACGAGGGGATTCCCGGTTCCGGACTCCATCATGCGTTTCGCGTCCGTGGGAGTGACAGGCGTTCGGGTATTCTTTGTCATCAGTGGTTTTCTGATCACGTCTATTCTTCTGGCGGAGCATGATCGCACAGGAACTGTGTCGCTGAAGAAGTTTTACTACCGGCGCACACTGCGAATTTTCCCAACGTATTATGCGTTCATCTGTGGTGCGCTGTTGCTCAGTTGGTGGGGTGCCGGCGACGGGTCGCGCCACGTATTCCTGACTGCCGCGACGTACACGTCCAACTATGTTGGTGACAGGGGATGGTTGCTCGGTCACACATGGTCGCTGGCTGTCGAGGAGCAGTTCTACCTCCTGTGGCCGGCTGTGGTCTTGTTGCTGCGACCGAAGCGTGCTCTCTGGTGGGCAATAATCGCTGTGCTGTGTGCTCCGATCTTCCGGATCATAGCCTGGCAGGTGGGTGATCCGTGGCGCCTGTTGATCGGCACGTCGTTCGAGACAACCATGGATAGTATTGCGATGGGTGCTTTGTTGGCAGGATACCGTGCGGGCCTCATCAGGATTCCCGGGCTCTCACGTTTGCTATGCGGCCGCTACGTCTGGCTGGCCGGCATGCTGATCCTGAGTATCGCGTCGCTGGACAGGCCAAGAACGCAGGCGCTGGCAGGCATCACCATATCGAATCTTTCGATCGCTCTTGTTGTTGATCACGCGGTGCGGAGCCGTGCGAGTGCCTGGGTCCGTTTCCTGAATTGGAGTCCAGTTGTATTCATCGGCACAATCAGCTACAGCCTCTACCTCTGGCAGCAGCCGTTCCTCAATCGGACGAGTGACGGTTGGTGGGCAGCGTTTCCCGTCAACGTGCTCCTCGCGCTGACGGCGGCACTCGCGTCCTACTACGTGGTTGAGCGGCCGTTCTTGCGACTCAGGGAGCGATTGGAACCTCGCGTCCTCGGAACCGTGCGGAAGCCTTCGTGATGCGTAATCCACTCGCTGCACAAACAGGAGAGCGACTCTCGTGGAAGTGGTGGGTCGTGGCATGTCTGCCATTTGTGGCGTTGGCGATTAAGCAATGGAATCTTCCGCCACTGGCGACTGCCGGAGACTT
>JBGTBX010000473.1:0-5253 GCA_041749115.1 Gemmatimonadaceae bacterium
GGTTCATCGGCAAGCACAAGCCTGGGACGATTGGCCAGTGCGCGCGCGACGGCGACGCGCTGCTGCTGGCCTACCGAGAGCTGGCGCGGCAGGTAGTTCAATCGATGGGAGAGCCCCACGCGATCCAGAAGGTCACGCGCATACCGCGTGTCGATTCCTGCACCGAACATCATCCCCAATTCAACGTTCTCCAGCGCCGTGTATCCGTGCAGCAGATTAAACGTTTGAAAGACATACCCCATGCACTGCGCGCGAAGTTGATCACGTCCGGGTTCGGACAGCGCGGTGAGATCCCGACCGTCGATGACAATCCGGCCGCTGTCGGCCTGCAGAATGCCGGCGATCAGGTTGAGAAACGTGGTTTTCCCCGAACCCGAAGGCCCGCGCAGCCCTACTTGTTCAGCTGGGAGCATGGTGAACTCGTGCACGTCAACAATGGTGCTGCGTTCTCCATCCGGCGAAACGAACGTCTTCTTGAGGTCGTGCACGGCCAGTACGGTCATCCGCGTTGTCGTGGGATCAGAGGAGTGATGCTCACCTGCGGTCAATCGGCCGCGGGCAATGTGTACTCGAACTCATAGCTATGCCCACCGTCCTGTATGACGATCCGGAAATCACCCGAAACGCCGGTCAGCCCGTCGGTGCCCGAGTCAGGAACCACGGTGATGGCGGCCGACGCCGCGCCGCGATTCATAGTGCCCGTGTGCTGGAGCACAAACGTCCCTTTCCTCCCATGCAATTCACCGCTTACTCGCTCCATGGCCACGTAGCCGGCCGATCCCTTCGTCTCCGTCATGGCGCTCAGCATCTGGCCTCTCGTCGTGGCGACGAGATCACCTTCGATTCGCTTGTCGATCGACATGCGCCCAAGTCCGGATTCCGCTTCAGCACCCTGAGGCTCAGCAGGTTTCAGGTCCACTTTGAAGGTTCCCTTTGCAAGAAGCGGCATGGATCGCGGGTGTGAGAGGAGCGCACCACCGACGGTGGCTGAGATGCATTGCGAGGTTAGAAGCGTGCACACCATAGAGCAACCGGGCGATGCGCGGAACTATCCCCCCACTCCAACGCCGCTCCGCGCACGCGGTTCGGCTTTGGCTCGGCGGAACTGGTGGGTGCAAAACGGCCGCGCTTGACAACGTCGGCACCTCCGCCGATACTTGTCTTCACAAATGAAGCCGTGGTCATTTGCCGCGATTGCCGCCACGAAAAATAACGAGCTAAAACGCTACTGACCCGCGGCTGTGCCGTGGGCTTTTTGTCTCCGGCATGGCCTGGATCACGGAACCGCGGCCCTCTCGATCGAGAGGGCCTTTTGTTTTCCACTAATCTGCCGCGCCATGACAATCGTTGTTCAGGACACAGGCCGAAAGTTGAGGTACGCGTCGCTGCCACCACTCCCGCTCGACTGCGGCAGCGTCGTACCCACTCCCGTGATTGCGTATCATTTGGACGGGCAACTGAATGCGCGCCGTGACAATCTCGTCGTTGTGCTGCATGCCTTAACGGGCTCTGCCGATGCGCTTGGTGACTGGTGGGCCGGAATCATTGGCCCCGGCTGCCCAATTGACACGGATCGCTGGGCTGTCCTCGCGCCGAACCTGCTGGGGTCGTGTTACGGCTCAACGGGGCCCGCTGATGCCGGGACGAATTTTCCGCCAATCACGACGCGCGACATCGCTCGTGGTGTCGCGGCACTTCTCGATGCGCTCAGTTTGCCGCGCGTTGCGCTGATCGTGGGCGGATCTCTGGGCGGAATGGTCGCCCTTGAGTTCGTCGCGAGTTTTCCCGGCCGCGCGGAACGCGCCGTGGTTCTTGCGGCTCCGGCAGCGCAACCCGCGTCAGCGATCGCCTGGAGTCACTTGCAGCGGCAGGCGCTCCACGTAGGCGGCCCCGAAGGGCTCGCTCTCGCGCGCCAGGTGGCGATGATGACGTATCGCACCCCCGGAGGGCTTGCTGCGCGCTTCGGACGCCGCCGCGGGCTCGACGGCGCATTTGCCGTGCAGGAATGGTTGTCAGCCCACGGGGTGCGGTTTAACGAACGCTTCAATCGTGCCAGCTACCTCAGTCTGATGAATGCGATGGACACGCACGACGTCTCTCGTGGAGGTGTGGGCGCCGGTGAACGCCTCAGAAATTCGGGGACCCGTCTGGTTGGTGTCGCCATCCCCGATGATGTCTTCTGCCCCGCCGACGAAGTGGTGTCATGGGTGCGCAGTGCCGGCGCAACGCTCCGCAGTATCGTGTCGACTCACGGGCACGACGCCTTTCTCATCGAAAAGGAGGCTGTCGGCAGAATCCTGAGCGAGGCCCTCCACACTCAGGAGGTCGCATGACAATTTCCGGCTTTCACTCAACCCCCACAGTGCGCGTCGCGCTCGCTGGATGTGGAACAGTAGGTGGCGCGCTGTTGGACCTGCTCGCGGAGTATTCGGAGGACATCGGTCGACGCCACGGGCTCCGATTCGACGTCGTACGCATACTTGCTCAGGATCTCTCGCGTCCGCGATCTCTCGTCGTCGACCGCTCGCTGCTTACCGATGATGTGGACGAATTTCTCGCGTGTGACTGCGATGTGGTCGTCGAAGCGATCGGCGGACTCTCGCCAGCTTATCAAATCGCTGCGGCAACACTGTCACGTGGCCGCGGATTCGTGACGGCCAACAAGGCACTGCTGTGTTCATACGGTTGGGAACTGAGTCGCCTGGTCGCACAGCACGCCGGAACGGGTGCATGGATGGAGTTCGAGGGTGCAGTGGGAGGTGGCGTACCACTCGTGCGATTGCTCCGCGAGTCGCTCACCGGTCAGGGGGTCCATCGCGTGCGAGGTGTACTGAATGGCACGACGAATTACATCCTGTCCCGAGTCGAACGCGGGGCGTCGTTCGATGAAGCGCTCGCGGCCGCACGAGTGGCGGGTTTCGCCGAGGCGAATCCGACGCGGGACCTTTCCGGTCGCGATGCCGCCGACAAGATAGCCGTGCTGGCCTGGCTGGCGTTCGGGGTAAATCCCGCCAGCGTTGCCGTCGACATCCGACCGCTTCCCGCCGCTCTGGAGCTGAGCGCTCGTCGCGCCAGTGCAGCAGGGCAACGCCTGCGACTGGTCGCAACAGCTGAATGGTGCAACGGAGTCGTCTCGGCGTCCGTGGGCCCTGAGTATCTCGATCCCGGGGATGCCCTCGCCGCTGCTGTGGATGAACACAATATCATCGAGATCCACAGCGCCTCCAGCGGTACCGTGACTCTGGCTGGCCGCGGGGCAGGGGGCCACGCGACCGCCAGTGCAATCCTTGCTGACCTGTTACGGGTCCCACTCCACTCAGCGGTTTAATGAATCCGGAAACCATAGCAGTCCGAACGCAGGCCGATCGCACGCACTATCGCGAACACTCGGTGCCGCTTTTCCTGACATCGAGCTTCACCTTTGATGACGCAGAACAGGCGCGGGCGCTCTTTGCCGACGAGGTCGTCGGAGCGGTCTACAGCCGCTATTCGAATCCCAACGTCGACGAGTTTGTTGAGAAGGTGCGACTGCTCGAAGGAGCCGAGGACGGACTCGCAACTGCGTCCGGCATGGCGGCGGTCTTTCTGGCGTTGATGACACTGCTCAAACACGGCGACCACATCGTGTTGGGGCGCGCTTTGTTCGGGTCCACGCATCAGCTGTGTACGAAAGTGCTTCCGGGGTGGAACGTGTCTCACGACTACGTAGACGGCGACGACCCGCAACGATGGGAAGCTGCCATCCGACCGAACACACGCGCCATCTTTGTTGAATCGCCGTCGAACCCAGGGCTTGATCTGATCGATCTCGACGCGCTGGGCGCTCTGGCTCGCGCACGGGGAATCCCACTGGTGGTCGACAACTGTTTCTCCACGCCGCTCCTGCAACGTCCTGTGCTGAGCGGTGCGTCACTCGTGGTGCATTCAGCCACCAAGTTCATGGATGGTCAGGGCCGCGTGCTCGGTGGCGCAATTGTCGGCGACGCGTCACTGGTCAGCGAGGCACGCTTTATCGCCAGGCACACCGGGCCGTCCCTTTCGCCATTCAATGCGTGGGTATTGTCCAAAAGTCTGGAGACCCTTCCGTTGAGAATGGAACGGCACTGCAGTAGTGCGTTGGATATCGCGACCTCGATCGAACAGCATGAAGTCGTGGAGGCCGTGCGTTATCCACATTTGCCCTCGCATCCCCAGTTCGACCTCGCCAAACGACAAATGCGACTTGGCGGCGGCGTCCTCACAATTCGGCTGGCGGGCTACGCTGAGGCGACGCGGTTTATCGATGCGTTGGAGCTGTGCTCGCATTCACCCAATCTGGGTGACACGCGGACAATCGTGACGCATCCCGCATCCACCACACACTCAAAGTTGAGCGAAGCGGAGCGGGCGCAGGTCGGAATCGTTCCGGGACTCGTCAGGATCTCCGTAGGGCTCGAGCATCCAGATGATATTCGCGCAGATCTCGAGCAGGCGCTGCACGCTGCGGGCGCGAAGTAGACGGTGATCCGGGGGACCGAGAAACGCCCCCGGTACGGGGCTCGTCGCCTGCAATGCGCTGCGGCGAGCCGTCTACGGATACTGCTTACTGCCTAGCTGCCGACGATAATCGCAGCCCCGCGTTTTTTGCGTGGCGCAGTGGTGGGGTCGGGTTTGGCGAGCTTCAGTCCACGCAGGGCCAGCCAGGGCAGGACTACGAGCACCGAGACGTGCTTCACGAGTGCCTTGATGGACGCCCCCTGAAACGCGGCCGAAGCCTCTGCTTGTACCACACTGCGCAACTGAAGAATGTCGAGGACGAACGCCACCAGCATGAGCGCGAGTATGCCTGAAAAGACAAAAGCACAGGCAGCCAGGACGCGTTGCACCAGGCGATGCCCGCCTATTTGTGCTGCGAGCATGGCAATGATGTAGCCCAGGAGAGGGGTCAGCAGAAAACCGGATAGCAGACCAATCGTTGCGAAGCGCCACTCGATGTTGCCGGCGCGCAGGGGAAGGACGCTGGTGACAAAGTCGAACACCGGCGTCGCTACGAGGAGGAGAGAGACGCCATACAGCGGGCCAATCAGGACGTCAGCATCTTCGAGTCTTCGGTCGGTCATCTTTTCGTTGTTGAGATTTGGTTCGTCGGGACGCGAACCCTTGAAGACCACTGATCGGCGCTCGCGGTAACGTGGCGGTCAGCCGGAAGCGGGAAAATGAAGCGGGCTGAGTCAGATTACAAAGCCCGCATCTAGACCAGAACCGAGAAGGGGA
>JBGTBX010000474.1:0-30228 GCA_041749115.1 Gemmatimonadaceae bacterium
TACGTGCCAGCCCGGCGCGCGGCCGGCGTGGAGCCGTCTGTCACGTTGAGAGGTTAACTAGCATTTCAGCACCTCAAACGACTCCGCACGCAAGTAGGAACCAGCGGCCGAAATGAGGCACGCGCGGCCGAGCACTTGGCAGCTCGAGTAGCGATTCAACACTCGTCATTGGTGGTTGCGAATGCGGCGAGGAGCCAGACCAGTGGCAACCCTTGATAGCGGTGGATGACGACCATGACAACTTTCCGAAGTGGCCGCTGACGACAACGCCCCCACGCGGTCATCGGCCTCCCCGTAAATCAAACCGCGCTCGTTGTGCGACATCAGGGGCGTTGGGACTGCTGAGGGTTGGCGAAGATTTGGACCCGAGCGCCGAGAAGCGCTACAGCCCCGCGAAGATCGTCAGGATGACGACGGAGGATATAACAGGCGACCCGAACCCGAAGTACATCTCCACGTCCTGCGTCGAGTGGCAGAAACTGACGATGCGGATGTCGATCCGCCCCTTCACGCGGTTGACGAATGCGTTGTCGAAGAAGCCGGAGAACCACGCGGCGGCCGTGGCCCTGCACTACATGCACTACACCTCCTGCCGCGTGCATCAGACGCTCCGCGTCAGCCAGCGATTGAAGCGGGCCTCTCGTCGCACGTATGGGACATCGCCGAGATCGTCGCCCTGCTCGATATGGCAGGCAAAACAGCAGCGTAGCCGCTCCACCGTCGTATCAGAATGGCGACGGCGTGCCTTCAGCATGACCGCGGCCGAGCGTTACCGAGGAGGGAAAAGCGATGCGAATTCGGGCGTTTCAAAGGCGGGCTGGTCCCCACGCACTTCGTAGACTGCCCGGTCTTCGCTCAGTAGCTTGTGCGACTTTGCGTGAACGGTCCGCACCGCTCCGTTTTCGAACTCAATCCAGAGACTGGGATAAACCCCTGCGCCCCACCCAGGGATGGCATAGTCGTGAACCTCCGCGGTTCCACCCCAAGGACGGATCCGCAGGGGCGGCCCAATTGGCGTTTGCGGCCGGTATAGGAGCGGCGACCACGATCCTTTTCGGAAGTGTTCCGGCATTCAAAGCGATGGGAGTCGCTCCGATAGCGTCGTTGAATTACCAAGCTCGCAACGGCGCGCCTCGCCCGCGCAGACATCTATCCAGCGCCTTGCTGATAGCTCAGGTCGCGCTATCGCTCGTCATTATAACCGTCGCCGGCTTGTTGGTGCACTCCTTCGAGAACCTGGCGACGCTCCCGCTCGGCTTCGACCGTGATCGGGTGCTGCTCGTTAACGTAGACCTCGCGCCCACGCAGGTCGGCGCCAACGGCCGTGTGCCCTTTGTCGAGCAGCTGGTTCGTCGGGTTGCCGCCGTGCCGGGCGTCCAGGGCGCCGCCGCATCGATGGTCCCGCCCGTCGCCGGCTTCGGCCTCATCGATGTCGTCCGCGTCCCAGGTGTGCCGGTCTCCGGTCAAGCCATGGTCGATGGCAAACTGGGTCCCGACCGCACATTCTTAAATTTCATCACACCCGGCTGGTTTAGTGCACATGGCACCCCGATTCGGGCGGGTCGTGATTTCGACGAGCGCGATGGGCCGGGAGCGGCGCCAGTCATTGTGGTCAACGAGGCGTTTGTCCGAAAGTTCGTATCGGCAGAGCAACCGATTGGCACGAGCGTGACGTTCGAACAACGTAACGGCCCATTGACCAAGACGATCGTAGGCGTGATCGGCAGCGCCGCCTACCTGTCACTGCGAAACGCCGACGCTCCTATCGAGTTCGCGCCTCTGTCACAGCACGATGCTACCGCAACCATGCCTACGGAATTCACAATCAGTGTGCGGGCCGCATCCGGTGCGCCGGCGCTGTTAGCGCGCCGTATTCGGAGGCGCTTACCACCAGCGAGCCCGATCTCGTCTTCGGTTTTCGCTCGATGGCTGATCAAGTGAGTGCGTTGGTGACCCAGGAGCGTGTTATCGCGCTGTTGTCGGGACTCTTCGGAGCGGTCGCTCTCTTGCTCGCTGGATTGGGCCTGTATGGGATGACAGCAGACTCGGTGGCCACCCGGCGCGCCGAAATCGGCATTCGCATGGCATTGGGCGCAGACCGAGCGCAGGTACTGTGGCTGGTGCTGTCGCGTGTCGGTGCTGTGGTCGGAACTGGGATCATCATCGGCGTCGCCGCAAGCGCATGGGCCGCGCAGTTAGTTACTTCGCTTCTCTTTGGACTTCAGCCACACGATCCGGTCACGCTGGGCGGCGCTGTCATTGCGCTCGCAGCGGCCGCGGTGGTGGCAGCTTAGCTGCCGGCGAGGCGCGCCACTGGAATCGATCCCGCCGAGGTGCTACGCGAAGCCTAAGAACGTGAGTCAGAGATTCGTGAACTCGCCGACGCGGGGGAAATCGCAATGTGTAGCTTACTCGCCGTGGCTGACGCGACCACTTCCCCGTCCAGCAGGATTGCCAGCACGCGGCCGATGTGGTCCGCGCTCGCGTGGCGCATTTTCGTTGCGCCTTCGGCGCTGAACACCACTACCACACGCCAGGGTAGTGGAGCCGAACTGAATCACCCGCGCCTCGGTGAGGTCGCCATTTTGGACAACCGCTGTCGGAGCAGATAAATGGTCTCCCCCGACGCAGCCACCGTGCCTCGCGCAGGCCCGCCGCCGAGTGGTATTTGGCAGGCCGCACCTCCAAGCGAATGGCAGCCACGGCATCGGCAGTGACGCGCGGCCAGAGAACTCCGACGCTGGCCAGCACCACACAAGCACTTGCGAGCAGCACTGCACGTCGCATCACAGTACGCCTAATTTCGCCTGCACGACCCCGCGAGTGGACGACGAATTGCCGCATGCTGTGCCGTGATTCAGCGGACCGACGCGGCTCGTGCCGCAGCGGGTGGGCATCGAGAAGCACCTCACGAGCGGTCTTCATCGCATCTCTCCAAGCTGTGGCGAAAGCATTCGTTTGAGATCACGTCGGCCGGGCGAGAGATGCCAGCACACGGTAGTGGCGCTCATCCAAAGCAGAGACGCAACCTCTGAGACACTCGCACCCTGGATCTCGTGGAGGATGACGCCGTGGCTGCAGTCTGTCGAGCGCCGCCCATACCGCAATGCCGGCGACGCACGCGTTTTCCTGCGTCGCTGAACCGGTTCCAAGCGATTGCTCAGACACTGGCGCCTGTCGTCGCAGCTTCGCCATGCGCCACTGGCCCCGCTGCAGGTTAATCAACACGCGCACCAGCCATGCCTCTTCTTGCGAGTGCGCAACTGGCACGCGAGAGGGGGATCTGGCGGCGCGGAGAAAGCTCTCCTGAAGAGATCGCCGGCGTCATCAGGACTCCCGCGCCAGTCGCCGAGCGAGTCGATAGAGCGCCTGAGTGACGCGCGTCAAAGAGCTGCGCGACTCGATCAGTGCCCTCGACGGCGTTTAGTGGCACGGCGGCGGACAGTGGCCGTGTGGTCAGCCTTCCATTCCACGAGAGCGATACGCTTGTTTCAATCGGCGAGGTCAACGTCCGTGAGGATTCGCCGGCGACGCCACGACGCGTCGCCCCGCAGAATTTCCTGGATTAGAGGGCCCGGCAAGACGTGTTCACCAGCCTTGCGGCCGTCGCCGATGTCAGCATCAGTCTGAAGCGCGAGGGATCCGAGGAGCCACAGACGCTTCGCGCATAATGGGTGACTTCTGAGTTCTTCCCGGTGCTCCGAGTCATGCCCATGCTCGGCCAGCCGTTCACTGCGGACAACGAGGTCGATGGCCGAGCGCACGTCGCGGTGATCAGCTACGGGACAGTCGGGCGATGTGCGCCGCGGCCTGACCAGGCGTGGCCGGCGGGGGCCGACGCGATGATGAGCCTCGGCGGCCTTACAAACGCGACCCGTTCTATGGGCCCTTCGTCGAGTCGAGTGGCACTGTGATGGACAGCTCCCGTTTATGTCCGTCACGAACAATTGTCGTCTGCACGGTCCTACCAGGAACTGTCTCTCGCACGACGCGCGCGAATTGCCGCCCGCTATCAATGATTTCTCCGTCGAACGTTACGACGATGTCGCCCTTTCGGATGCCAGCGCGCCAGGCAGGGCTGTCCTTCTGCACTTCTTCGAGAACCGCCCCACTGGTTAACGATGGCTCGCGGATTTCGGAAGCGTGAAGGTCGCGTGCGGTAACGCCGATGTCGGTGCCCAGTCCCGTGAGCAGCTGGAAAATCTGCTCCCTTGGTCCTTCCTGTTTCTGGTCGATCGCTCCGGACGACGCAGAGAGGAACGACAAACCGCAGAGGATCACCGTCGCAATCGTAACGAACTGCCTAGTGTCCCCGCTGTTCTTCCTCATCGAATGGCCTCCTTTGGGCGAATTATTACACGTCCGCCGCAGGAGGGAGAATCCATGAGCTGTCGGCGACGGTGAAGGAGGCCGTCGCCGATGCCGAAGTCGAAATCTCGCAAGAAGAAGCCGCCGAAGCGCGTCTTGGCGCTCCCGGACCTCGAACACGCCAAGACGGCCGTCCTGAACAGCCTGACGTCCGCCTGGAACTTGACGGCCACAGAGGCCAGTCTGCGGACCATTGCCGAGCAAAGCGGCGGGTTCGCGATTTTTGAAGGCGATAACTTGCCCGCCGCTTTACAGCGCATCAGCAACTCAATGCGTGAGTAGATGCGCGCCTGGGGCACTGACAATGCGGAGCGCCACATGCTGTCTGTGTGTAAGTTCCCTGAGGCTCGCCGACACCGGCGTCAGCCCCCACCCCACGATGGTCTTTCGCCATCTGGCCACTGTAGGCCGACAGATTCTGCGGTCAACATGCTGATCGCCGCCATCGCGTTGATGGGTGCCGTCGCCGATCACGCCCTCACCTTCCCATTACGACCGCAAGAAGAAGGTCTTCACCGTCGCCAACGCGAGCCGAAAAATTCACATACTCGGCTGCAGCATGGGGCCTGAGAAGCTACTTTCGCGCGCGGCATCGATTCACGGTGCGATTGCTCCCCTCGCGCTCGAACGGGCCGGGCACCCCCAGTCCCGAACGTGGGCTCGTCGCGCCCTCGTCATAGACATACAGAAAGACAGTCGCCACGTCCGACTCGTATTCGGGGACGCAGTAGCTTACCTCCCAGCGTACGTGCCCATGCGCACGCACCACCGCGTCCAACGCTTCGATACGCGAGACAGGACCGAGTGACAGCGTCACCAGCGTCGGATCGTTCGACATGATCAACTCGCGGCTCCCCACGATCTGCCCCGGCCGAGCGAGGATCTGGTCCATGGCCGCGCCGATGTTTTGCTCCTTGAGCTCCAAGGACGGCAGCGTGTCGTGCAGGAAGTGGTCCTTCTTGTTCCAGGCGTCGAGCGGGCGCACAACGACGACGCCGTCAGAAAAGACCCAGTAGTAGCGCGGGTCCGCCTTGATCAGCAGGTCGAGCACATCTTGCAACTGCATGCCGATGAGCGGGATTTCTTCCTTCGTGGGCTGGTCTGGGTACGCGCACGGGCCTGGCAACTGCTCGACGCCCGATGGAACGTCCAACTGTCGCGCGATGTGCGCTGCCAGTTGAGGGGCTGTGCAGTTGCCAACTGGAAGCTTGAGCGTGATATTCGCGGCAACCGGCCGCGCGAGCGGCTCGACGGGAGACTCCTGCGCCCAGCTCGGCGAGGCCGCGATGGCAAGCGCGGCGACCGTGTAAACGAGGTGCGCTCTGGCGACCATCAGTTTCATTCGACCTCCCTGACACGAGCAGGCGGTGAGTCTGCGGCTTGGAACCTGCAGTCCAGTTGGCCCAGTGATCCGAGCACTTGGGCGAGCAGTATGCGTGCCTCGCTGTTGTTCTTGCTGGTATCTGGCGCCTTCTAGTCTACGTGCCGCGGGGAACTTGTGCCAGGCAGGGCACCGACAGCAAGGATTGGGGCTGCCAACTCAGCCGAGCGAATGTACCTGGGCCGTCGGCGCAGGGGCCTCGAGCGGTAGTCAATAGTTCCGAACTGGAGGATGTCGAAGGCGTAGAACACCACCGCGGCTGGTTTGAGGCTGCGGTGCCGCACTGCCTGGAATGCCGGACGACCCTCCTGATCAAGGGCGACGATCTCGCCGTCGAGCATCACGGGCTTGGTGGTGAGACGCGGAGCGGCAGCGGCGATGAGGGCGTAGTCCGCGGTGAGGTCTTTCAGGTTCCGGGAGATGAGGCGCGTGCCGTCCTTCAGCAACAACGCCCGGTAGCCGTCCCACTTACCTCGTAGGACCACCCGGCGCCGACGGGCAGCATCTGGGCGAGCGTGGCCTTCATGGGCGGGAAGGGGGAGAGCACGACGTTGCCAGGCGCAGTCACCGGCGAGGTGTGCTGGTTTTGCGCATGTTGCGGTCAGCGCAGCCGCTATTGCGGTTGGAGCTTCAGCACTCGACGTATGTCGGTGTACATCACCGACGGCGCACTGCCTTCATAAATGCGTCGACTCGGTTTGGCTGCAAGCCAGAGGAGCTCGTCAATCGATTCATCTATGGGACGAGTGCCGCACTTCGACGTGCTAAGAGGTTCCCCGTAGGCAGTGACTAGATAGGTCGTCCCAACCTTGAAGTCCGCGCCGACCGTGCAGAGGACGTTATCCGGAACACTGCCGCACGTCGTTACCTCAATGACTGGCGAATCTGGCCCCTTCCACAGACGTTGCACTCGAAGAGTCGCAACGGTGTGGACCTCATTCCACTCTGCCCCGGTGCGGACAGCCTTCGTGCCCATCACTCGTCCAACGAAAACCGCCTGGGATTCTTGGAAGAAGCCTGCGATGTCAAACGGCACACATGATGCTCCAATGCCGAAGGTGGTAGTCAACGTGGCGAGCGCAATTAGCGATGTCACGATGGCCGTATTGTAGCTCCCGATGCGCTGCATGGGTCTCGGGCCCCCCGCGTCTCCGTTTCCGGCGACACTGGCCCGCGTGCGAAACCGGCAGCAGTTGAGGGCTACGCCTTCGGCGTCACCGGCCGGAGCAGCTTGTGTCCTTGCTACATCCTGTCTAAACCCTGTCTACGACCAGTTGTTTCGGCGGTCCTGAGTGGCCTGAAGTTGCCTCAGGCCTGCAATTCGGGACGGAAAACACGCGAAACTGCTTTGTAGAGTTGGAGGCGCCGCCCTGATTTGAAGCGGGGATGGAGGTTTGCAGACAGGGGCGTCTGGTGTAATTTTTAACTCGCCTTGCTTTCTGGTTGGCCTGCTCCCCTCTTTAATCGTGGTATTTGGGTGGTTCGGGTCCCGAGTTGTGCCCTGGCGGCGGGAGATTTTTTTAGGTCATCTCGCAGCTTGGTCTGCCGGCTTGCGCGTCGCTGCCCTTCGACGCGCTCACGAGTCGGGTGGCCGCAACCCTAAGCGCCAGGTATACGTTCGACGGTGCAGTTCGCCGCCGATGTCGGCGGAGCACAAGGGGCTAGCGCTGTAATCGTCCAGCACGGGTAATCCTCAGTGGCAGGTCTCGCTGCAGTCGCAACGCACCGTGCCGGGCCGGGAAGGTCATGTAAATATGGCGTTCTCGTGCCGAAACAGAAGCCCTCACTTGAGCCGGCGTATTTGCGTGTGGAGCGCGCCCTTGGCCATCTCGAAGTGCTGGAGGAAGCCGCCAAATCCATTTCCCATGCGTGGGGACGAATCTTTATAGAGCGTCTCGGCCGCCGTGTCCCTGCGGAAGAACTTCTCCAGCAGATGCGGGCGAAGGTGCCGATTCCCAAGATTCCGCCGCAGATACCGATCCTTGCGGGAGAAACGGCCTACAACCTCCGTGCCGCGCTCGATTACAGCATCGGCCAGCTCTCGCGCTATCGAACCCCTCCGCGAAAAGGCGAGCGTCCGCGGAGGACGCAATTTCCTATTGAATCATCGCCGGACGGCTTTGCGAAGCGGCGAGAGACCTTCATGTACGGGTTGAGCGACGATGCCGTTTTGCGGCTTGAACGCTATCAGCCCTACAAGCGATGCCGATGGACCGCGGATCATCAGAGGCTTTCTCATGTCGATAAGCACAACGATCTGATCGAAGTGAGGCAGGGGTTCGCTCTCCGCGCCTTCGCCGATGGAAGCGCAGGGTTCGAGCTTGATCCGTATCTGGCCTTCAAATACCGCGACCGGAAACCGCTGGTCCGGGTACTGAAAAAGATCGTCGTAGCTGTGGGGGGTTCCTCGATGAACTGGGCGCCGAGTTTCCGGATCAGTTGAACAGCGCGTAATACAGGTGCCACAGCGCGGAAGTTCGGGTGTGGACGCTTCGAGGCCCTGGAAATCGACAAGGATGCCCAACGCAGTGAGCCGGAGGGGTTGTGGCACTGCGCCGTTGTGCAGACGCCTCGACCTGTGGACTTTGACACCCTACGGCTCTCCGCCTGCCGCACGATCAGCGCAGGCGGGCCATCATCGGCCCCTGGGGTGGCCCTGCGGCGGCCCAGGCGCACTCCAAGGAGTTCCCCCTGGCGAGCCCGACCCAGACACTCCGCGAGATGTGCCGGTCGATTCAACCACGGCGCCGAGTAGCTGCCTTGAAGCTGCTGCGATCCTGTCCGTGCCCTCCGCACCTGTGCTGTCCCCTTCACACAGCCGGCGGCCCCGCCCCACCGCGGAGGTGACCGCCGAAAGCCTTTACGAGGCGGCCGTCCGCGGCGCGGCGCCGCCTCGGCAAGGGATTCCTACGGGACGCCCTGCGCCAGCACCCCGTCAGAGATTGGCGCGAATGATGGAGGATAGCGGCGTCAACGGCGGCGCTCTGGTCCATCCGTCGCGGGGGTTAAGCCGAGCGAATAGGTAGAGCTCGGTGCCGATGTCCTGGGTGATACCTTCCTGCGTCACATTCCGCGCCACGCCGATGACGGTGGTCCACGGACTGCCCGCGGCGCCAATCGACGCCCCGAGGTTGGGTCTCAGGCGCTGGCCCACAGGATTCTGACCGGGCCACAGGGGTCTCGCCATGGCTTCATTCACGATGGCCACGGTGCCTGCCATCAACGCGTCCTGCGGGCCGAAGCCGCGGCCGGCGACAATCGGAATGCCCAGTGTTTCAAAGTAGTCGGACATCACGAGCTGATAGTGCTCGACGCTGGCCACCGTCACGCCATTGGATCAGCAGGGTTCTCGATGCGTGTGCGAATACGTTGGCGAGCGCTGCAACGGGAGCCCGGCCATCGGCGAAGCTGCCGCCGAGTTCGGTCCGCCGCCCGGCCGCGTTGTAAGCGTAGGTCACCGTCCAGCATCGCCGCTGGCACGCCAGGCTCCCTCAACGTTCTTCTGCGGGACCCCGCTGCCGGACGAGCCGTTCCAGAATCAGTTCTAACCTCTCCGCAGTATCTCCCGCTGACTGCATGTGCAAACAGTGCGTGATCAGGGCCACGAGCTCGGCGGCAGCATTTCCGAGGATCACGATACCGGAATTATCCTGCCTTGCCGTAAATCTGTCCTCGAACCCCAACTTAAATCCCGCACTATCCCAGAATGCAAAGTCGTCGTCGAGAATATCTGAAAACTCATCAACAAACTCTCGCAGTTGTTGAAACGTTTCAATCGCTTTCATGTCACCGGTCTCGCGCTCAAGCACAACCACCGGTAATTCGACGGCGTGATTAGTCATGATTACCACCAGCGCTCGTATGGTCGATGTTTGCCGTACCGGGGCCGTCGGTGAAAGTGCGGAAGAATTCGCCCATTCCACCCGTGTTTTCCCTCAGGCAAGCGATGCCAACCCGCTCGGAAGTTGTTTCCACGGGACTCTGCAACCTCTACGCGGTTCGCAAGGGAGATGGCGTCGCTGCTGGAAGTCGCTTGACACGAAAGGCCGAACTCACCACATTTCGTTCTAGAGAGCCCAAGCCTTTAAAGGCATTCGTTTCGTCTACTTGGTTCAGGGGCCGTATTCAAATCCTTTGACTGGATCCGACCAAGCGAGTGCTTCGTAAGAACAGCGCCCGTCGTCATCACGCGCGCGTTCGAAACCAGGGAAGCGGAAATATGTACTCAACCCCCTTGCCCCGGCAGGCAGCCCTCTCACCACTCCAGGCGCCCGCGGTACCGGCGGAAATCCAGATCGCACCCGTCGTACCTCCGAACCATGTTTTGCGAACCCGAATTCGCAGATCGTGAGAAAGAATGCGCTCCATCACGTCCATGCTCTCCATGAGCCAACCCTCCCGATCATCAAGCCAATCTCCATCGCGATCACGATACAGCCCGGCTCCGTTCGCTAAAAGTCCAAAACGGTCGGCCACGATGATGACACTGAATCGGAGCTCGGGATAATTGGACTCGAGGAAGAACTCAATAAAGGCCTCGTCACGAGTGCTGCTGGTTTCTGTGGAGAACGCCGCATTCCTCGCCGTCAGCCGCTGCCGCACCTCGTCGGCAAAGCGCCGTTGGAGGTCGGTGAGAAGCGCCTCGTCAGATCGATTGTCAGCCGCCACTGTTGATACTCATGCGATGGGACGGGGCGTCACTTGAACCACAAGCAAGCGAGGCATCGTGTCGGAGGTACACCACGTTCAGCCGCAGGGTTTCCGGCGGCCCATCATTTGTCCCGCAGCGTATCCTGCCGCGCCGCCGACGACTCCTCCCCTGCACCGAACTTTTTGCCTGCTGCATCGCGGGCCCGGAAACCACCGTGTGTGCTGCTTCCCTATTCCTGAAGGGGGACTGAATGCGGACCAAAGTAATCCGGCCACCCCACCCAGTTCCATCCCAGAACCACCCGAACCGCCGGTCACCGTGGTGGACATTCCCCCACCACTTCGGCGCTCCATAACGCTGCCCCGTACGGCCGAAACATGGCCCGCTTGGGCCCAAAGAGGCTGCCCCCGCACCGATCAGGGCGGACAAACCCACCTCTCTCCAAGACACGCAGTTCATGTCGCCGCCATTCTCCAGGAGTCGCAGACCCGGATCGATCACTCGGCCGATCACACCACCCATAAGAGGTGGAGCAAACCAAGCGATCGTTCCCGTGGGATCAATCGCATTCGTTGGCGCATTGGCAACATACCCGTAGAAAATGGGCTCGCCTCCCGCGAGGCCGGTCGGATCCTCGCTCAGAAACCGCTGCGCCTGCGGGTCGTAGTAGCGGGCACGATAGTAGAGGCCCGTCGCGTCTGCCTCGCGGCCCGTGAACGCGGTCGGGTTCCCGTCGCCGCGCTCGGCGCCGCCGTCCAGAAAAGGGTACATGATGCACTCGGTCGTGATGGACTCCGTAAGGTCGGTCAACGCGACCGCCGAGTCAAGCACATCGGCGGGGAATGTGCGCGTGCCTGCATGTTCAGGCTCGCGAGGCCTTTCGTCGAGAGAATCGCCGTTGAAGAGTTGCGCCGTGAGAAACTAACGACGACTAGTGGCGACGGCAAAGTGAAGCGCTCGGAGCAGGTGTTCTTCGTAACCTACGAATTCGACTGAGAGACGACCAGACTCCATGAAAGCGAACAACTCGTAGCTCGGCAAATGATGTACGAACCCATCCTCGTAGGGCGCCAAGGACTTGGAGGCGGCCTCTAACATTTCGGACTCGTGCGCGGCGGTTGTCGGTCGGTAACACACCATGGCTTCTGCATTAGGCCACACGGTTTCCAGCCACGCTTGCAACTGCGCAGCCGAATCGCAAGTAGCTGCAAGATACTCATATCTGGCGAACACCTCGCGCTTACTCGTCAAACCCTGGCTCCTCAATCGTGCTATGAGAACGTCGGTGTTCTCCCAGAGGCCAATCGAGCGTGCAACGACGAGACCCTCACATGCCTCGAAAATCAGCCCACTGAACCAAGGAAGCGCTTCGCCGGTCTGTATCTCATCGTGCGCCCCGATGACAAGATCTCCGCTGTCCACGGGCCATCTCTTGCGGTACGACCCGGAAATTGGCAGCGTCAACGAAATGTTCGTTTTCATGTAGTGCAAGAATCACTACTTCGACCACTGACGTCTAATCCAGTTCGGTATAGTTCCATCAAATTGCCTCGGCTTGCGATGTGGTGGAGAGTCAACTCTGAAATAGGGGCGTGTCCAGCTGAATGCTCTTCGGCCAGATGTGATCCCCTCGTGGTCCCACAACAGACCCAGTGAGACCACCTACAATACAACGCGTAACTGCGCTTGGACCGCTGATGGATGTTTTCGACGCCACCTTCGGGGTCTTGATTCAGCACGTCCCACCGTCTGCGTACCGAAATGCTCCGGTCGGCGTCAGTGTACGTGTCGCCCTGTTTGCCGCCGCGCTGGGCGTGGCTGCGGGCATCCTGTTCGCGGCTATTCCGGTGTGGCGTTCCACGCGGTTCGACGCACACGCCTTGATGCATCGTAGCGCCGCCACTGGCCGCCGGCCGGTGACCGGGAGGGCTGCGATCGCGTTGCAGGTCTCGCTGGCCGTCATGTTGACGTTTGGCGCAGCCGTGGCCACTCGTGCCTTCGTAACCATTCTTCAAGTCCCACTAGGCTTTGATCCCGGCGATGTGATGGCCGTATCTCTGTCGCCACCGCCCATGCCTCCCCTCGAGCGCCAGGCCTTGTCTCCAACGCCCATGCCTCCCCTTGAGCGTCAAGCGTTTTACGAAAGGGCCATTCGCGGCTTGGCCAAGCGCGGCGATGTCGTTTCGGTTGGGGCTGCGAGCCCACTACCGCTGGACGGTACCGCGCCGGAGGACGGGATCGTCTTTCCCGGCTCAGAAACGACGACTGTGGGCATCGTTCACGTCCTTGCTGGATACTTCGAGACCATTCGCCAGCCGCTGCTGCGCGGTCGGCTGCTGAACAGGACCGACGAAGCAAGCGCCGAAGACCTCGCGGTGATTTCCGACGGTGCGGCACGGGTGCTGTTCCCAGGACGGGAGGCGCTGGGCGGCTCCTTTGAGAATCGCGCGGGCCGGCGATTCCGGGTCGTCGGCGTGGTTGCCGATGTCGTCAGGAGTCCGCTGCGCGGAGCGGCGCCAGAGGCCTATGTTATTCCCAAGGGTGACACCAGAAGTCTCACGGTGGTCGTCCGAACGCGTCACCAAAGCGCGCTCAGTTTGCCGGAGGTTCGTCGAGAGCTCGCCGGCCTTGCAGTGGGAACTCCGGTAGCCGCCTCCCGGTGGACCGAGTCCATTGCGGCAACCACCGCGTATCGGCAGCCGCGCTTTCAAGCGCTAATACTCGGCGCATTTGCGTTGCTTGCGGTGGGACTCATTGGTCTCGGCGTGGGCACGATTGTGAGTTTTCTGGCGCAGAGTCGGGCCCGTGAAATCAGTGTCCGGCTCGCGATGGGCGCCGCACCGGCGACCGTCGTGCGATTGCTCGTCGGCCAGAGCCTCCTTCCCGTCGCCGTGGGCTTGCTGATCGGTGTCGCGGCCACAGGTTACGTGGGACGACTCGCGCACGCACAGTTGTTGGCCGTCGAAGCCGAGGATCCCATGATGCTGGTGGCCTCGACCACCACGATCGTGGTCGTCGCCGTCATCGCCGCGTATCTGCCCGCGCGTCAGGCGAGCCGGCGAGATCCCGCGCTCGAACTACGAGCTCATTGACCGGCCAAGCGCCGCCTGCCAAACGGCAGCGCCAACACCGGTCTGCCGCAGCGTCGCGAAGCGCGGCGGACTCAGAACTGAGGGCGCTCGATCCCGCGACGGCGACTCGTACGCCGCCAACATTTGCGAATGCCGGCTGCGAAGCGTTAAAGAGTTTGTCGTCGTCACAATATCGTGATCTCAAAGGTGTGGCGATGAAGCTCACCGGCCCGAAGACACGTTGGGTTTTGAGCGCTATAACGTCGTCAACGACGGAGATCGCAGGACTGCGGCGGAGGAGTTGGGTGGCCTGACGAAGCACCATCCAAAGGCTAGGGCGGTGTAGACAGACCGGGTGCGGAAGATACGGACGATGTTGCTGGATCGACTCGATCGAATGTCAGTGCGTTTACATATGGCCCACGGTACTGAAGTAAGCCCATCACAAGCTGATCCAGTAGCGCCAGCGTTCCAGCAAGTTCTTCAAAAGATGTAGCCTCATCTTGAAACTGCATTCGATGAGCGAGCTCGTTTCGAGTGCTGACTACCGGCTTCGTTTGATCCTTGCGGACGACCACTCCGAGCCGTTGAGCGGTGCGAACGATCTTTTCCATGAATGATCGGTAGTGCCAGTAGCGAGCCCGCTGCGCCATCTCGTTCGCAGTTCGTAATTCAAGGGTCGGAAATGCGAGCATCAGCATGCGCTGCAAAGCCGGACAGAGACGTCCAATCTGTCCCTCGTATTCCTCCTTATCTATGACCGACGAATCTCCTGCGATTGCAGCTTCCTTACCAGTGATGAAGTCGATCAGACAGCCGGCCTGCAGACATCGGGCCTCAAGAAAACCGGTCGTGCGAATGTCGGCGTACGCAGAACTGAATGCACGAAGCCGCCACTCGTCTCTTTTGTCCGCAAACGGGACAAACGTTGCTTGAAGGAACGCTGGCAGGTCTCCTTCCACCGTCGGCCCGATTAGCGGCAGTGCCCCGCTGTACGGCCGCGTCGTCCCGTCGCGGTGAAAGCTGTGATCGGGCACGGCTGTCTTAGTACTGATGCGATCGCAGTAAAGCCAATTGATCAGGGTGCCGTGTGCAATGGACAACAAGGCGCAGACGTCCGTTGCAATCTCTTGTGCCTGATGGGAGCCTATTGCCGCGGGTATACAGATCTCTGCCGTTACGCGGATCTTGCGGCGCCTCGCGAGGTCCCTCTCGGCTTGTGCATAGTGCCCGCATTGCTCCAGGCGGACGGCCGCAGATCCTAGCTGCAGAGCCATGACACCTCGATCAGCACTCCCGTCCGGATAGATCGTGCCAACAGGCGATTCGAAAAGCAAGTTCGTTAAGCCGAAGCGCCACTCACCCTCGCTGTGACCAAGCTGCGCTCCAACCTCCAGCGTGACCGGACTACCCTTTGTGCCGATCACCTCGAAAGCTTCGCGCGTACCATCGCTCGCGTTCCAGTGACGATCCAGAGGGCGAAATGCTCCGGCGAGAGACACGGGCCTTCCATCAGTCGTCTGCCCTTCGAATCGGATTGGGACAACATGACCGATCAGCCGGGCGTGCGGAGCACGGCCGGGGCGCAGTCCGGCGTACTGGAGGCCGAGCTGACCGTCGTGATCTTGCGTGATCGTCACATCGCATCCCATCGATGTGTTGTCTGGATAACGCAGTGAGCCGGAGGCGTTGTAGCTGCGAAGCATGTCGTCCATCACTTCAGTTCTCAGCGAGAGGTGCTAATAACATCCGTAACACTCAGGAACAACCGGACAATCTTGGACAGCGGCGCTCGAGACGAAAGCGAAACCGCGTCATGCCCAATGAATTTGGAGGCGCCGGCCGGTTTGAACTGGGATGGAGGTTCTTGCAGTTTTACTCTCGGCATCCTCATTAACTCGAGATTTCCTCGACGACTGCGCGACTTGTCTTCCTAGATTGCCGCAGCTAGACCAGCGCATCGGTGGGGTGTCGGCACGAAATGGTTGAAGCGTTTGCACACTGTGCAAAACTAGTGGCCTACCGCTTTTGAACGTTGTGCCTTCTGGCGCATGTCCCTCCGGTCTTCAGCCTCGGCTATGACATCCGGGATGGGGTCATCGTCAGCATCCATGGCTTCCGCCACCGCAAGTATGCTTCAAACACCAAACGGGGACGTGGGTGTTTCGAAGCGTCGCGAGGCCGCCTCATGCAGAGCGCAACACGTCGGCTAGGTCTATTCGAGCGACGCGCCGAGCCGGGCGCACGCTGACCGCGATGCCGAGCAGCAGGATGAGAGCCGCGACCGCGCCTAGCGTGGTTGGATCCAGAGGCTGAGCTCGGAAGAGAAATGCGCGGATGACGTTTGTTCCGAGATAGGAGAGCAGCATCCCGGCGCTAAGCCCCAGTCCCACAAGCAACACGCTTTCGCGGAGAATGAGAATTTGAGGGACATGCTTGTCGCCCCGAGCGCCGCACGGATACCCAGCTCGCGCGTGCGCATCACGGCCATCGTTTCTGCGAGCACGTACGTGCCCAGCACCGTCAAGAGGAGAGCGATTGCACCGAGACTGCCCAGGACGAACAGCCCGAACTGTTGGGGAGCCATCTGTCGCAGCAGTCGGTCGTCAAGTGTCAATCCGGCGGGCACTTGCAGGTTCGGGCCCAACAGACGAACCACCGCTGAGCTCACGACGGGCGGCGTCGACATCGTTCGCAGCGCGGAACACGAGGGCCCGATTAGCAGCTGGTTGCGTCTGTTGCGCCATGGGCATGTACAGCGCCAACGGCTCTGGATCCCGAACATCGGTGAACAGGTCATCGACCACGCCGACAATCTCGATGTCCTGTCTTCCGCCAAACATCATTACAATGTGCCGGCCGAGCACCTCACTTCCGGATCCAATCATCCGCTTAAACGACTCGCTCACGATGCCCACTAGCGGAGCGCCGACTACGTCATCTACGGGGAAATGGCGACCCATCAGGATTGGCTTCCGCTCGCAGAGAAGTAGTTGTTATCGACGTGGGAAGGCCACAAATGCGGGGAACGTCCGCGAAACCCCGTCGATGGTTAACGTGCCTCCAGCGCCCATGCCGCCCTGCGACGCGGATGTTGCAACCCCCTCTAGGAAAAGGTTCCCCCGCAATTGCTCCTGAAGGCCTCCGAAGAAGGTTGCTGCTCTGGCGGCAGAATAGCCATTCTGTGCGAGCGCGACCTTATCAATATCGACTATTCGGGCGCTGTCGATTCTGCGGTTCAAATCCAACCCTCCCATGAGGCTGCGAGCGAACACACCCGGCCAGCAACCAAGGTGAGTGCGATCGCCACTTGGATAGTAAGGAGAACGGCCCGAGTGCCACGCCGGCCAACGCGTGGCGTGGCGCCAGACCGGGCTCGCAACGAATCCTCCACATCGGCCCGAAAGCAGAAGACGGCGGCGATCACTGCAATCAGCAACGTCGTCACGGCCGCCAATCCAAGAATAACGCCTAGCGCACGTCGACCTAGCGATAGGTCGAGGAGCCCGAGCGCGATGCCGCCGGGTAGCTCGAACGTGCTCACGGCTGAGAAAAGCCATGAGGCTACAATGGGTGACAGACCTGCGGCGACGCTGGTCAGAATAGCGCCTTCGATCAGGACGCCGCGTGCGAGCTGCGCGCGTGTGGCGCCGAGAGCCAGACGGGTCGCAAATTCCCCTCGTCTTGCTTCCGTCCGCACCAGCAACAGCAGTCCGACCGTCGAGCTACCGATGACCTCTCGAGATGTTGACACCAACGTTGCTTATATCGGTCCCTCGAACCAGGCAAGGCACACATCGCCCGCGAAGACCAACTGACAAAAGTGACGTGTGCGGGTCGTTTCGCTCAAACCACGCCAAGAGGTTCCAAGAGCCGTGGTCATCGCTATGGCGTCGTTAACAACCAGTTTCCGAGGGCGAGAGCGACTGCGCACCGTCAGCGGATGGCTCGCCAAGCGCATTGCCGTCGTGCTCGCCCAGCACAAAACAGCATCGCGCGGGGCAGCAGTCGAATCCACCGATCCGTTCGCCACTGGCAAGTTTCCACTTTGTCCAGCGACTCACGACGTCGGTATTCGACGGCTGTTCGACCTCGGCACGTTGCTGCTCATGCTTGATTGTCGCCCCGGTGACGTGGTGCTGGATCTCGGTGCAGGACCGGGCTTCTCCAGCGAGATGCTCGCGCGTCTCGGCTACGGTGTTATTGCGCTGGACCCTGATGTGTCATCTCTACGTCACAACCGACGTCGCGTGACCTTCGATGCCCGGCGCATCGAAGGCTCCGTAGCCGTCACCGGCGGGATCGCCGAACGGCTGCCGTTTGCAAGCGCTACGTTTGATGGCGTGCTGGGCATGAACGTGTTGCACCACGTTGGGGCGATGAAGGATGTCCTCGACGAACTCGCGCGTGTGCTGAAACCCGGTTGCCGTGGAGTGTTTGTCGAACCGGGGCTGGAACACCTTACCTCAACCGAGGCGCAGCGTGCGATTATCGAACACGGCGAAGACGACCAAGCGTTTGACGTATTCGCGTTCCTGCGTGCCTCCCGCGAGCGCGGGTTTTCGCAGGCGATGTTGAGTGCGACGCTCCAATCGGCGTTGCGACTGCTGCCGATTGAGGAAGTTGACCTCTATATCTCAGGTGCGCATCCTCGCCCGCACATGACTCCACAAGGCGTCATCGACGAACTCCGCCAGCGGCACGCCTACGCCATGATCGTGCGCGAGGGCGCACGCGCGAAGACGTCGCGGTATCCGGGCGTTCTACGACGCGACCTTCACGTCTCTGGTGTGCCGCAAGCGTGTGCGCGGGGAGCCGCGTTCACCGTGCACGCAGACGTGACGAATACCGGCGACACGCTGTGGTATCACACGCCCTCGTCGATGGGCGGCTTTGTGACGCTCGCGTGCAAGCTCAAGACGCCAACGGGGCGACTGGTTGACGAAGGCCTCGGACGGACCTTGCTGATGAAGGACATGCCTCCGGGGGAGGCCGCTCGCGTGTCCGTAATGGTGGCGCTGCCGCCCACAGTCCTTTCAGGTGAATACGATCTTGAATTCGATCTCGTGAACGAACTCGTCTGCTGGTTCGCCGATGTTGGCAATGCGCCGGGGCCGTCATTCCGGATCGCCGTCACCTGAGTCGGGTGGCGCGCTTCGCCTTGAAGAGCGTGCGAAACGGTTGTATGTTTCACGGAAGCTCTTGGCGGCCTCTCGCCGACCAGCGCCCCGGAAGGAGCGCCTCTCGTGCACAACGTTTGACAAGATTTTCGGTATGCCCTGCGGGTGATCAGCCGCTCGCCGGGGTTCGCCTGCACGCCGATCGCGACGCTCGCGCTGGGCGTCGGCGCCTGCACCAGCGATTTCTCCGTCGCATATGGCGCGTTACTCCGTCGGAAGCGGCACCGACGGCATGCGGCACCATCGTGATCCTCGTGGCCAACACCAACCGCACGGAAGCGGCGCATGAAAGGTCGGAGTCTCTCGCATGGAGCGACGCCGGCTGTGTGATGATGACATTGCATCTCGTGGCGGAATACCGGGGACTCGCTTTCTGTCCGGTAGGTGTACTGGGGACGGCGCTGGTCAGGGCACTCGGTGAGCCGACCGGCTGGGTCGCTGCGGGGACGTGTGTGGTTGGTACGAGGACGGACGGACGACCCATCGCGGCGCGGGCTGCCCTGAGGGTCGCTCCGGCCCGTCAGGAGAGAACTGTTAGAGGCGTACATCATTCCCAAGGGTGACACCGGGAATCTCACGCTGGTCGCCCGAACGCGTCACAAAAGCACGCTCAGCTTGTGGGATTTCGTCGTGACCTCGCCAGACTGGCTGGGAACTCCGGTTACCGCATCCTGGTGGACTGAGTCTATCGCCTCGACGGCCGTGTATCGGCAGCCGCGCTTTCAAGCACTGGTACTCGGCGCATTTGCGCTGCTCGCCGTGGGACTAATTGCTCTCGGCGTACGCGCGATTGTTCGCTTTCTGGTCATAAGTCCGGCGCGTGAAATCAGTGTCCGGCTAGCGATGGGCGCCGCGCCGGCGACGGTGGTGCAGCTGCTCGTCCGCCAGAGTCTCTTGCCCGTCGCGTTGGGCCTCCTCATAGGCGCCGCGGCCGCAGGTGCCGTGGGACGAATCGCACACGCCCGGTTGCTCGCGGTAGAAGCCGAAGACCCGGCGATGCTTGCGGCCGCTGCCGTGACGATCGTGGCTGTCGCGGTGATCGCCGCGTATCTGCCCGCTCGGCAGGCGAGCCGGCGAGATCCCGCAATCGAACTGCGAGCCCATTGACCCGTAGGCTGCCGCCGCAAGACGGCAGCGCTGACGCCGTTGGTGTCGGGTCGCGTCGCGACGCTCGGACGAGAACTGGGGACGCTCGATCCGCCACGCCGACTCGCATGTCGCCAACCATTCGCGAAATGCCGGCCCCGAACCGTTGACCGTTTAGTTGTCGTTAAAATGTCGTGATCTCGAGTGGTAGCAGGTCGTCCGGAGTCGTGCCAAGTAGCATCCGCTGCCAAATTCCCCCAGCAATCTAGCGATTCTTGGCCTGTAGAGTTGGAGGCGCCGCCCGGATTTGAACCGGGGATGAAGGTTTTGCAGACCCGATCCGGGCGCTCTCGCCGGGTGCTTAGAATCAACGACTTAGCGGATTTACTCCGAAAAACCCACACCTTCGCTTCTACGACGTCTACGAGCAATACGGGGAATCAGCTCGCCGCAGGGACAAAAAAGGGACAGCGCGTTCACTCGCGTCCTGCCGCATCGCCCGGTTGCCAGCCAGCGGCGCGTCAACCACGGCCACGAGGAAGCCCACGACCAGACAGACCAGGCCGGCGTGAGAGCGAGGCATTTATCTAGAGACCTGCTGCCTTGAAATCCTACGGCAGGACTGCGCTGAGCGCTCAATCCTTTCACGGCCGCAACCTCGCGTGACCCCTCGATGTCTGGCGCTGCTACGCGACCCTACGTCGAGCGGCGAGCCCCGCGAGCCCGACGCCGAGTAACAGCCACGCCGCCGGTTCGGGCACCACGACAGCATCAAAATCGTAGGTCACTCCGGAGACGATGTCAGTGTGCATCTCGTCGAAGCGCCACGTCGCGGTGCCGCTCCCAAACACGTCGCCGCTGAACAGCGCCGGGCCCGACGGGTGGTCGAAGAGCGTCAACGTGCCCTCCAACAGGAAGGGCGTCGGAGATGTCGATGGCGTCGTCGTGATGGACAAGTTCGACACGACGGTGACCAGATCGCTGGGGCCAACCCTCGGAGTCCAGAGCGACGGGGTGACGAGCCTTGGCGCGAAGAGGTTCTGGACAATCCCGTCGCTCTCGTTCCACTCGAGGCCGAACTCGTCCGTGAACAGGTCGTAAGAGATGCTGCGGAGAAATCCACGAGAGCCAAGTTCCGCCCCGCCGATCGTAAGGAAGCCTGAGATCCGGATCGGTTCTGCCGCGGCCGGCGTGCCGCTCGCGAGAAGTGCCGCAAGGACGAACCACAGAGTCAAAAGCCTAATGCGCCGCATGGGTACCTCCTGCTCGCCGGGACGTCACGACTGGTCCGCCCCTAGCAACGAACACGCCATCGTCCGAAGACTGGAAATGTCGAGCCTGACCGAATCGGCTTCGGAGCAGTGTCGCGGCTCACGACACAACAACGTCCGCTAGTCGGGTATTCATACACGAGTCCAGGGCACCCTCACTGGCCGGCCGCGCGATACGGCGCAAAGTCCTGCCAAATCTGATCGATCACGCCCGCGCCGCATCACGACGACCGTACGGGCAGGCGCAACGGTGGCCCAAGCGCACGACCCCGATCATCGGTGTTCAAATGCCATAAGGCGGCAGCTCCGCGCTCCCGTGCGAGGTGGATAGCCTCGCTGATGGAGCGGACACCCTCAACAACCGGGTGCAGGGTCAGCGCTTCAAGCACCTCGAAGCCAGCCTGGAATGATCCGCGCACCACGATGTCGCCCGCTTGCGGACCAGCATTGTTGTCGACCATCGCGGAAGGGAGCGTAACACGCCTAGACCGGAAGGGTCTTTCCTTTGCACAACCCCGCCTCAAGATTGCAGCGCCAGCGCCCTCGGTGAGCGCCCGCGCCGGGGCATGGGGGCACCTGGCGTCGAGCAGCGCTTGCTTGATCACTGCGGCGCCGGTCATGCGCAGCGAACCAGTGCCCAAGCAGGCGCCGCACCTCGGCGGAAGGGCTCACGCCATGCGCGGCCGCCTGGTCGCGTAACTGACGGGCGGTCAGTCGCAGCCGTTCCGGCCCGCACCGGTGAGCCGCATTTACCGGGAACGCCGCGTTAGTAGACGACCGAGAAGTTCGGTCCACCAACCGGGAGAGAACATCATGAAGACCCAGACCCATGTGAAAGCCGGCGGCCTACGGGCCCCCTAGCGTGAGCCGCAAGTGACACGAACATCGCGTAGTAAATGACCGAGAAGTTCGGTCCTTCAACAAAGAGACTTTGACCATGACGACCCAGACCAACGTGAAGGCCGGCGGCAGAAAACCACCTTACCAAGAAGAAGGCGGCGAATGACGACCAAGACCCATGTGAAGGCCGGCGGCAAACGGACGCCCTAGACGAAGCAGGTAACGTGAGCCGCAGGTGACGCGCACATCGCGTTAGTAGATGACCAAGGAATTCGGTTCAAAAAAGGAGAGAACATCATGACGACCCAGACCAACGTAAAGGCCGGCGGCAGAAAAACCGGCTAACGGCAGGTGGCCCAGATGGGGTCACTGGAAGCGACGAGAAGTTCGCGAACCACCTAAAGGAGAAGATCATGAAGAACAAGACCGACGTGAAGGCTGGCCCACGCGTAAGAACTGGGTATCACGCGCTCCCAGACGCCGGGTCGCTGGTAGACAGCGGGCTGTAGGCCACTTTGCGGCAACTCCTGAACAGGAAGAGACACGCTATTGCAACCGGAGTGCGCTGGACATCCCGGCCCACACACCAGCGTAAGCGCCCTTGAGGCCGCGGGGTCCCCGTGCAACCGTCTCCGATTACCTCGCACGCTTTTCTGAACGTCCCAGCGCGCCGCTTGGGATTTTTGATTTTCTCAGGGGGAGCAAGCAGGACGGCGAACGGGCCGCAGCGCCCGTTCAGGCTGGGGAAACCGGTGCCGACATCCGGATGCCGTCTGGCTGTCGCCAGAGCGAGTCCCGAAAAATGCGGATGCTGCCGCCAGCTGTCCTCACGTAATCCACTTTCCCTGCGGCTATCCAGTTGTAAACCGTCCGTCGGCTGACCCCGACCATCTCACAAGCCTTCATGATGCTGACCGTTTGGCGCTCCATCGACTTTCTGCCTCCGTGACCATGTATCGGTCTCTGCCGTGGCCGGATTAGTGCATGCACTTCCAGGACGCGTTGGAGGTGGACGGGACCCAGTGCGGAGCGCCACGTCAGTCCGGGTATGCCATATCGGCCTCACGCCGTGCCAAATGGCTGCCCTCAGTGAATCGCGCTGCTGATGCCGACCGACTGACCGGTCAGCACGCGCGCCATGCTTTCCATCAACGCACGCGTCTTGAAGCGCTCGTGTGAGTCCCTGCGGCCTGGTTCGTTGCCGAGTGCCGAAATTACCGCGATGGGATGCTTGCCAAGGCAAACCCGCCAAAGTGTTGAGTGGGACTTTTAGCCATGGAGAATCTAGATCCCTCCATGCGTAACCATGCTTTGAAACGAAATTTGAAGCCGCAGTAAGCCTTCTAGTCCGCATGATCTGCTACATCACCAGCTGGTGAAGTATGCGGATCGTAATGGTTTGATACATGGCAGCGCAGTGAATTCGCCAACCTTGCTACAGCAGGCAGGCTCTTCAAGATCTCTGCGCTAGTCCTAGTAACAGGCTGTGTAACAACTTCGTTCAGCGTGTTGCAGCTGCAATCCGTAGCAGGGCACATTTCCATCTCTTGTTCCTCTTATCTAAGTGCAACACCGCTCAGCGATCCAGGCGTAGCTGAGCATGTTGTAGCGAACCGTAACGAGATCCTGCGAAGCCTCTACCCTTTCGAGAGCCGAAGATTTTGAGGAAGCGTTGCGAACCCTAACCGCTAAGATTACGATACACGTATCCTGCAACTAGGGTTCCGATTCGCTTTCGATCACCGTGAGTTCATCGTCAGCGGCGCGGCTTCATTTAGGTGCCGCACAACCATCCTTGCTTCCAAGCGACTCGGCATAGTTGCCCACCAAGAGGCCCCCGGTCCGACATTAACGTGGCCACGCTTGACGCTATTTCATGCCCCCGATTGCCGGCATGCTGCCACTCTGCCTACAACCAACCGGCTCCCCGTCTGGGTCACTCTTCGGTGTCCTGCTCTTGGCAGGTTCGCGGAAGAATTGTCCGGCGCTGGCTGGGCCGTTCGACGGGCCCATTTCTCGACAGAGCGCCCAAGTTGCGCCCTAACACCACGGATGCCTTACGGCATCACTAATCTCTAATTCCAGTTTAACACACTTGTCAACTGTTTCATGTGTATTCCAGCGATTTGGGCGTGTTTTGCATCGAGAACCGCCGAATACCCAGCGGTGATGTCAGCGCTGCCATACTCACTTCCACCATGCGGGGTGGTGCTGGTCGGCACCAACAACAAGCCGCTGCGCAATTCCCAAGCACGGATGCAATCGGCGCGTTCCGCGCAGCCAGGATCCGATCGCTGTATTAGTGAGATGGTCATTACGAGAACAGCCCCTCGCAGAAACACGCATCCCCCTAGCCCTCCAGTTGTTCTGCGAGCCTGGCCAACGCCTTGCTCTCGCAAAGCCTTTCCGTTCGCTGCGCGTCCAGACAACGCCCCAGCGCGCCGCCTCCGGCCGACGCTGCTGAGAGGAACTGAGTGCGATGCGCTGAACGTAGCTAGGCTTGCGGAGCAAGGCTGCAGGGAGTACGCCGTCCCCGAAGCCCGCGACTTTGCACAAATGTGCAATCGAGGTAGAAGGACGCGCGGTGCTCTTCAGATCTGGCGGGGGTGTTGTTCTTCGAAGTATCGCTCGACTCAGTAAGTAGTCCTACCCCGCCATATCTTTAGATGGCGGCCGCGGGGATGTTCTTCGAGGCACGGTTTGCACAGTGTGCAACTCGTACTTTCAGCGGTGCGGTGCTCTACTGGGCTACTAGGCAGCGACTACTGATAGCGACCCACTAGAATTCAGCTAAATCGTTTCTTGTTCGCTGCCTACCAATTGAGGTGCGCGGCATTGGTGCTCGTGCCTGACGCCCCAGCCAGGCCTACGGACACTGAACTCACCGGCATTCGTGCATCGATCGAGATCGCCGCACGCGTAAATCGCCTCCATTGACGTAGCACATGTTGTATGTGTATCATGTGACTTGAACTTATGAACCACGCGAACCAAGACGAAATTGAACGAGCGCTCGGGTTATTGCATCCTGCGGGAGACCCGATCGAACTCCGCATCATAGGCGGCGGGCCTGTTCTGAGCGGAGTGTTCTCTGAACACCGAGAGCTCGCGGCGCACGCGGCGGGTCGAAGCGGTACAGTGCCTGGAATATACATAACACTGAACCCCCTGACTCCCAGAGACGGATTGGTGACTAATACGCTCCGTCCCAGTAAGCGCTGCGTGAAGGACTCAGACATCCTTCGACGGCGTTGGCTCCCAGTCGACTTCGACCCCGTGCGGCCTGCCGGCACTTCCGCATCGGAGTCGGAGCACCAGTACGCGATTCAAAGGGCGCGCGAATGCGCTACTGAGCTGCAGAACGAGGGCTGGGCGGCGCCGATTGTCGCGTCGAGTGGGAACGGAGCGCACGTCTTGTTTCCGATTGATCTCCCCAACGATGTTCCCAGCGGGGTTTTGGTTCGTGAGGTTCTGGCCGGGTTCTCTGTCCGGTTCTCCGACGACCAGCTGGTGGTTGATCAAACCCCGGCTAGCGCCGGGCAAATTTGGAAGCTGTACGGAACGCAGGCCGCGAAGGGGGAGCCCACGGCTGACCGTCCGCATCGACTATCGGAAATCTTAGAGTCGCCCACATCTCGCGGCTTGGTTACCGTCGAACAACTGACCGCAAACGCGGTACGAATGGAATGGAGTAAAGGCACCGGAATGGCACAATGGCTGCGTACGCCCGAAGACGTCGATGAGTGGCTGAGTACTGTTGGTGTTTCCACCAAGAAGTCGGCTTGGGAACACGGCGGTACGAAATGGGTGTTCGACGTCTGCCCATCGAACCCGGCTCACATGAATCGTAGTGCCTATATCGCGCAGAAAGCATCAGGACAGCTTTCGGCCGGGTGTAAACACCAGAGTTGTTTCAAGGGCATAACGGAGCTCTTTCAACTGTTCGGGAGAGAGATGCCTCACACGAGTTCACCATCGCCGTCGAGCGCGCGAATCCAGTCTGGACTTCGTCTAATCAAGCTCAAAGATGTTGTTGAGGCTGACGTCGAATGGGTATGGCCAAGCTTCGTGCCCAAAGGCGCAATCACTGGCATCACTGGCGATCCTGGTGTGGGCAAGAGTTACTTGGCACTGTACCTCGCTTCTATGATCTCGCAGGGCCTCGAACTTGGCGCTGACGGCGGAACACGCGGCAGAGGGCGGAAGCGCAATGTCATCTACTGTGCTGCGGAGGATGGCCTTGCAACCGTGGTCCGCAAGCGGCTTACAGCGATGGGTGCGGACGGCGAATTCGTTAACTTGGTTGCGCCAGCCACGCTGAGCAGCTTCACCGCGCAAGCTCTCGAGACTCTCCTGCCATCGCTCGAGCCGGCTCTCATCGTAATAGACACCCTAACCGCGGTGTTGCCACCTGGCATTGATGCCAACAATGCGAGCGAGGCGAGGTCCTTTATGCAGCCGTTTGTAGACCTGGCACAACGCCACAATCTCGCCATTGTCGTTGTTCGCCACCTCAGAAAGTCCGATGGACGAGGTGTACATTCGGCACTCGGGAGCATTGACTTCACGGCCGTGTGCCGTTCAGAGATCCAAGTAAGAGACTCGAGCAACAGCGAGGTGCGAGTCGTCGAAGTCGTCAAATCAAACGTCGCGCCGCGTGGGACGAAACTTGCCTACCAAATTGAGGGGTCGCGTCTAGTCTTCGTGGACATCCAGAAGGCACGTCCGAGTTCACCGAAGATCAATGCCACAGAGACGGCAAGGCGTTTCTTGCGCCAAGAACTCAGTGGCGGCCCTAAGAGGTCAACCGAGATTCAAGACGCCGCCGCGAAAAACAAGGTGTCCAAGAATGCACTTGAACGAGCAAAGAGGGATTTGGAAATCGTCGTTAGCCGGAAAGCGAAATATTGGGAATGGTCACTTCCAGATGCTGAGCCGAAAGACGTGATCGATGAGCCTCAAGAAGTGGTCGATGATCCGCAAGAAGTCAAAGACGCGCGAGAAGTCGCTAAAGCGGCGTCAGTGCACTGATTCATTGGCCTGGCATCAAAACCAGGGTGCGCGGTGCGGAACCGTTGAATGCGATCAGCTAAGAAGACTGGCCGGTTCACTCTAACCTTCGACGGCTCCGTCGCGCTGAGGAGATGGAGTTGTGCGACACAGATTTCTGTCGTTGGGTGACTTGTTCAGCTCGAGTACTTCTGTCTGCTGCGTTCTTTGCGACAAAAGCTTCGGCGATGCTAATCAATGCTTGTTTTTGGGCCGTTCCAAGTTCTTGCCAAAGCTTGTCTATCCTGCTCCCCGTCTCCGGTGTGCCTAGGTCAGCGTCGGGAAAACGACGCCGCATTTTCTCCCGAATGGCCACTCTGAACATCTCCTCCGCATCAAGGCCCAGAGTGTCGGAAAGTTTCTTGTTGAGGTCCTCGGAAACCACGGGCTCCCCGGCCAGAATCCTGCGAACGTGTTCGTACGAGACGTTAAGCCGATCCGCCAATGTTCGAATCGAGGGACCACGACCTTTGATTTCGGCGAGCTTCAACGCGTGTTGCAAGCGACCAGCGTACGTATCGAGCGGGTTCTCCCGGTTCATGTGAGGAGTGTAGCACACACGAATGGTGTGCATGTAACACTCGAAACACTTGAAACGTGTTGACGGGGCGCTTTATCGGTGCTATTCTTTAGCTAGAACTGGTGCGACGACCGTCGTATAACCGCGGATCGCACCGGAAAAAGTGCTGGGTACCCTGGCGTCAACCGCCTCGACGCTTAGTGAGCCGGAATGGCGCTTGGGGTGCGAGTCTTATGCATCTGCGGCGCACTGTTGAGGCGCGATGCTCGGTAAGAGGAGTCAAAGTTTTGGCAAGGTGGGAACCTCAATACGGCAGGCCTGGCGTGCGTGTTCGAACGCAGCCACATTGGGGGAACTACCGGAAGCAGTCGCATGATCGAGTTCAAACACCATGAGTCAGCAGCGGGTTGTAACGATCCAGACCGAGCAGCCTGAATACCTGTCCCCGGCATCTGAGTCCTCGTTGTGGCTTGGTGAAGGCCTCGTGACCGCGCGTGAGGTGGCGAAGCATGTCGGCTGTCACGAAGAGACTGTCCGCCGCGCCGATCATGCGGGGCGATTGCGGAGCGTCAGATTCGGGGCTCGGGGTAAGCGCTTCCATCCGCGCGACGTTCGCGAATGGATAGCGCGAGGGATGCGAACGAAGTAACGCAGGTTTCAGGAGCTGCAGGAGTCAGCTCGAGTGCGACCAGGAAAGGGGTGGGAATGGGCGTAAGGAAAATTTGTGAGGCGAAGGGCTGCACGTCGAGCCCGAGGTGTGCCCACGAATGGTGGTTTGACCTGATGCACCAAGGCAAGCGGTGGCGGATGCCGGTGAACGACTATGCCATCCCCCGTGGGGCAACGGAGCCTGTCACCTCGAAGCAGGCCGTCGACAAGGTGTGGTGGCCGAAGTTCATGACGGAGGTGATGGCAGGCAAGGACCCGCGCCGGGCACCCGCGGCGGCATCGGTTCCAACGCGCTCTACAGTCGCGGAGTTGCTTGATCGCTACTACACGCAGCACATCGACGCCGAGCAGCTACGTAGCAGGGCAACGGTCAAGTCCCGGATGAAGGGCATCAACGACATCATCGGGACGGACCCGGCAACGGCGCTAGAGCGGCAGGAAACGATCATGCGGTTCAAGGGCGAGTTCGCCAAGGGCCGCCAGGTAGCCACCGTGAATCGTTCACTGAGTCTTCTGCGGGCCGCGATCAACTGGGCCATGCACCAGGACCCGCCAATGCTGACGGTGACCCCGTTCCATCGGTTCGGGATCAAGATTCGCAAGGCCAAGGAGACCAAGCGTGATCGCCGTTTGGGCCCTGGCGAGGAGCAGGCCCTTTTGAACGCCTGCGGTCTGATGCAGTGTGCTGAACACAAGTGGGTCGGGGAGGCCATGCACGACCGCATCATCGGTGCACTGGAGACGTGCTGTCGACAGGGGGAGATGCTCCGCATCCAAAACCGGCATGTGGATTGGGAGCGGCAGCAAATCAGTATCCCGGCTGAGAACGCCAAGGACGGTGAGAACCGCCGCATCCCCTTCGACCCCGAGGGGCGGCTCGCACCAATCCTGAAGCGTCGTGGGCTGCTGGGGCCTTCTGCGTTCGTGTTTGGGACGCGTCGTGGTGCGTTTCAGGAGAAGTTCAAATCAGCGTGGGAGTCGTTGCTGCTGATCGCAAACGGCTTCGAGCCGACCCGCACGAAACCGGGCGGCAGTTTGGATCGCACGAAGCTGCGGCAGATCGACCTGACGTGGCATGACCTACGGCACGAGGGTGCTTGCCGCCTGCTCGCGGATGGCGTGGACATCCGATCCATCCAGTTGATCCTGGGGCACTCGGACCTGAAAACGACCCAGCGCTACCTGAATGTCAGTGATCAAGAGTTACTAAAGACGATGACCGAGGTGTGGGAGAGGCGCAGAGTTGAGCGCACTGAACGACCGACGCCGCCGATTTGTCAGTCATTTGTCAGTCGTCGCTCGAAAAGTGGTGCGCCCGACAGGATTCGAACCTGTGGCCTTCGGCTCCGGAGGCCGACGCTCTATCCAGCTGAGCTACGGGCGCACGAACCTTCAGTGTACCTCATCACCTACGCCCGCAATCGCACTGAGTCGGTGCGCGCCATCCGATCCTTCAGCGACGGGCCGTCGAACAGTTTCACGGCATGAACGGCTGTCCACCTTGCCACCGTCGAATCGTGCCGATGTTCGGATCGTGGGCGGCCGCGGCGCGCCTCGCGCGTGAAGCGCGTGAGCATCAGGGATCGACCAAACGGCGGCGAAGCCGGCGAAATGGGGCAGGCCCATTCTCGGGGGGTCCGGCGAAGTTGCGAGGTAGGGGCAAATTTTGCGCGGAAATGGACTTCGAAAGGCCGATGCCGGCCGCCACGGCCTGCGCGGCGCGCAGAATCCACCATCAGGACGCAACCCTTGCTGCTTCACCGAGAATGGGCCTGCCCCCTTTTCAGCCCGCTCGCACGACCTCTTGTACGATTGACGCGGCGAGAAATACTTCCGCCTGAGGGACCGAGCCACTGACCAGCGCGACAGCGACGACGGAGCGGTCCACGCGGATCCGACGTGCAATTTTCGTCGGTCCGGCACTTCCGCTTTTTACTGCGCTGACACTCGCCCTCACCTGGCCGCTTGGCAACCTGTGGGACCCGCAGCTTCCCGACCACGACGACGCGTTGTTTTCGGTGTGGCGGCTCGCCTGGGTCGCGCACCAATTGACGACGGATCCGTCACGGCTGTTCGACGCCAACATCTTCTGGCCGCAAACCCACACGCTGGCGTATTCCGACGCGATGCTGCTGCTCGGCC
>JBGTBX010000475.1:0-2219 GCA_041749115.1 Gemmatimonadaceae bacterium
TAGGAGCGCAGCATGGATTTCATCCTCAATCCATTCGTCACCCTTTTGACCTTCCTCTACTCGGTCTTCAACAACGACATGGTGCTGGCGATCATCGTTTTCACGGTGCTCATTCGTCTGCTCACCTTCCCGTTGACGGCACAGCAGATGCGGTCATCAGCAGCCATGACGCAGCTTCAGCCTGAACTCAAGAAGTTGCAGGATAAACACAAAAACGACCGCGAGAAGCTGGCGCAGGAACAGATGCGCCTCTACCGCGACTACGGCATCAACCCGCTCGGCGGCTGTTTGCCCATGGTCATCCAGTTCCCGATCTTCATTGCGCTCTACCAGGCGATCATCCACGCGCTGGCGACCACGCCGCTCCAGTTGATCGACCTCTCCGGGCGTCTGCTCATCCCCGGCTTGAACAGCGTCATCCCCATGAACAACATGTGGCTCGGCATGAACCTGACTGTCGCCCCCAATATGGGCAGCGGCTCAATCATCCCGATCCTGCTGCCGCTGCTCGTCGTCGTCACGACCTGGCTCCAGTTCAAGGTGACGATGCCGCCGCCCGCCGCGCCGAGCGAAGATGGCAAACCGAACCAGGCTGCCGCCATGTCGCAGTCGATGGGCACGATCATGCCGCTGATGTACGGCTTCTTCGCGCTCTCGTTCTCCGTCGGCTTGTCGATTTACTTCATCGCTTCGAACGTGATTGGTATCGTCCAGTACGCACTCATGGGCAAAGCCGACTTCCGCCGCATCTTTGGTCTCAAGCCGAAGGACGGCGCAGACAAGCCGCCCCCTGCGCCGCTCAACAAGATCGAGGGCAGGGCGCGCACCGTCTCGCCGTCCCGCTCGTCTTCCCGGTCGAACCCGGCGAAGCTGCCGAGCGCCAACGGCAAAGCCCGCACCACGCCGAAGGTCGATAAGACGAAATAGCGCGTTGCTGCCGAGTAAAGTATGCTAATCTCTTGAGGAGGGAAGTTTTTGCCTCCTCAAGAGATGTACCCTTAAACGAGTTCCAAAAGTTTATTAGCACGGATCCATGAATCCGTTTTGTTGAGGAACTGTCGATGGACTCAAATAAATTTGTAGAAACGACAGGCGATAGTGTCGAAGAAGCAATTGCCAAAGGTCTCGCCGAACTGGGGGTTGGTCCCACTGAAGTAATCGTTGAAGTGCTTGAAGAAGGCAGACGCGGCGTCTTCGGGCTGGGTAGTCATCCGGCGCGCGTGCGCTTGCAGCTCATGAATCTGCCGAAACCGGCGGCATTTGTCCCGGCGGCTCCCCCCAAGATTGAAGACGAGCTGATCTCGCTGCCGACCGCTCCCGTCTGGGAGCCAACCTCGCAGCCCGCGCCATCGCAGGAAGCCCGCCGCCCTGATCGTGAACGGACGGAGTCCCGTCCGCCGCGCACCGAATCCCGCTCTGAAAGACCCGCTCGCACCGAGTCGCCGCGTCCCGTGCGTCCGCCCAAGCCTGCCGAGGATTACGGTGTCAGTGACGATGATGCCGGGAGCATGGTCGTCGTCGGCGAGGAAGTGCCGGAAGCCGATCAGGACGACGAAGCCCAGATCGCCAAAGTGGTTCTCAACGAACTGCTCGAAAAAATGGACATTCAGGGACGCATCGTCGTCCGTCGCGCACAGGCAGGCGAACCCGAAGAAGCCGTACCCTGGGTGCTGGATGTCGTCGGTTCCAACCTCAGCCGCCTCATCGGGCGGCGCGGCGAAGCCCTCGCGTCGCTCCAATACATCACCCGCTTGATCACCAGCCGCGAACTTCAGCGCCGTTCCGAAGTCGTCGTCGACATTGGCGGCTACAAAGCGCGCCGCGCCCAGACGCTCCACGCGCTGGCACTGCGGATGGCAGACGAAGCCTTAGAGCGCGAGCAGATCGTCACACTGGAGCCGATGCCGCCCCACGAACGCCGCATCGTGCATCTGGCGCTGCGCGGCCGCACCGACGTAGTGACACGCAGTATCGGCGACGGCACGTCCCGCAAAGTCACCATTGTGCCGAGTTCGCAGGCGTAGTGCTAGCCATGACGCCGGATTATCTGCTGATCGGTCACATGACTGCCGATCTGACCCCGACCGGACTGCGGGTGCCGGTCAATGAGTCCGCCGACCCGGTGACATCTGAGGAGGAGCAGCGATTCTCCTGGCTGATGGCCAAGACCGAGGAGGCGGTGATGACCGCTCACCCGGACGCGGCGCTGTTCCGCTATC
>JBGTBX010000476.1:0-19553 GCA_041749115.1 Gemmatimonadaceae bacterium
CCAAATGCGACGCTGCGCACGTGGGGCATGAACTCCGACAGAACCGTGATGCCGTTCTCCAGCGTGGTGTGCCGGAGAGCGCTGACTTTCACGCTGCTCACGCGAGGTGCCTAACGACGCTCCCCACGCCGTCCGCCACGGCCACGATCACCACCGCCACCACTTGGGCGACGCGGGCGTTCGCCGCCTTCCGAGTCTTCCCCGCCACCCTCGCCGCCGGATTCGCTTTCCACGTAACCTTCGGGCTTGGGTTCAAGCGCTTTCATTGAAAGGCGCAGGCGTCCGCGCTCATCACGATCGATGAGCTTCACCTTCACACGCTCTCCCTTCTTGACCACATCTTCGGTGCGCTCGACGCGCGCATGACGCATCTCGGAGATGTGGAGCAGACCTTCGGTGCCGGGCATGATCTCGATAAACGCGCCGAAGGCGGTAATGCTCTTCACCGTGCCCTCGTACGTTTCACCGACCACCGGCTCGGCCGTCAGCGACATGATCATCTGGCGCGCACGCTCCATCGAATCACCGCCAACTGCGGCGATCGTCACGAGGCCGCTGTCGTCGACGCTGATCTGCGCGCCGGTCTCTTCCTGAATCCCGCGGATGGTCTTGCCCTTGGGTCCGATGAGATCACCAATCTTTTCCGGATTGATGTTCATGGTCACGATGCGCGGCGCATGTGGCGAAAGCTCTTCGCGCGGGGCCTGCAACGCCTTTTTCATCTCGGCGAGAATGTGCAGGCGGCCTTCATTCGCCTGGGTCAGGGCTTCCTTCATGATGCTGATGGCCAGACCCTGAACCTTGATGTCCATCTGGATGGAGGTGATACCGCGCTCGGTACCGGCGACCTTGAAATCCATGTCGCCGAGGTGGTCTTCGGTGCCAAGAATGTCGGTGAGAATCGCGTACTTCTTTCCTTCCATGATGAGGCCCATCGCCACTCCGGCAACCGGAGCGGTGATTGGTACACCTGCATCATACAATGCGAGTGACCCGCCGCAGACGGAGGCCATCGACGACGATCCGTTCGACTCCAGCACTTCGGAGACGACACGAAGGGTGTACGGGAACTCTTCGAACGAGGGAAGCACGGCTTGCAGCGCACGTTCGGCCAGATTCCCGTGCCCGATCTCCCGACGCGACGTGCCACGCACCGGTCTCACCTCACCCGTCGAGAACGGCGGGAAGTTGTAGTGCAACATGAAGGTTTTGGTCGTCTCACCCTTGGCGTCGATCGTATCGAGACGCTGGACATCCGCTGCAGTCCCAAGCGTCACTGCCACCAGCGCCTGCGTCTGACCACGCGTGAAGAGCGCGGACCCGTGTGCGCGCGGCAGCACGGTGGTGTCGATGCTGATCGCCCGCACCTCGTTAGGCTTGCGCCCATCGACACGGAGGCCTGTGTCGAGCACCTGCGCACGCAATGCTTCGTATTCAATCTCCTCACACACCGAACCGACAAACGGTGCCATGTCAGGCGATTCAGCGGTCATCTTCTCCTTCGTTTGCTTCCGAAGCGCGGCGACAGCTTCGATGCGACTGTGCTTGTCCTTCGCGTTGAGCGCCTTGACGATCTTCGATTCGACCTCAGCTCGGATCGCCTTGGCAGCGTCTGCCGGTACCTCCAGTTTCTTGTACTCCATCTTATCGGCACGTGCTTCCTTGAGCATGCCGGCTTGCAATTCAATCAATTCCTTGATACCGGTGTGCGATATGGTGATCGCTTCGAGCGCTTCGGCCTCCGTGATTTCGTGCGCTCCACCTTCGACCATCATGATGGAATCGGCTGACCCCGAGACGACAAACTCCAGATCGCTGTACTGCAGCTGCTGGAACGTCGGGTTCAGGATCCACTGATTCTCCACGCGTCCGACGCGCACTGCTGCGATGGGACCGTTCCAGGGGATCTTCGACGCACTGAGCGCGTACGATGTGGCCAGCAAGCCGAGGACGTCCGCGTCGTTCTCCTGATCTGCCGAGACGACATAGACAAAGACCTGGACTTCGTTGCGGAAGCCTTCAGGGAATAACGGACGAATCGAGCGATCGATAATGCGGCACGATAAAATCTCGTCATCATGCGGGCGTGTCTCACGCTTGATAAATCCGCCGGGGATCTTACCGGCCGCGTATGTTTTTTCGCGGTATTCGACGGTGAGCGGGAAAAACGGGAGTGTACTCTGGTTTTCGCTGACCGTGACGGCGGCGACCACCATCGTGTCACCGTATTGAACTACGCAGGATCCGGCGGCCTGTTTGGCCATGCGGCCCGTTTCGATCGTGAGCTGCCGACCAGCGAAGGTCTTGGTGATTCGTTGCATCATTGTAGGGTATTGCCTCTGGTGTGCGCTGCGAGCGGGATCCCGTGCCTAGGCCCCGGAGCGCGTCGAACTGCTGATGAATGGCACAACACAAAACGCGCGGGCTGTGGTTCGCTCCGCGCGTCGTGTGAACTAAGAATGTGTACTAGTGACGGAGGCCAAGATCGCCGATGACCTGACGATAGCGCTGCACATCCGACCGTTTGAGATAGTCCAGCAGCCGACGGCGCTGACCTACCATCTTCAGCAGCCCCTGACGGCTGTGATGGTCTTTGGGGTGGGTCTTGAAGTGACCGGTCAGGTAGTTAATGCGATCAGTCAGCACTGCGATCTGTACGGTCGATGACCCGGTATCAGTCTCATGTGCCTTGTGCTTCTCGATTGTCGCTGCTTTTTCAAATGCCATGACGTATTATTCCTGCGCGTCCCGCGCACTTTCGTTGCTAGTCGGTTGAAGCACAACAACTTATTGTGCGAGACTTCCCCTGTAAAGGCACCCAAGACCCGTGGCCGAACGATACCTCGGAAAAACCCTCGGTAAATACCGGGTCGACGAACTGATCGGCTCGGGGGGCTTCGCGTGGGTCTACCGGGGCTACGACACCGAGCTCGACGTGCCCGTAGCTCTCAAAGTCCTCAAGCCCCAGTTCGCCGGGGATCCGACTTTCGAAGAACGTTTTCGCCGCGAAGCGTCCACCGCCGCGAGGCTCCGACACCCGAATATCGTTAAAATTTACTCGGTCGGGCGCGAAGGTGATGCCGTTTTCTTCGCCATGGACTACCTCCCGGCCGGGCTCGCGCAGAAGCTCGAAGCGTCCATGACGCTCCCCGAAGAGATGGTGATCCATGTGGGTATCGATGTTGCCCGCGCCCTGGGTTTTGCCCACCGCGAAGGGGTGATCCACCGGGACATCAAAGTTGATAACATCCTCTTCGACGTGCACGGCAACGCGGTGGTCTGCGATTTTGGCATCGCCCGCGCTGTGTCTGGCTACACGCAGCAAACCGGCACCAACATGGTGGTGGGCACTCCGCAGTACTTTGCGCCCGAACAGGCGCGTGCCAAGCCCCTGGACGGCCGGGCAGATATCTATTCCCTGGGTGTTTCGCTTTACCGCTCGGTCTGCGGGCGTTTGCCGTTCGAGGGCGACGATTGGTATGACATCGCTCGCGCGCACGTCGAGGACGAGCCGCCGCCGCCGCGCAGTCTTAACCCGGTGATTTCTGTTGGCTTCGAACAGCTGCTCCTGCGCTGCCTCGCCAAACACGTAGACGACAGGCCAGCGACGGCCGAGATCATGGCCGACGAACTGGGCGCGGTCCTCGAAAACCCCAGCTCCGTGGCGGCACACGCGCCGGTCCGCTCGGGCCGGCGTCGATCACTCCGAGACACACCCACGCTGACAGACCGGGCGCTGGGTAGTGAAGGTGCACCGCCACCGCGCACCATGTTCTCGCGTGCAGCCGTGGTGCTCATCGGTGTCATCGCTGCCGGCGCTCTTAGCGCCCCGTGGCTCATTGATCAAATTTCGCCTCAACCTCTGGCCGTCCCGCCCGCCCTGCAGCCCACCACCGTCATCGCTGGTATCGGCAACCTCAGTGGCGACATCGCCCTGCTCGGACGGGATTCGACCCGGGATCCAATTGACTCGGCAATCGCGGCGCTGAACAGCGGCGGACGAGCCACTGACCGCCCGCGCCCGGCACCCGTCAGCTTGCAGCTGAATGTGACTGCTCCCCCGTCGGCGCGCCTCACTGTCAATGGCGACGTGGTGTCGAATCCGTGGCGAGGTGACGCGTTAAAACCGGGAGATTTTCGCCTCAGGGCAACCGTACCAGCACCTGCCGGCTGTCCTACCGCCACCGACTCAACGACCGTCCGCGTGCGCGCGGGAGCCGCGCGTCAGGATGTCACGTTGACTCCGCGTTCGTGTGGCACGTTAATCGTGAGCGTACCCAACGCAACGGCCGACGCGAGGTACTCGCTCATTTCAGCCCTCGGCGTGCAAAGCGGCACGCTCGTTTCGGGGGCCGTTCTGCTGCTCCCGGTGGGGCAGTACGAGCTCCGTGTGCAGCAGCGCGGGTGTCGCGACTACAGCTCCGAAGTGTCTATCGGCGCCGAACGCAGTTCGCCCATCACCTTTCGGCTGCTCTGCGACGTCGAACCGCAGTAACGGTACCGGCGGCATTCCGCCGCACGGTCAGCCGTACAGCTTAGCGTGTGGCGAGCGCGGTTCCCGTTCCAATTGCCGCACCCAGGATTAATCCGGTCCAGAAGGTGCGCTGTGTGAACCATCGGGTGGCCGGTTCGGGGATCAGCGCCACGTGCTCAACGGAGACGGACGTCGTTTGCCCCGTCACGAGCGCGGTCGCAACACCATTGCGTACGAACAGCACGGTAAACCGCGCAACCAACTCGTCGCGCTTCCTCGGGTCCACCGCCGTACCCTGCCGCCCTGCGCGTACCCACGAGACGCCTCTGGCAGCGAAATTCAGCGTTGTGTCGCCAACTGCCGTCACCGGAAAGCGAGCCATCCGCACCTGTGCCTCGACGGGGTCTGCGGCAGGCACGGTCAGCGCGAGACCAATCAGAGCGAGTCGTATCACCGCGCGTTGCAGCCGCATCAGACGAAGATGTTTTTGATGTCGTTGAACATGACAAGCACAAACAACATCAGGATGGCGAGCACACCGATGCGCATGATCACCTCCTGCGTCCTGCTGCTGAACGCGCTTCCCTTTATTGATTCGGCGATGCGCATCAGGATCTGACCGCCGTCCAGCAGAGGCACGGGCAGCAGGTTGAGAATGGCAATGTTCACACTCAGGAAGGCGAGCAGGAAAAGCAGATTCTCCCAACCGGTTTTCGCCGCTTCAAACGAGGTACGCGCGATGGCGATCGGGCCACCAAGTTGATTGACCGAGACGGCACCACTGAACAGCCCCTTCACCACGCCGAGCACACCAACAACCATGCGGCCCGTCACGCGCGTGCCGTCCACTATCGCGTCCGACAGACCGACGGATTCTCGCGCGACCGAGGACGGGGTGACCACACCAATACGACCTACCTTGACCGGTGCACCTGAGAGCGCGTCCACGGCGTCCGTCAGCTCGGGAACGACCGTCAGCTCAAGCCGCTGACCCGAGCGCACGACCGTCACCGGGACGCTCTCGCCCGGGGAGCTTGAAATGACGTCAACGAGCTCATCCCACCGGGTAATAGAACGGCCAGCCACTGCAACCACGGAATCCCCGCGCGCCAACCCGGCCGCCGCCGCCGGACGATCAGCCACCACAGAATCAATCAGCGCCGGTGCGTAGGGCCGCCCGAACGTCATTAGCGAACCCGTGGTCACCACGACCGCCAAAACCATGTTCATTAAGACGCCTGCAGACAGCACGAACACTTTCGCGAGCAGCGATTTGGATTCGATCCAGCGATGGTCGGGAATCGGTTGGGGACCGAATGGTTTGAGCGCGTTCGGGTCCCAGGGAACGGGATTCAGCCCGCGGCGGTGACCGGCAGACTCATCTGGCTGCGCATCATCGGCGGTCTCCCCCGAGGACATCGCCGTGCCGCCTTCGATTTCGCTGGTTGCTTCGGCGTCACGCGACGCCATGGCCACAAACCCTCCCACCGGGAACCACGACACGCGATAATCCGTCTCGCCTCGCTTGAATCCCCAGAGCCGCGGCCCCCAGCCGAACGCAAACACGGGCGCATACACCCCGGTGAGCTTCGCAGCGAGGAAATGACCCAGCTCGTGGACAAAAACCACGAGGCCGAACACAATGAGTGGGGCGAACCAGCTTAACATTTTATCGTACCGGCTACGAGTAATCGGGCCGCCTGGTCGGCAGCCATCAAGTCATCGCGTGTTGCTGCCGCATGATCGCCTAACGACTCGACCGCCTCGGCCACACAACGCGCAATGTCAACAAATCGCATGCGACCTGCGAGAAACTGCGCCACACTTTCTTCATTGGCTGCATTGAAGACAGCAGGGGCCGCTCCCCCCCTACGTCCGGCGCGACGCCCCAGTTGCAGGGCAGGAAAATCCGCGTCCCGCACGGCCTCAAACGTCAACGGAGACGCGGCGATGGGATCGAATCCGGTCATCGACGTGTCCACCAGTCGCTCGGGAGCCGTGAGCGCGTACAGCAACGGGAGTTCCATGGTCGGCTGACCCAGCTGCGCAATGACGCTGCCATCGACGAACTCCACGAGGGAATGAACAATGCTCTGAGGGTGAACGACAACGTCAATATTCTCGTAGGGGATGTCGAAGAGGTAGTGCGCCTCGATCACCTCCAGCGCCTTGTTGGCCAGCGTCGCACTATCAACCGTTATTTTGGGACCCATGGCCCACGTGGGATGACGGAGCGCGTCAGCCGCCGTCACGTGCTGCAGAGCCTCGGACGACAATGTGCGAAAGGGACCTCCCGACGCGGTGAGCACGAGGCGCCGGACAGACCGCGCAGGATTCGCCCCAATACACTGCAGAATGGCAGAGTGTTCTGAATCAACCGGGATAATCTCGCCACCTCCCCTCCGGGCCGCCTCAAGCACGAGGTGCCCTCCCACAACGAGCGATTCCTTGTTGGCCAGGGCGACCCGTTTGCCGGCCAGCAGCGCCGCCAGCGTGGCATCGAGCCCCGCCGCGCCTACCACGGCATTGATCACGATGTCCACGTCGTCGCGCTGCACGGCATCCACCAGTGCTGCGGCCCCTCGGGCCCAGTCGCGCGGTGCCTCGACGGCGTCTTCAACCAGCCCGACAAAAGGGGCCCCGGTTGACGCGACGATCTGTGCGAGTTCGTCCACCCGCCGGTGTGCGACCACCGCGCGCAGGCTGAACTGGTCCCTGTGCCGTGCGATCACGTTCAGCGCCGCCCGGCCGATGGAACCCGTCGCGCCGAGCAGGGCAACTCCGCGCGGTTTCACGGAACCGGGGCCGCAATCAAAAGGCGAGTCAGCAGCAGATACGCGACCGGCAACACAAAATAGAGGGAGTCCAGCCGGTCGAGCACTCCACCGTGACCTGGCAGAAGCGCCGAACTATCCTTGACTCCCGCTTCGCGTTTCAGCATCGACTCGAACAAATCTCCGACCTGAGCCGTGCAGCTTATCACCAGACCAAACACTCCCGCTGTCCATGGCGCCAGCGCGAGGTGCGAGTACTGTGGCAGGAGCGTTGCGTTCAGCGCTACGGACGCGGCGACAGTGGCAACCACGGCCCCCACGCTGCCGGCGCGCGTCTTTCCCGGGCTGATCGCGGGCATCAGCTTTGTCGTTCCGAACCAGCGGCCTGTGAAATATCCGCCGATATCAGAGACCCACGTCAGCACCACCGGATACAGCAGGAGCGCACTGCCACTAAGGGCATCCGCAGCCAACCGGTGATGGCGGAGCAGATAAGCAAAGGTCAGGAAACCGCCCGTGTAGACCGCGCCTAACGCGGTGACCCCCAGCGCGGACAACGTGTGGCCGGACTCGTCGCGCGTCCAGAGGCTTGCGCCCAGCAACGCGAGCAGTACAACGGCCGCAACCGCTGCCGGGCTGCGCAGCGTGCCGAGTTCCGACATGACGGCATACAGCGGAATCGACGCGGCGATCGGAATTCCGAACACCTCGTAGGGTGCGGCACCGCTTCGTCGCAGCATGCGAAACAGCTCCCACGCGCCGACCGCTCCCATCACCCCCAGCAACACCGCAAGCGCCATACGGCCTGCGTAGGCGGCGGCAAAGACGATGGGGATGCCCGCTAATGCAACGAGCACCCTGCGGGCCAGCTCATTCATGGTGTGACCCTGGTCCCACACCGGTCGCGATGCGACGCGGGCGGCCTGCAGATGAATTCACCAACGCCACGACCCAACAGCCCGGTAATCGCCGAGCGTGCAGGTCACACCTCCATGATTTCGGCTTCCTTACCCTTCATCATCTGTTCAATCTTTCCCATGTAATCATCGTGCGCCTTCTGCACGTCCTTTTCAGCGTGCTTCACTTCGTCTTCTGACACGCCGCTCAGTTTCTTCAGCTTATCGCGGGCGTCGGTGCGCCAGTGGCGTATGGAAATGCGCCCTTCCTCGGCCAGCTTGTGCACAACCTTTACGAGATCCTTGCGGCGCTGCTCATTCATTGACGGCAGCGGGACACGAATCACGTTGCCCTGGATCGCGGGATCGAGTCCCAAATCCGACTCGCGGATGCCCTTTTCCACTGCCTTCATCTGCCCCTTGTCGAACGGGGTGACGACGAGCAGCCGCGGCTCCGGGGCCGCTACGTTGGCCACCTGATTCAGCGTCATATTGGATCCGTACACTTCAACCCGCACCGTATCCAGCATGTTGGTTGACGCCTTGCCGGATCGAATGGAGGAGAACTCGTGGCGCGTCGCTTCGACCGCCTTCTCCATGTGGTCCCGGGCATCCTGCAGGATATTCACTATGCTCATTGAACAATTGTCCCCACGCGTTCGCCGCGCACTGCACGCGCAACGGCACCGCGCTCATGAATGTTAAGAACGATCAGCGGCAATTTATTCTCTTTGCACAGCGTCACCGCGGTCTGGTCCATTACTCCCAGTTCTTCCAGCATGACGTCGCGGTAGGATACGGTATCATAACGCTTTGCAGTGGGGTCCTTTTTGGGATCGGCACTGTACACGCCGTCGACACTCGTGGCCTTGATAATAACTTCTGCCTTCATCTGTATCGCGCGCAACGCGGCAGCCGTGTCCGTGGAAAAATACGGATTCCCTGTTCCGGCGGCAAAGATCACGAGACGCCCTTTATCAAAGTGGCGCAGAGCGCGCCGGCGGATGTACGGCTCGGCCAGCTCCTCCATTCGGATCGCTGTCATGACCCGTGTGTCCAGTCCCTTCTTCTCCAATGCGTCCTGCAGGGCAAGCGCGTTGATCACGGTTCCCAGCATCCCCATGTAATCGGCGGCGACGCGGTCCATGCCAAGGGCGGCCAGTTGCGTGCCACGTACCATGTTGCCCCCCCCAATCACGAGACCCATGGTGACACCGAGATCAGCCACTCCCTTGATCTCGTCGCAGAACTCGTTCACCCGTTCGAAATCATAGCCGACGCCTTTATCGCCAGCCAAAGCTTCGCCGCTGACCTTCAGTAGAATGCGTGAATAAGGCCCGTTACTCATTGATCACGTTGGGGGTAAAAAAATCCGACGACCAATGGTGCACCCGAAGACGTCGACGCCGCAACTTCCTGAGAAAATTGCGGCGTCGAGTGAGGTGATCAATCACCCATCTGGAATCGGGCAAAGCGTCGAACGGAGAGTGCCGATCCCTCTTCCTTCGACTTCGTCTCGATCAGCTGCGAAATCGTGACGGCGGGATCTCGCACCCATGGTTGATCGAGCAGCGTGACTTCGGCAAAGAACTTGTTTACCTGACCTTCGACCATCTTCTGGACGATGTTGTCAGGCTTTCCGCTCTCCCTCGCCTTTGCTTCGGCGACGGCGCGCTCCTTTGCGATCAGATCGGCCGGCACCTCGTCACGGGTCACGCCCACGGGAGGAGTCGGAACTCCTGCGGCGATGTGCTCAGCGACTGTCCTGGCGAGCTCCTGAGCCGCCGAGCCAGCACCGCCACGCACGTCCACGAGCACGGCAACGTTTCCGTTGAAGTGCACATACGACCCGATCACACCGTCCGTCGTGAAACGGGCCACGCGTCGCAGGACGACGTTCTCGCCGGTGCGTGCTGATGCGGCCTTCACTACCTCGCCCAGCGTCTGCTTGGCATCGCCTGAAAACGGTTGCGTCAGCATGGCGTGGCCTGCGGCGTCCGACACGAGCGCGTCGAGCGACGCGTCTGCGTGGACATGCTCCGCCACCTGCTTCGCGAAGCTGCCGAAATCCTCGTTGCGTGCGACAAAATCCGTTTCGCTGTTCACTTCGATCAGCGCGGCAGACTTTGCATCGGCGCCGATGATGGCCACGATGCGTCCCTCGCTCGCTTCCCGTCCCGCGCGTTTGTCTGCTTTTGCCATGCCCTTGACCCGCAGCAGCTCGACGGCCTTATCCAGGTCACCCGATGCTTCCTCAAGTGCTTTTTTGCAATCCATCATTCCGGCACCGGTGCGCTGCCGCAGCGTGCCCACGTCTTTCGCTGTAATTACCATGATCGTTCTCCGTGTCATTTCATGACAACGCCGCCGACAAAGCCGGCGGCGTGCCCTGGTCGTTAATCAATACGCGAATGCTGCTGCCAGTTCCTGTTGGCGCGGATTCGCGGGACGTGCTACTCCTCCGCGTCGCTCCCTGAATCGTCGCCCGATTCGTCTCCTGCTTCTTCCCCTTCACCGCCCTCAATACCACCCGGCTTGAGCCGTGCGGCGATCGCTTCCTTGTTGGCGCGGCGACGGCGTGGGCGACGACGGCGCTTCTTCTCGTCATCCCCGGTCGGTTCAAGACCGCGATCCGAGGAGTACGTGCTCTCCTCTGCTTCCTCGGCCACCGGACGAGCCGGCGCTTCGCGGCGCGCTTCTTCGATCGTGTCGGCAATAAAGCGGGTGATCAATTCCACGGAACGGATCGCATCGTCATTGCCCGCGATCGGTACCGTGATCTGATCCGGATCCGAATTGGTATCGCAGATGGCAACGATCGGGATGCCGAGCTTGTTGGCTTCGGCAACTGCGATACGCTCCTTCTTGGAATCCACGACAAACATGAGGCCGGGCAGGCGGGTCATGTTCTTGATACCGGAAAGATTCTTCAGCAGCTTATCGCGTTGACGGGTCAGCAGCAGTTGTTCCTTCTTGGTATAGTTCTCGAATTCGCCGCCCGCCTCCGAGCCCGACTCCAGCTCCTTGAGTTTCTTGGTCTGCCGCTTAATCGTATTGAAGTTCGTTAAGAGGCCACCCAGCCAGCGCTCCGTGACATATTGCGCGCCACAGCGTTCCGCTTCGGCCTTCACGATCGCCGATACCTGACGCTTGGTGCACACAAAGAGAACGCTGTCGCCGCGCAGCACGGCATCGCGCACATACGCGTGCGCTGCGGTGATCTGCTTGGACGTCTTGGCGAGGTCGATGATGTGGATGCCGTTGCGTTCCGCGAAGATGAACTGACGCATCTTGGGATTCCATCGGCGGGTCTGGTGCCCGAAATGGACGCCGGCTTCCAGAAGTTGCTCGAGAGAGGGCTGCATGGGGTGGTGAACCATCGTGGTTTAAACGTCCTTCTCCGTCAACGCGACGTGCGACCGGATTACCGGCACCCGCAGTCACTCAGGAGAAGTGAAGGATGTGGTGGTGAGCCTTGGAAAAAAAGCCCACCAGCGGGGAACAACTAGCGCTTGCTGAACTGGAAACGTTTGCGAGCCTTGGGACGACCCGGCTTTTTGCGTTCAACGGCACGGGCATCCCGGGTCAGCAGACCCAGATCGCGCAGCTTACGGCGATAGCTCTCGTCGATCGAGACCAGAGCGCGCGCCACGGCAAGACGGAGCGCACCAGCCTGTCCGGTGTTACCACCGCCGGCGAGGTGTGCCTTGACGTCAAACGTTCCGAGCAGATCCACAGCGCTGAGCGGCTGCTGAATAGCAGTAACCAGGGACGGACGCGGAAAATAGTCGCCTAACGTACGACCGTTGATTTCCCACTTACCTGAACCCGCTGTCAGGTACACGCGACACACGGCCTCTTTACGACGTCCGACCGCGTGGGTTGTTGAACTTTCTGCCATTCGCTACTCGCTCTTCATGTCAAAGGTCAGCGGCGTGGGCTGTTGCGCCGCATGGGGATGATCGGTACCGGCGTACACCCGCAGTTTCAATCGCAGCACCTGGCGCGCCAGGGCCGACTTGGGCAGCATGCCATGCACTGCTTTCTCAATCACCCGTTCCGGATGTTTGGCGAGCATGGACGCAAACGGCTTGTGTCTCTCGTGACCCATGTAACCGGTATGCGAGAAATAGGTCTTTTGTTCAGCTTTACGTCCCGTCACGCGCACCTTCGCTGCGTTGATCACGATGACGTTGTCGCCCGTGTCCATATGGGGCGTAAAGATCGGCTTGTGCTTGCCTCGGATGATCCGCGCGATCTCCGTGGCGAGACGACCGAGAACCATGCCTTCGGCGTCTACAACAAACCAGCGCCGATCGATGTCTTTGGGAGTCGCGGAAAAGGTCTTCATTGGATAAAATCAGAAAGCGCTGCGCCTTTGGGATTCCCACTGGCGAGAGCGCGCAACGTGCTCAAACAACGTGGTTTACGGCAGACCCTCAAGCTAGACACACCTTCGAAGGCTGTCAACTCGCCCGCAGCTGGCTGAATCCCACTGAGCTCAGGCGTCCAGCTCCACCAGCACGGCTCCTTTGTCCACGGCGGCCCCAGGCGATGCCAAAATCGTGCGAACAAGACCCGCCGAGGGCGACCGTAACTCGTTCTCCATCTTCATCGCTTCCATCAGTACCAGTCCCTGTCCGGCTTCGACACGGTCACCCTCAGACACCAGCACCCGCACGATCAGTCCTGGCATGGGCGCCACCAGAGGCCGTGGCCCTGATGCTCGTTCGCTTGCATCCGAGAGGTCCCGAATCGCGCGCGTCCTCTCATCGAGCGCCTCGACGGTGAACTTGTAGGCCCCCAGCCAAAGCGTATACGAACCGCGCGTCTCTCCTCGCTTCACCGCCACGCGGTGCACTTCGTCCCCGACGCTTACCATGTGAACCGGCGTCCCGTCGATGTCCGCGAGGTGCGCCGGGACGAGCCGCCCCTCCACGCGTACGCCGTCCGGGTGAAGCCCCACTTCCACGCGCGTACCGTTCACATCCACGATGTACTTCATGAGTCAGATCCCGGGGTGAGCACACAGACGACCTCGACGTGGGCAGTCTGCGGAAACATGTCGAAGGGGAGAACGGACTGCACCCTATAGCCGGGAAGGCGGGATACGTCACGCGCCAGCGTCGCCGGATCACAGCTGACATAGATCAGCAGCGGTGCGCGCGGTAACACCTCAAGCGCGCGCATCGCGGCATGATCGGCACCTGTCCTCGGCGGATTCAGCACCACCGCATCGGCAGGAAGGACGCTGTGCAGGATCTCCTCCACACGCCCGCAGAGGACCTCCCCACGGCCGCCGATCGCGGTTTGAGCCGCAGCAGCCAGGTCGCGGTCGAGCTCGATAAGCACCGGCGTGCGACCGGCTTCGACCATTCGGACGGAGAGATCTCCCCTGCCACCATAGGCGTCGACAACTCGAGTGCCAGGCGTCGCCCGGATGACACTCAGGACGTGGTCACGGATTGCGCCGGCCACCGCCGAGTTGACCTGTTCAAAAGCCCCGGCGCCGCCGTCGGCGTCTTCACGCAGCACGTGCGTTCGCTCGTTGTCGTCGAGCCATCGCACATCATTGAACTGGGGACACGCGGTCAGAAACGGTTGCAGGGTGTCCCAGCGTGCACCGCCGCTCAACCACAAGTGCGTCCGCCCATCCACCACCCGGATTGAACCACGCATGCTGTTTCCTTCGGGCAGCCACTGCCTCGCGCTGCGGAGCGCGTGCCATGCCTCCACCACCTCCGCCGACGAGATGTCGCAGCGCTGCAAGTCGAACACGGTGTCGGGAGACTTCCACGAGCGAAGGCCCATCACCCAGTCGTTGTTGTGCCGCCGCATGGTGAGCGTCAGCTTATTGCGGTAGGCCCATTGTTCAGGAGACGGCACCACGTCGGCGACCGGCACCGTGCGACGCGCAATTCGCTCGAATGCGTCAACGACCATCCGGCGTTTTGCACTGAGCTGTACCGCATAATCAAGGTGTTGGAGTTGACACGCCCCGCAATCGTCGTCCGTGTAATGTGGACACCGTGGGGCGACACGATCGGCGGAGGGGGTGAGTACGCGACGCACTTCCCCGTCGGCGTGGCGCCGCCTGACGCGATACGTGATCTCGACCACATCGCCGGGCGCAGTCCGCGGAACGAACACAGCCAGACCATCAATGCGGGCAACGCCGGCTCCGCCGTTGGCGAGGCGCTCAATGGTTACCGTGGCACGCTTCGGCGCCCCCGTCACCGTATCGCGTCGCGTCGTGCCGCCACCGCCCAGTTGCCGGCCTGCGAACCAGACGGTCCGGCGTTGGCACGCGCGGCAGAAGAGTGCGCAATTCCCCCCCCTCGGTCGCGGTCGGCGATCAACGCCGCAGCGAGCGCCGCGATTTCGCGTTCAGCAGCAGGAGCCTGCACGCTCAGTATCGCCGGCAGCGTACGCTCCAGCCACTGAATCTCAATGTTCCCGGTGCGAAAGTCTTCGTTCTCCATCATGCGGAGATGAAACTCACGTGACGAGGACACGCCGACAATGGTGAGTTCCTGCAGCGCGCGATGCATCCGCGCGATGGCCTGCTCCCGTGTGTCGGCATGGACGATCAACTTGGCGAGCATCGGATCATAGTGCAGACCCACGACGCTCCCGGTTTCGATCCCGCTGTCCCACCGCACGCCGGGGCCGGTCGGGATTTGCAGATATTCAATGCGGCCGATCGACGGAAGAAAGTCGTTGGCCGGATCTTCACTGGTGATCCGGCATTCAATCGCCCAGCCTCGTGGCGGGATGTCACCCTTAAACGGCAGGTGCTCACCGGCGGCGATCCGCAGCTGCCACTGTACGATATCGATCCCCGTAACCAGCTCCGTCACGGGATGTTCCACCTGGAGGCGTGTGTTCATTTCGAGGAAATAGAAATTCCCCTCTGCGTCGAGCAGAAACTCGCACGTGCCGGCGTTCACATAGCCGGCGGCACGTGCGGCCGCCACTGCGGTGGCTCCCATGCGCGCGCGCAGCTCCGGTGACACAGCAACGGAGGGTGCCTCCTCGATCATCTTCTGGTGGCGCCGCTGCACGGAGCACTCCCGTTCACCTAACGAGAGAACGGTGCCATGTGCGTCTGCCAGCACCTGGATCTCTACGTGACGCGGACCAACGATGTATTTCTCGACGTATACCACGCTGTCGCCAAAGGCGTTCTGCGCCTCACGGCGTGCCGCATCCAGACTCGGCGCCATTTCTTCGGGCGTTCGCACGACGCGCATTCCCTTGCCACCGCCGCCGGCAGCCGCTTTCAGTAGCACAGGGTAACCAAACTGTTCGGCGACACGAATGGCCTCCTCCGCGTCCTTGAGGCCCTCAGTTGTACCGGGCACCACCGGCACACCGGCAGCGATCGCGAGTTGCCGCGCCGCGGTTTTGTTGCCTAACGCCGCAATCGCTTCGGGCGGAGGGCCGACAAAGATCAAACCCGCATCCCGCACCGCACGCGAGAACCACTCGCGCTCCGATAGAAAGCCATATCCGGGGTGTATCGCGTCGGCGCCGAGCCGCAGCGCGACCTCGATGAGGTGATCGCCCCGGAGATACGACTCGGCGGATGGCGCGGGACCAATGCACACCGCTTCATCAGCCGTGCGCACATGTGGAGCCTGCGCATCCGCCTCGGAATACACGGCGACCGTCCGGATGCCCAGCTCGTGGCACGCACGAATGATGCGCACCGCAATCTCGCCGCGATTGGCGATGAGCACTTTTTTGAGCGGCGTGTGACTCATGTTCCGCATCCGTCCCACAGAACCACACGGCGTTTACAGTGGGACATTGCCATGTTTCCGAGGGGGATTGCGATCACGCTTCCCTTGCAGTGATTCGAGTGCATCGATGAGCCGCGGTCTGGTATCCCGGGGATCGATGATGTCATCGATGAACCCGCGACTTGCCGCGACGTACGGATTAGCGAACTTCTCGGTGTATTCAGCCACACGTTCATCGGTCGCCTGCTGCGGGTTCGGGGAGTCCGCGATCTCCTTGCGGAACAGGATCTCGACGGCGCCCTTGGGACCCATCACAGCGATTTCAGCACCCGGCCACGCCACATTGAAGTCACCCCGGATGTGCTTGGAGCTCATCACGTCGTACGCGCCGCCGTACGCCTTGCGCACGATCACCGTTAATTTCGGCACGGTCGCTTCACAATAGGCATACAACAGCTTGGCGCCATGTCTGATAATGCCGCCATGTTCCTGCGTCACCCCGGGAAGAAATCCGGGCACATCCTCGAGCGTCACGATCGGGATGTTGAACGCGTCGCAGAAGCGCACAAAGCGTGCAGCTTTCACGGACGCATCAATGTCGAGAACGCCCGCCAGAACGGCCGGCTGATTGGCAACAATCCCGACGCTGTACCCGCCCAGATGAGCAAACCCGCACAGAATGTTGGCAGCGAAGTCCCGATGCACTTCATAGAATTCGCCATCATCCACCACGCGACGAATTACATCGTGCATATCGTACGGTTGATTCGGCTGATCGGGGACCACGTCCAGCAGCGCTTCATCACGACGATCCCGCGGGTCGCGGCTGGCGCCACGTGGAGCGTCATCCAGATTGTTCTGCGGGATGTAGCGAAACAACTCACGAATCGCCTGCAGCGTCTGCATTTCGGAATCATGCGCGAAGTGCGCGACGCCCGATGTGGACGCATGCGTATCAGCGCCGCCTAACGTCTCCATGGTCACGTCTTCGTGAGTGACCGTTTTCACCACGTTCGGACCCGTGACGAACATGTACGACGTCCCGCGTACCATATACACAAAATCCGTGATCGCCGGTGAATACACCGCCCCCCCTGCACACGGGCCGAGGATTGCCGAGATCTGCGGGACCACGCCCGAGGCGAGCGTGTTGCGTAAAAAGATGTCCGCGTACCCGCCAAGCGACACGACACCTTCCTGAATCCGGGCGCCCCCGCTGTCATTTAATCCGATCATGGGCGCACCGTTCCGCACCGCCAGATCCATGACCTTGCAGATCTTCTCGGCAAATGTCTCCGACAACGACCCGCCGAATACCGTAAAATCCTGCGAAAAGACGTAGACCAGGCGCCCGTCGATGCGGCCGTGACCGGTGACGACCCCGTCGCCGTACACCTTCTGCTCCTCAAGCCCGAAATCGGTGGACCGATGCGTGACAAAACGGTCGTACTCGACGAACGAGCCCTGATCGAGCAGCAGGTCCAGCCGCTCCCTCGCGGAGAGTTTTCCTTTGGCGTGCTGCGCCTTGAGGCGATCCGCACCTCCGCCCAGTTCGGACTTGGCGCGCTCCTGCTCGAGACGTTCGAGTTTCTTGCGTAGGCTCATGGGCGCGAAAGCTATCCCCCAGTCGTGCACTCAACCAGCGACTACGATTTCTGCGTCCCGCGCCGATTCTTTATAGATCGCCCTTATCCCCTGCTATGGATTACGATCTCGTTGTTATTGGTTCAGGTCCGGCGGGTCAGCGTGGCGCCATCGCGGCCGCGAAACTCGGTAAACGTGTGGCTCTCGTGGATCGTCGCGAACTGGCCGGTGGAGTATGCCTGCACACCGGCACCATACCCAGCAAAACACTTCGCGAAGCGATCCTTTACCTGAGCGGATTCCGTCAGCGTGCGTTCTTATGGACGCGACTACTCGCTGAAGTATGATCTGACCATGACAGACCTCAACTTTCGCGTGCATTCCGTCATGGCCCGCGAACTTGAGGTAGTGCGCAGCCAGCTGAAGCGAAACAACGTGACCATGTTGTGTGGTGCGGCGACCTTCTCTGACCCCCACACCATCATCGTCACATCGGACACCGGCGTCACCACGCGGGTGACCGCGGCCCATGTGCTCATTGCGTGTGGCACGCGTCCGGCGCGCACCGATGCAGTGCCGTTCGACAATAAACAGATCATCGATTCCGACGAAATTCTCAAGCTGACGACGCTCCCCCGCGAAATGATCGTGGTTGGTGGTGGCGTCATCGGTCTGGAATACGCCTCGATGTTCTCCGCGTTAGGCGTGCGGGTGTGCGTCGTGGATTCCCGTGATACCCTGCTTGATTTTGCCGATCGCGAAATGATCGATATGCTCATGCAGGTGATGCGGCACCAGAACGCCACGTTCCGGCTCTGCGACGGACTGGAGGAGGTGCATCGCGACGAGCGCGGACGCGTCGTGGCGCGCCTGACCAGCAACCGTATCGCCAAGGGCGACGTTCTGTTGTATTGCGTGGGCCGCACCACCAATGCCGACCTGCTGAACCTCACGGCCGCCGGTTTAGCAGCAGATGTCAGAGGGAAGATCAGCGTGAATGAACATTACCAGACAACCGTGCCGCACATTTACGCTGCTGGTGATGTGATCGGCTTCCCCGCCCTTGCCGCGACGTCGATGGAACAAGGGCGACATTCCGCGTGCCACATGTTCAACGGTGCCGCGATTGACGCATCGGATGGCGTCGTCCCCTACGGCATCTATACGATACCGGAAATCTCGATGGTGGGCGCCGCTGAGCACAGTCTCGTGAAGGAGCGTGTGCCCTGCGAAACGGGGCTCGCACGCTTTGGCGAACTGGCGCGAGCACAGATGATGGGTGTCGATTCGGGCATTCTCAAGGTGTTGTTTCACCGGGAGACTCATAAGGTGCTCGGCATTCACGCCTTTGGAGACAGCGCGACGGAGCTGATTCACATTGGTCAGACGGAATGGCCCTCGGCGGCACGATGGCCTACTTCAGGGACCCGGTGTTCAACTATCCCACCCTCGCCGAAGCGTACAAGGTCGCGGGTCTCGATGGGATGAACCGCGTGGCGTAGGAATCAGCGGTGACATGCGCGTTGTGGCACGGGACTTGAGTCCCGCGGATGACATCGTGCCCTTCCACATACTTCGCATGCGCTTTCTGGTGGTCCCGCTCACCCTCGTCGCCGCCGCAGCGCCGATCTTGTCCCAGCAGGCGCCGCCACAGGCAACCCACGCAATTCGCAATGTCACGCTCGTGGATGTGGCGGCGGCGCACGATTCCCTTGCGCTGAAGCCGCAGACGACGGTTGTCTGGCGCGGCGAGACCATTATCGCCGTGGGCCCGGCCCGTAGTACGCGAATTCCGCCGCGGACCACTGTGATCGACGGTCGCGGCCGCTACCTGATCCCCGGTTTGTGGGACATGCACGTCCACCAGACCAACCTGCCCGCCGACAGCGCCACCAAAGCGGCCTACTGGAGCGGGCTTCCCCTCGCGTATGGTGTGACCACGGTCCGGGATATGTCGGGAGATCTCGCCGAATTGGTTGCATGGCGTAATGCAATTAACAGCGGCACCCGCCCGGGCCCCCGGATGTTTGTTACCGGGCAGAAGCTTGGTGTGAGTCCGGTGGTCCCTGGAGCACCGAGC
>JBGTBX010000477.1:0-3616 GCA_041749115.1 Gemmatimonadaceae bacterium
GATACGTCTACGGACAATTTGTTTGGGCCGCGGACCACCTGCGGTTTATATTCGAGAAGATTGATGGGGAATGGAAACTTGCGCGGCTCGCCGAGGGCGACTAGCTCCGCCGCGTTCATCCGGCGAGATCGATCAATCGGAGCATGCTCGCCGCGCTCCCAGCTCTCGAGCGTCGACTGGTCCACACCTAACTGGACCGCAAGCTCACGCGTGGACAGTCCTAGTGCAGTCCGGACCTTGCGGAGACGTTCGCCGAACGTGAGTGGGCTCGGCCTTGGATCGTAGCCAAGAAACCCCAGGATCTTAGGCAGCTTGCGCAAGGACGGATCGCGGTCTCCCCGTTCCCATGAGGCAACACTACCCTCATCGGTGTCTAACTGCCTCGCCAACTGCTTAATCTGCGGGCCAAGCTCGAACCGTTTGGCGCGGAGGTGATCGCCTAAGTGGCGCAATTCCTTCGGATAATCGGTCGGTTTCCAATTGGCCGTAAGCCGCGCGGTACAAAAGGGCAACGCGGGGGTGCATGTGTGGGTACCACGGCGACAAACGACGATCGTGCAGATGCACGCCGCCACAGATTTTGAAGTATCACAATCGCCTTTCAGGTCCGCTGCGTGATCGCCTCGATCTCGTCGTGGAAGTCGAAGCGGTTCCGATTACCGAGTTGACGCAGGGTACGCCAGGGGAATCGTCAGCGGTCGTGCGAGCGCGAGTTCTCGGGGCGCGGGAACGTCAAGCGGCGCGATCAGTACGCTCGCGCGTGAATGCGACCTTGACAGGAACCGAACTCAAGCGCGTGGCACCGCTTGATCCTGCAGGACGACGACTACTCGAGCGATCAGCGGAGCGACTGCATTTGTCGGCGCGCGCCTTTCATCGCGTCATTCGGGTGGCTAGAACTGTTGCCGATCTCGCTGCTGTCGATGCTGTCACGACCGAACATCTTGCCGAGGCCCTCCAGTATCGATTCGTGGAGAGGCCTTAGAAAGGTTCTCAATGGTTAGGAGGTCATCTCAGGAAGCGCCGGCAACGTGCCGGCCACGCGAGTTGCGGCACTGGATGAGCTGTAAGAGCAGTGGTCCGTTTCGAAACCGGCAATTCATCCGAAGATTGGGCATTTCTCTGGGACGGAGTCAACCTGCAAAATGTTTCGCCAACGACGACCGATGTATTAGGCATTGTGGGAACCGAACTCACGAATACGTCATTCGTGGATATCGACGGCGATGGCGTGCTCGAGGCGTTCACATCGGATGTGCCGGTTGCTCACAGCCAGCCCTCGCCGAGTGAGGTTTACAGGATGGTCGACGGTGAATTCGTACTCGACCGACGCATTGTTGGCATGCGCGCCTTCCAGCGGGCCTCAGGATCGCCTGAGACGGAGACTCGGGAAATCTTCCTGCCGACCGGAGCGGTTGGTCCGTTGACGGTCCGTATCTATAACGGCACGGGCACGTCGGTTTCTGGACAGCGCGTCGAAAACGCCGTTGAGAGCGGTCGCGTCTGGTGGAATGACCAGCAGATCGCGGCGCCGAACGACTTCGGAAGCGATGTTTCTTCAATACAGCGTACGGTCACGCCGCAGCCTAAGAACGAACTCAAAGTGCGTCTCGCGGGCTCGCCTGGGGGGCGAATCACCATCGTGATCGACGCGGCTAGCTGGACGCCTTAGCCACAGGGCGCCGAGTTTTGACCTAGGCCCAAAAAACGGCCTTCAAGCCAGGGTAGTTCAGCTTCTGTGACAAAGGTATATGGGTGCGTACGCGCCTTCGTGGTAAGCCCATTCAATTTCTCAGGGGAAGGCGCGATGCGGTTGAATTTTGGCACGATGGCGGAAATACAGCCATTGGTTCCGTGATGGTCACTGCAGGGGTCTACCCGGAATTTGTTGTTGGGCAGCGCTATCTTGTTTTCCTCTCCGTTGACGATACTGACGGGACACTCCGGCCCGGCCTTGCGTTCCATGTTGATCCTCAGGGCAGGATAGACCCCATACACCTGAGTGACGGTAGTCCCGTCGCCGATGATAGCAAGCTGATCGGTCGCTCTATATCCGAGGTGGTAACAGCGTTCGGGCAAGTGAAGTGAGTCGAGAGATCGAGTAACTTTCGAACGGGCCCCTACCGTCGACTGGTCCTGCGAAGCGTCCATTTACTATCGGCCAGTATGCGAGACCGCTGATGCTGATTCAAGCGCCTGGCTCGCTCGGACCGCGACAGTGCAATTGAAAGCATGTCAAACACACGTGGCATAGTGAGGTGCAAGCGCAGGTTCCTCGCCGGTTCCCGCCTCGTGACGACTCGGGTCGCGACCCAGCTTTTTCGAAGTTTCGCGCAGCGTTGCTGACCGCAGCGGCACGTGGCGATGTTGTGGCGATCCGGAGTGCGACCGCCGACACCATGCGCCTACCGGAGGAGGTCACGCTGTCTGCCAACGAGTTCCTCAAGCAAGGCGTGCAACAAGGCCAGCCTTGGAAAGCAATGCAAGAGGCACTCGAGTTGGGCGCGGCCGCGACTTCGGAGACAGTTGGCGGGTGTCTAGTTGCCTCGGCGTTCGCGCAAGACGCTAGCCACCGAACCATCGAGTACGCGCCGAGTATGTCAATAGCCGAACGCCTCCTTCCTGCTGATCAGGAGGTGTTAGTCCACCGACCATATGACTATCCAGTCTTTGACCGCGAGCCTCAACCTCGAGACGTCCTCGACGATCTCCTTGGTGGTCAATACGGAACGGCGGTGTTGATGGATGTCCGTAGCGTGCGTGGTGTTCTGGTGGAGAACGGCTGCTGGATTGAGACAGTCTTCGAGGGCTCAGTGGTTGAAACATTGAGCACCGCTGCGATCGATGGGCGGACCATCTCTCCGTTGGTCAAAGGTGGGATACTTACAGCCTCGTTGGACGGTGGTACGGTGACGATTGGCAAGGTCCGAGTGCGAACCACTGACAGCGTGTCATTCCCCCAGAACCAACGCTACTTGGTGTTCTTGGGCCTATATCCGGACCCCGATACTGGTCACGTGAGGCTTGGATCGGACCCGCTCATGGTTCGTAACAATGGGCTTCTTGCAGTGCCCGGATCCAAGACGAAACTGACGGGGTTGACCCTCGACGACGTGAAACGATTGGCGCGCAGTAACAAGAAATAGTTAGAACTTAACGGAGTCCTAAGGTCAGACTCTGCCACGACGGAGGCTAGAACACAGGGCTTTGCCGAATCTCTAGCACGGTTCAGTCTCCCGCCGCCTGAGTAAGTGGCTGGAAGGATGACACCTAATATATCTTCGCGCATCAAAACGGGCCCCGGACCACCTACGGTTTGTATTCGAGAAAGTTGATGGGGAGTGGAAGCTTACCGCGCTCGCCGGGGGCGACGAGCTCCGCGCACGTCGAACGAATGTCTGTCGTTAAGAAGGGCAGTACAGATTCGTTGAGAAAACACCTGATTGGTGACTTGGGTCATTTCCTCACGGCGATCGCGCAAGAAACGGGTTGGGAGCCGTGATTCTCAAACCAGTGGACGCCTTCTCGCACCAGATCGAGGCGAATGGAGTAATCACCAGGTGCCGGGGGCGCGGGGATATTCAACGACACGTCAACTCGTCCGCCGGGCCTCACA